>JAGGUB010000067.1 GCA_021158725.1 Caldifarciminota bacterium | reverse complement strand
TGGGGTAACGCCGGTCGTTATGAGGTGTGGTTGAAGGCAGATCCGTGGGTCAATGAAGCGGTTGAAATCCTGAAAGCGAGCGAAACGCTGGATGACTTATTCGAACAAGCAAGTAGGTATTGATGGGGAGCCAAATACTTTCGAAGGAGGATATAAACCGGTTATTGGATGAGATTGCATGTAAAGTGGTGAAACACCATCAGAATGAGGATACAATCTACGTGATAGGTATATATACACGTGGTTATCCATTGGCTAAGAGGTTAGCACAGAGGTTAAAAGCGTTGGGTAAATCGGTTAAGATAGGGTCACTTGATATCACGTTTTATAGGGATGATCTGACAATGATAGATAAGAAGCCGGTTATTAAGGCGTCAAAAATATCGCCAGAGATCGACGATAAGGTGGTACTGCTGGTGGATGATGTGATATTCACCGGCCGTACGGTGCGTGCGGCATTATGTGAGATAATGGATTATGGGAGGCCCAAACGTATTGAGTTAGCAGTGCTTATCGATCGTGGTGGTCGTGAGGTACCGATAGAAGCCACGTATGTGGGTAAAAAAGTGGAGATCGGTAGAGACTACATTGTGGATGTGAAGCTTACTGAGGTGGATGGTACCGACGGGGTGTGGATATTCAAGCGTAGCTGATGCCAAAGGTACATCTGGGTACATCTGGTTGGTATTATGAGCATTGGAGGGGTATTTTCTATCCTGAGGATTTACCCAAAGGTGAGTGGTTACTACATTATCTGAAATACTTCAATACGGTTGAAATAAATGCATCTTTTTATAGGTTTCCGTTTCCTAACATGTTGAAGGCGTGGGTGAAGAAGACACCTGAGGGGTTCATATTTGCGGTAAAAGCTAACCGCAGGATAACGCATGAGCAACCCATTGCACGTGAGGATCTACTACGTGCATTTTACGATCGTATAGCGTTGTTGGGTGACCGCAAAGGCCCGATATTGTTTCAGTTACCGCCATCACTGAAGAAGGATATTAAGCTGTTGGAGGAGTTTCTGGGTAAGCTGGATCCGGATGAAGAGAATGTGATCGAGTTTCGTCACCCAACGTGGTTCGATAAAGATACATATAAGGTGTTGCGTGAGTATAAAGTTGGGTACTGCATAGTGTCGGCACCTGGGATACCGATGGATGTGGAGGTAACTGCTGAGTTTGCGTATATAAGGTGGCACGGTACTGTTAACTGGTACGCATCAGAATACTCGATGGCTGAGCTGAGGTATTGGGCGGATATCATCAAGGATATAGCTAAGGAGTACAAAGTTTATGGGTATTTCAATAACGATTTCTATGGATATGCGGTTAAAAACTGTATGGAGCTCAAGGAGCTGTTGCGTGAAGCTGGTATCGACGTATCTTAAAGTATGGCAAGAATACTGGTGACAAGCGCGTTACCGTATGCGAATGGGAGGTTGCATTTTGGGCATCTTGCGGGTGCGTACTTGCCGGCTGATATTTACACGAGGTTCAAGAAGCTACAGGGTGAGGATGTTATCCACATATGTGGGACGGACGAACATGGTGCACCGATCACGTTTGCAGCGAAGAAGGAGGGTGTATCACCCAAACAGTTGGTGGATAAATACTATCGTATAATTTATGATAGCTTTGAGCGGTTTGGGATAAAGTTTGATAACTTCTCACGTACATCGTTACCACTACATCATAGGGTGTCGAGGGAGTTCTTTCTGAACCTGTATCAAAAAGGTTATATCTTCGATAAGGAGACCGACCAGTACTACTGTGAAACTGACAGGTTGTTCCTACCCGATCGTTATATAGAGGGTACGTGCCCGTATTGTGGGTACGAAGCGGCACGTGGTGACCAATGTGAGGAATGTGGTAGATGGTTAGAGCCTGCGATGCTATTGAACCCACACTGTACGTTATGTGGTGGCACACCAGTGAAACGCAAGACAAAACATTGGTATTTCGATCTACCGAAGTTCGAAGATAAGTTGGTGGAATGGCTTCAAAGTAAGGAGGATTGGAAGCCCAACGTGCGTGAGTTCGCACTTGGTTGGATACGTGAGGGGCTCGTACCGCGACCGATAACAAGGGACCTGGATTGGGGTGTGACGGTGCCATTGGATGAAGCCAAAGGCAAGGTACTGTATGTGTGGTTTGATGCCCCCATAGGTTATGTATCAAGTACTATGGAATGGGCGCTCAAACAGGGTAAGCATGAGTTATGGAAAGATTACTGGTTGGATCCACAAACTAAGCTTATACATTTCATAGGTAAAGATAACATTGTGTTCCATGCAATAATATGGCCTGCAATACTTATGGGGCATGGTGGATTTGTGTTACCTGATAATATACCAGCGAACGAGTATCTGTTGCTGGGTAAGGGTAAGTTCTCCACCAGCCGCGGTACAGCGTTGTGGTTGGATGAGTATCTGGATAAGTATCCTGCGGATCCATTACGTTATACGTTGGCGATCAACCTACCTGAGACGGGTGATACTGAATTTACGTGGAAGCTATTCATTGAACGTAACAACGAGCTGGCAGATGTGTTGGGTAACTTCGTACATCGTACGTTGATGTTTGTACACAGGTATATGGGTGGTAAAGTGAGCACACCGGTTGATATGACGGGGGAGGATTTAACGCTATTGCGTAAGGTTGAGGCTACACGTGATGAGGTGGCCAATGCCATAGATAGGTTTCAATTCAAGAAGGGGATAAAACTCATAATGGAGTTGGTACGTGAAGGTAACCGCTACTTTGACTATCAGAAACCATGGGTGCTACGTAAGGAGGATATGGGACGTGCCAGAGCTGTTATGGGGGTATGTACGACATTGATCGCTAACCTGTCGGTGTTGGTTGCACCTTACCTGCCATTTACGGGCGAAAGGATCAAAAATATGCTCAACCTACCGGAATACAGGTGGGATGATATTGGCAGGATAAAGGTTGATACCAGCGTGGGTGAGGTGCAACCCCTGTTTCAGAAGTTAAAACCGGAAGATATACCGTAATCTGACGATAGTACAATGGAGGTGGATGAGATTGTGTGATCACTATTATTTTTACGAATCGGATGGCTGGGGTAGTAATTCAATACTGATAGCGGGTGAACCGCTTACGCTTGTGGATACCGGTACGTGGGGGTTGGAGCAGCTTGAAGCTATGTTACGTGAGGATG
>JAGGUB010000005.1 GCA_021158725.1 Caldifarciminota bacterium | reverse complement strand
GCTTGAATTTGAACACCTTTCTGTTCCACCACCTTGTCATCCCCCTCTCCAATAGATACTTTGGCACCAACTTAGCTATCCTCACACATGGTCGGTTACCCCATATCACATAATACCCCAATCCCTGTGGCGCCTCTTTACCTATCTTCAACTTCACCGATCTCCTACCACCCATGAACTTCACCACCCTACTATGCTCTGTGATACCATATTTTTCGTATTCGTCAGGATTACAGGTTATCACCTCACGTCCTATAGCTATATCAGGTGCCTTCTCCGCCAGCTGCTTCATGACCCATTCAAGTGCTGGATACTCGACGGGTGATACCATCCACCATCCATCCTCACGCTTCTCGAACACAAAACATGTATCATCCCTTGTGAGCTCAATCCTTTCAACTTCAACCCCTTTCATCGGACAGTACGCAAGCTGCTCACGTGCCGGCTGCACGTATCGTCTTACCACCAAGAACGTCACCACCAGTATCACCAGCACACCTGTTAACACCAAGAGCGGGCGATTTCTTTTCGCCATCTTATACCTTATATATAATATAAGGAGCCCTTTTGGCAACCCACATTGTTAAACCTCTCCTCAGTTGACTTATACTTTACTTCCGTATTTTAAAATAATGGTGCTAACCGGCAGAGTTTGGAAATTCGGTACTAACATCAACACCGATATAATTTATCCCGGTAAATTCTTAAAAATAACCGATCCTACTCAGATGGCCTCCTATGCGTTTGCATCCATCTATCCCGATTTCCACAAATCCGTCACGCCCGGCGACATAATCGTAGCAGGTCGTAACTTTGGCTGCGGGTCATCACGTGAGCAAGCCGTACTTTGCCTCAAACACTTAGGTATCGGTGCAATAGTTGCCGAATCCATTGCTCGCATCTACTATCGTAACGCAATAAATGTTGGCCTACCTGCCATCATCTGTCCCAACATAACAGCCCACGTCAACAACGGTGACATACTCGAATTACACCTCGAATCCGGTCAGCTACTCAACAAATCCACCGGCGTGAAGCTGCAATTCACACCATTACCACCTTTTATACTTAATATCATTCGTTCAGGTGGCCTCATACCTTACCTAAGAACTTGCAACCCATCCAGGAGGTAAGATGCATTGTTTATTAACCATCCTTTTAGCATTACCAACCAACTGGGTTGCACGTATCGCTAACGATTACATAACAATCGACGACCTACGTCCATACATCAAATCGTACTCAGGTACAAATGTCGATTCCTTTGCACGTGCCAAGCTCGACGATCTCATCCAACGCAAACTATTCGTACTTGCTGCCAAATCCATAGGGCTCAAACCCACCAGCGATCCCACCCGCATACTGCAACGCGAATCCGTACGTAAGCTCTACCAGAAAGTGGTTCGCAACCGTATCCATGTACCGTTCTGGCAAATCTATTCCTACTGGAAACGCAAGCATTTTGAGCTAAAAGCCCGCCATATCGTTGTACCAACCTTCCATCAAGCCCTACGCATATATGTGGAGCTGGTCAAGGGTGCAAACTTCGATTCACTTGCCAAACTTTACTCAAAAGATCCACGTACTGCCAAAAAGGGTGGCGACCTCGGCTGGTTACGTGCGGGTAGCCTTGACCCCAAACTTGAACGTATCGTATTCTCGTTACAGCCGGGTCAATTCTCCCTACCCGTACGTACCAAATCCGGTTACCATATCGTGCTGTTAGAGGATCGTCGTCCACTCACTGTTAAGGCGTTTGCTGAGGAACGCAAATCCATAACCACCATCCTAAGCCGCAGGTTAGAACGCAAGCTATCACAAACTTATCTCAAACATATCGAACGTCTTGCCTCCATACGTTACGACGATACGAACATCAAGCACATCACCCGTATTGCAGCGGGTTTGAAGCACCGTACCCCACCCGGTGAGTTACCCGATTTTCCCAACAATTTACGTTCGCTACCACTTGTATATACGCTGTTTGGTACCGTCACACTGGGAACGCTACTCGATCACTTAAATGGCCGGACACCACGTGGGTTAAACTGGGACAGCCCATCAAGTTTGAAGAATTACCTCAAGAACTACGTGCTGTTTGAGCTCGCCCTTCCTGCTGAAGCACGTCGCTGGTGCCTACATAAGGATCCATCCGTACTCAAAGCGGTCACCCGCCACCAGGAACGTCAACTTTATAATCTCTACTATCTCCGTATAACGCAGTCCATACCTACACCACCTGAATCCGAAGCCCTCTCCTACTATAACGAACATAAGGCTGAGTTCAAGGGTAAACCTTTCAACCGAGTTCGTGGCATAGTATACAATCGCCTTCGTACGAAGATGTTAACCACCCGTCTACAGCAGGTGACCGATTCACTCAAACACGTCTTCAAAGTAGAGATCAACGAACCCGTTTTGAAATCATTATTATCGGAGGTTAAATGAAAAAGCATCTTTACATCCTTATCTCGGTAGCCATTGTAGTGATAGTTGCTGCAATACTGGCTACGTTGTTTGTGTTCAAGGGTCACCTGTTACGTGAACCCCGTACTGACATACTTGCCCGCGTAGGTAACGAAGTGCTAACATTGGGCGATTTCTATCGGTTGATACCTGCCGAGTATGCGGGTCAACTCACGTTAACCGAGAAACGCAATTTCCTCGAGAACTGGGTAAACACCCAGCTACTATATCTGGCTGCCAAGCGTGAAGGTCTTGACAAAGAGCATGATGTAATGTTGCGGCTCAAACAGTTAGAACGCGAGTTCCTTGCCAACACCTACATAGAGCGTCACCTTGAAACTGAAGAACCCACCGAAGACGAACTACGCCAGTATTACGAAGAGCATCTTCGTGAATTCTCTGAAGAACGTAAAGTTGCCCAGATCGTTGTCCCCACTGAGGACGAAGCACGTGCTATACTTGACGAACTCCGTCGTGGTAAGAGTTTCACCGACCTTGCACGTGAACATTCCATACATCCCTCCAAGAAGCGTGGTGGTGTAATCGGTTACATTCGCAGGGGTGACCTCGCCGGTATGCCACAGCTGGAGGATGCCATTTTCCACCTACGAAGTGGTGAGGTAAGCGATATCATACTTGCCTCAGATGGTTTCCACATCGTGAAGGTGCTCGCCATACGTAAGCTATCGAAACCCATCCCCTATGACGACGTAAAGGATATGATACGTAATCGCCTTTATCTTGAAAAGAGTCGTGCCATGCTCGATAGCATACTGAACGACTTACGTAGCAAGATCGCGGTTGAGACCCATCCTGAGCTATTGCGTTAATGTTAGCTTTAGTATTAACCACGCTACTACTCGACCGTCCACTCGCCATCATTGGTGATACCACAGTTATCACTCAAACCGAACTCGACCTCACAATATACCTCTCAGGACTTGTACCCAACGATTCACTCCGCAAATTATATCTACAATCGCTCATCGATCATAAAATACTGGTTGAACAAGCACTCCGTGAATCCCTCTCCGTCAGTCCTGAAGCCGTAGAGCAACAGCTGCAAACCAACTGGCAAACCCTATCACCATTAGTCGATAAACTTGGCCTACCCACCTCCGATATAAAGCGTTTATTGCGTGCCAAATCACGTGACGATTTACTTATCTACCAGCTACTGCAGAAACATTTCCCAGATGAGCTAAAACTCACCGACCTCGAATTATGGTCCTACTACAAAGAACATAGGGACTCCATCATCACCCCACCCGCTGTCAAGTGTTACCTCACCTTCATCCCTTATAGGTTAGACGAAGGCATGTCTATAGCGGAGCAGCGGCTCAAACATATCATAACCTTATTCAAAAACGGTGTACCGTTTGACTCGCTGCTCAGGTTCTCCGACGATACCACCGCATTACGTACACGTGGTTATGTAGGCAACATACTCATCTCGTACCTTTCCGCCACCTACGGTAACCGGTTATTGCAACTCGATCGCGGTGATTACTCAATCCTACCCATGCCACAGGGTTATCTCTTCCTATACGTAGCCGATCGTGTCGCTGGCTTCGTCTCACTGTATCAGCTTACAATAAAAGCGTACCCCACACCTGCTGACACACAAGCGACTCTCGACCTCCTCACACACGTCAAGTCACTACTACGTGAGGGTGACCTCCACTCACTACCTTCATCAGTCATGTTGCTATCAGATGGCAACACATGGCTATCACTAACCGACTTACCTTTCACAATAGAGTATGATTCCATCACATTACATAACCCGACCACCATATCCACAGAGAACGGCTTCTTCCTCATGTATGCATTAGCTAAACGGCCAGCCCGCAGGTTAGGGTTTGACGAAGCCAAACCCCAACTACGTTCCCTCTTATGGAATAACAAAATATCGTACCTAAGTAACCAGCTACTCACCGACATACGACATACAGTACCTGTTGTGTATTTAGCAAAATGGCAATAGGTATCACCATAGGTGATCCCGCCGGTATTGGCCCCGAAGTCACCCTCAAAGCCCTAAACGCCCTACAGCTACCCACCCACGCAGTTAAGCTATTCGGTAGCCGTACCATATGGACCCGTGTAGCTGAACAGCTTCACCTCCCCATACCCTACGAGATTGTCGACATCCCCACCCCATCAGATATAAAAGTAGGTGAACCCTCCGCAGCTGCTGGTAAGCTCTCCTACGATGCATTTGTCACCGCTGTAGATGCTGCCCTTCGTGGCACCATACGTGGGTTAGTAACCGCCCCCATAAACAAATACAGCTGGCATCTATCCAACATCCCCTACGCTGGCCATACCGACTTACTTGCAGAGCTCACACACGCACCCCACTACGCTATGTTGATGCTATCACCCACCCTACGTGTCACCTTAGTGACAACCCATATACCAATACATGCAGTAGCGGATGCACTTACATCTACCGCTATCATCGAAAAGGTCAAGCTCACTCACACCTTTCTCACACATTACCTCAACATAAGTACACCACACATCGCCGTGCTGGGGCTCAACCCCCACGCCGGCGACCATGGTGTGATAGGTGACGAAGAGCTACGCATCATACTACCAGCCATCCAGGAGCTACAACAGTCAGGCTATCACGTATCTGGTCCCCATCCAGCCGACTCGTACTTCGCACGTCACACTGCTGACGCCATAATCGCCATGTATCACGATCAGGGTCTAATCCCTGTGAAACTAACCTCATTCGGTCGTGCCATCAACGTAACCCTCGGGTTACCTTTCATACGTACCTCACCCGATCACGGTACCGCATATGAGATTGCTGGCCGTGGCATAGCTGACCACAGTAGCATGCTGGAGGCCATAAAATCATGTTATGAATGGTCACAAAAAGTTAGCCCATGGACCTCTACCACCTGAAACGCAAAGCTATTGAAATAAGGAAATCCATAATAGAGATGCTCGGTCGTGCAGGTTCCGGTCACCCAGGTGGCTCACTCTCCATCGTTGAGATACTCGTCCTACTCTATTACGAAATTATGCGCCACGATCCCAACAACCCCCGTTGGGAGCACCGCGACCGCTTAATACTCTCCAAAGGCCATGCCGCACCCGCCCTCTACGCTATTCTTGCAGATCTTGGCTATTTCCCACGTTCTGAGCTACTACACCTACGACGTTGCGACCATATCCTACAAGGTCACCCGTACAACTTAGACATACCAGGCGTTGAAGCCACAACAGGATCGCTCGGCCATGGCCTGTCGTTTGCTGTGGGTGTGGCACTCGCCGGTAAACTTGACCGCAAACCCTACCGCGTGTATGTGGTGCTGGGTGATGGCGAAATCGAGGAAGGTCAAATCTGGGAAGCCGCCATGAGTGCTTACAAGTACAAGCTGGACAACCTCTGTGCTGTACTCGATCATAACAGGTTACAGATCGATGGCACCGTCTTCGAGATCAAACGTCTAACCACATTACCCAACAAGTGGCGTGCATTCGGTTGGCACGTCATCGAAGTCGATGGCCATAACTTCATACAACTCAGATCCGCATTCCAATCAGCTGCCGCACAAAATGGTTGCCCCACAATAATAATCGCACACACCATCAAAGGCAAAGGTGTCTCCTACATGGAGAACCGCTTAGAGTGGCATGGTAAAGCTCCCAAGGGTGAAGAGATATCACTTGCACTTAAAGAGTTAGACGCTGCACTTAAAAAATTAGAAACCGAGGAAGCCCAAAAGCCGAACCTTAAGAAATTTCATACGTGAAATTTAAACTCTATGATATCGCCATCCTCTATCTGATAGCTCTTACCTTCGAGCTTCACCTTACCCGCCTTTTTCAATGCCTCCCAGTCACCCACCTGCACAAACTCGTCATAACTTGCCACCTCAGCCTTTATGAACCCTCTCGCTATATCGGAATGTACCAAACCTGCCGCCTCAATAGCCGTCACTCCCCTACGTATTGGCCACGCCTGTACACGTCTGTGTGCTATCGTATAGAACGTGATGGTATCTGTCACCTGATATATTGCAGCCACCACCCGTCCCGCAGTGAGCCCTTCCTTAAGCAACGGTAAAAACTCGTCACGTTCACCCTCATCCATCTCCATAATCTCAGCCTCCAACTTCGCACGTGTTGGTACGATCACTTCACCCGTATCCTCCCATATGGATTTATCGAACTCATCCACCTCACGCATGTTCGCCAGCACCACCGACGGCTTAATAGACAACAGTGAATACCCACTAATCTTACGTCGTTCGTCCTCACTTAGCTTATCACCCACATATGTACAGGCTTCCAACCACCCTTTTAGTTTCTCCAAAACATGCACCAACTGTTCATCCCTATGCTTATGCTCCTTATACAACCGCGTAAGTGCATGCTCGATAATCTCCAGATCACGTACCACCATCGCAGTACGTACATCATCATAATACTCACGTGGCCCCTTATCACGAAAATAAGGTATAGTAATCGCAACAACATCCGCATCCTGTGCCATATGCCACCTCTCCTCAGGTATATCGTAGAACTCTATCGTTGCATGTACCACCTTATCTGGCTTAACGAGCTGTGTTAACCTATCCAACCTATCATCCTGCACCTTCATCACACCTGGTCGCACCTCCTTTACATAATGATCTGGCTTCACCCCCGTAAGCAGATAAAATATTGTACTCTTACCTGCACCTTCAGGCCCTATGAGTGCTACCCTCATCTCCACTTCGTGCATCTATTATCACCAGCTCTCTCCTATCGGTAATCTTATAGAGTATATCCCAGTAACCTTCCTTCCTGAACTCCTTCGGACAGTAGAAAAAGTGCTTACCTATAAACACACCTTTCTCAACCGGATTGAATTTCTGCCTATACGCAACAAACATAGGTGGCGGGTTACCTTTACCGAATGGTTGCATCTTCTTAATGTAATTGAATATCTCCGTTGTGAGGAATTTCGGCACGAACTCAGCATCCGCCAGCACCACCCTATGTGAGGTCAATGGCACCCTCTCGAGTATCGCTCTCTTCACATCCGGTACAAGTTTCGGATGTGTCGTAAACCCACACGCTTCAGGGTGGCCACCAAAACTACTGAACATATGCTGTATCTCTTTTAGTATATTGAAGAAGTTCACCCCCTCCACCGCACGTACTTCACCTTTACCATTCTCACCTATCACTATCGCTGATTTGTCGTACATCTCACGCAACTTATTAGCGAGCGGGCCAACCAGATTCGCCGGTATATCCTCATGTGCCAGGAACACCACCCGTGATGAGTTATCCACAAACTCGCTCAAACTCTTAAGATAGAAATTGAGCCTCCTCATCCAACTCTGTGCAAGGAACTCCAACCTCCCCAATATCTCGATCACCGCCCTACGTTCATCCGTAAGAAAGTATTCCACCACAAGATCTCTACCCTCAGCAATATCCGGGTCACGTGCATTTATCACCGGTAACACGTTATTCGTTATCGCCATGTATGTTGTACCCCTTTCCGCCATCATCCTATACGCGAACGGGCTACCTTCCATATGACGTAACGCTTCACCACGTTCGAGTCCCAACTTCACCAAAGTACGGTTCTCACCCAATAGATACCCCTTATCTGCTATCGTACCTAACGCAGTAATAAACATCAGGTGTCCAAACCTCTCATACCACGTCATATCATCCATCTCACACAACTTCGTAGCTATCGCCTGTGCCACCTTATATGCAACCCCACTACCTACGAGATATTCGTACGGATAGCTATCTACGTGCGGGTTTATGAGCTTATCCACCACATCCTTACTTGTAGGTAGATGATGATCCGTCACCCACACCTTCATACCCCACCTCCGTACCGCTTCGTCGACTATCTCCTTATTGTTTGTGGCGCAATCCACTGTTATGATAAACCTCACCCCTTTACCTGCAAGTAACTCAACATCTTCACGGTTTAATCCAAACCCCTTCTTGTACCTATCCGGTATGAAGTAGTCCACATCCGCACCCACATATCGTAGCACTGTCATCAGCACCACAGTCGCTATCCTACCATCCGCATCTGCATCACCCCACACCACGATTTTATCACCCGCCTTTATTGATTTACGAACGTCATCCACCAACTCTTCCATCCTGCTGAACCCCCACGGTGAGTGCAGATCATCAAGCTTAGGTTCAAGATACTCACGCACCTTATCCTCTGTATCTAACCCGCGGTTGAGCAATAGTGTCGCAATTATCGGTGGTACACCTAACCTTTTACTCAACGCATTACGGTCGTCCAAATCAACATGCATCACCTGCCACTTCATTTCAACGTCCAATTGAACGACACCCTATGTATCTGCCCGATATCTATACCACAAAATGCATAATCCACCCTAAACGGTGGTTTGATTATCCCCACCCCCACCGTAATACCCTTACGGGTACGTCCTATCCTACCTGCCAAAAGATTACGATACACATACTCCACACCCACATGTGTGTCGAGGTTCAACATCTGTATCTCGCTCACCCTATGTTCCAGGTTAATCGTACCACTCATACCAAACCTAACATTTCTACCGATGTACCCTATCCCTACATCTATCGTCGGTGGCACAAAATCACGTACACCAGAATCCCAAAACATATACGTACCCGATACGTTACGTAACACCACCCCCCACCGTATATGTTTATAACAACCAGCCACCCCCAGATCCATCCCTATACCATACGCACGATCTACGTAATAATCCCTGTATATGGACTTTAACGTCACCCCCACATCATAACCCTCGATACTCACCGCATACCCCAGATATATCATGTAATCGTTAAGATCCGCACGCCCGATGATCTGGTTCATCGTATCCGTAAACACCATATCGGGTATGTTCAACCAGTATATCGCTCCTCCAATACTGTGGGTGGCGTTTGAGTTAACAAACGCCACCCCATTGTATTTCATACCATAATCAGACGAATACATCAGCCATACATCACGACCCACCGTACGCATACGTGCAGGATTCCAGTATGTAGCGGTGGCATCACCCACAATAGCGACGATAGCTTCACCCATACTCAGTCCATACGCACCAGCCCCCAGCTCAAATATCTCACCCGTGTACTTATCACCCCATGCCAGGATTAGCATCAACCATACCGTACACATTGAACAACCACCACACCCGGGTTACTTGATCACCACAAACTTAGCCTCCCGCACGCTACTACCTGTGATGAGTCTCACAAAATACGTACCCTGTGGTAACCTGCTCACATCGAGCTCACACCTACCTGCTCTATCTTTTAACTCGATCTGCTTCAACTCCCTTCCAGTCACATCGTATATAGCTAACCGTGCATTCGGTTCATCACCCACCACGTAGTTAATCACCACCTTATCGCTCGCTATACATGGGGTGACCACAAACCTATCCACCCGTCGTGCTACCTCATCTACACCCACCGTAAGCCCATTAATCTCAACGATATATAGCCACTGCACGTAATCTGCCAGCATCTCCGGTGACTCAAACGGCCGTGTCAAATCCGGCACCGTAAACCCAATATATATCGTACCACCCTTATCACTATCCGCCTTACGACACAGATGTAAAGAATACTCTGGTACATCTGGTGTATTCGTCACCTCGATAGGTTCGCTCCACGTGTACCCACCATCTGTTGACACCGCACAGTATATGTTACGGAAATAGTAATCATCATACTGGTTACTGCTGTGTGGACTCTCAACCAACCCCGTATCCGGTCTATCTGTCCATGCCACGTAAAGGTTACCCTGGTCATCAGCTGCTATATCCACCATATTTGTGGTCTCGATCTCACCCTCCTCATCGTCAGGCTCAAACCCATTCAGGTCAGCCACCTTCGATGCCGTCCATGTCACACCATTATCCTCGCTGTGGAAATCAAATATCCCCGTGTATGGCACATACCAGTACCAATATGGTGATATAGACGATGCCTTCACAAAGTACACATGTGTATCCACAAAATGTATACTACCATCAGGTGCTATCGTCACATCCTGATCATACGTAAACCCCGTATATATGGAATCTATAACACCCGCAACTGTATCACCTTCTCCAGTAACCAACCATAACGTATCACCTATCAGATTCGGTATACCCATATCGAAACTCGTGTAGTGATAGATCGTATCCACCCACGTCTCACCATAATCGTAACTTTTACCCATCAATAT
>JAGGUB010000071.1 GCA_021158725.1 Caldifarciminota bacterium | reverse complement strand
AGCGTAACCTTGCACTCACGGTGGATGTGTGGTCACATACACCACATGCACCGTATGGGTATTTTGCGATATGGACATCTTGTGTACCTGAGAGCCTTGAGCAGCTAAAAGCTGAAATATTTCACATTATAGATGAGCTCAAAGAAAAGGGGATACCACCGGATGCAGTGGATAGGGCCAAACGTATCATCCGTATACAGTACCTATTCCGTTATGAGAAGGCAGAAGAAGTCGCCGAATCCGCAATATGGGACTATTTTATGACGGGTGATGCCGATTTTACACAGAAATATCTGGATAGAATCGATAAAGTTACTGTAGCTGATGTTAACCGCGTGTTGAGGACGTATCTCGATACAAGTAGGATGGTGATCGCACAGGTAGTACCTCCCGAATACGTGAGCAAGCCCGCTGTAGGGGAGCAGTTTTATGCGTATCCGCCCAAAAAGACAGTGCTGGATAATGGTATCAGAGTGGTAACACGTGAGGTGGCATCACCACTTACAGGTATAGTGGTGGGGTTTCTCGGGGGTGTACGCTACGAGCCAGAAGGTAAACATGGTGTATGTAACTTGATGATGAAGTTGTTATTTGAACGTACCAAACGTTACACACGTGAGGAGCTGGCTGAGATGATCGATGAGCTGGGTGGCCAGATTACGCCATTCAGCGGTAACAATAGTTTTGGTATAGAGGCACAGGTGCTGGCAGAGGATACCAAACGTGCGCTCGAACTTATAGCAGAGATACTGCAGGATCCGCTATTCGATGAAAAGGATTTCAAGAGATTGAAAGCACGTCAAATACAGGCTATCAAAGCAGAGGCCGATAACCCCTACCTCGAGGTGATGCGTATCTTTCGTGATACCCTGTACAAAAGCCATCCATACCATAGCTTACCCACGGGTGAGCTCACAGACGTGGAGGAGCTAACATTGGATGATGTGAAGACATTCTACAGCTCATGGGTACGTGCGCCAAACATGGTGATCGCTGTGTATGGTGGGATAGATAGCGATGAGGTGGTTGCATGGATAGATAAGCTTTTTGATAGGTTGCCAGATGAAACCATAACGTATGAAGTGGAGCCACCGCAGTTTGATGAGGTTGCTAAGACTGTTGAATTACGTACGTCGAAATTACAATCAATAATATTCTGGGGATGGCCCGGTATGCGTGTGGATGACGTTGACCGCTACCCCATGCATGTGCTTGATGCAATAATATCGGGTATATATATGCCGGGTGGATGGCTACATAGTAGGTTAAGAGGTGCAGGCCTGGTCTATGTCGTACATGCATATAACTGGTTGGGATTGGATGATGGGTTTTTCCTCATATATGCAGCTACGGCACCAGATAAGGTAGATTCAGTGCTCACTATTATGGAGGGTGTGATACGTGAGATAACCACAACCCAAGTGGATAGCGGTACGTTGGAGAAAGCCAAACAGATATGTGTATCACGTTATGCGATGGATCGTGAGAAGCTGATCGATCAGGCAAGGATAGCGGTGCTTGATGAACTGTATGGGTTGGGGTATGATTGGAGTGACAAAGATACAGCTCGTATCAAAGAGGTGACAGCGGAGGATGTGTTGCGGGTGGCACGTAAATACCTACGTTGGGACAACTATCTGCGGGTGGTTACCAACCGAAAATAAGTAGCTCAACTGCAGACGGTTGTTATTTTACATTCACCAGCTTGTATGTATGAACCTTATCGCCCACTTTTAGGTTGATAAAGTATATACCGGGTGGTAGGTTGTGTGAATCCCATATGATGTTGTGTGTACCTGCATCAAGCTGCATACGTTGGGAGTATACCTTTGTACCGATAACATTGTATACGTTGAGCAATACAGTCGTGGGATGTGTAAGCATAAGCTCGATACTAACCTTATCTGTGAATGGATTGGGTGTCGGTGATACAATGCTAAAAGATGGTATGGGTGCGGTTTCAACCCCTGTGAAGTGATCGTTGAAGTTACCCGTACGTGATAGGTTACGTCGATATATAGCCCAACAGGAATTGCTTAAACTTGCGGGTTGCTTGTAGTCGATGATGTTTACTCCACTGTTTGTACCGAATATGAGTTCGAGGTCACCATCACCATCGATATCCCATAGCATTACAGGTGACCATACTGGATCTACAGGTATGTAGTGATCGAGCTGCCCAGTATGCAGGTTAACGATATCAATGTATGGGGCCTGTTTAAGTGGTACAATGATGTCGAGCGTATCATCGCTGTCGATATCTGCGACAACCGGTGGTAACAATGTATTACCAGCATCGTATGGGAAACCATCCAGCACATTACCCATAGGATCTATACACCATAGCTTGCTACCTGCGACAAATAAGATGCGATAGAAACCATCTACTTTAATGACAGCAGGTTCGTATTTTATCTGGCTACCTGCATCTATCGTTAGCAATATATTGCCATCGGCGGCAACGATATAGAAATTATGGTTATCAGATCCTATAAGTATTTCAAGTTGACCATCACTATTTATATCCGCCAGTACTGGGCTACCCCAGATGTGGCCACCAAGCGCTACGGGGAAGCCTGTTACAATCGTAGCTGTTGATGTCACCGCGTATAGGTTACCATCGTACGTACCGAAGACCATCTCCTGTGTACCATCGTTGTTGATATCACCCACCGCTATACCAGAAAGTATGCGATCACTTACCTCGATGGGGAAACCGGGATAGTCGATGGTATCACCATCTTGTAACACGTATAGCTTTTTGCCGAACGTACCCACAATGATCTCTTTGGGACCATTGTTATCGATATCTTTTACAGTAGGTGTACCTGTGATGTAGTGACCTAAATCTCTGTCGCCAGCGATTGAACCATCGGGTTCCACTATATAGAGGTGATGGTTTCTGCTACCAACCACTATCTCACAAGTTCCATCATTATCTATATCAGCTACCACAGGGGCGGTCCATATCTCACCAGATAGATCGACCGGCGAACCAGGTTCGGGGTTACCTTCATAATCCCATATGTAGAGCTTACCATTAAGTGTGGGTGCAATTATTT
This sequence comes from Caldifarciminota bacterium, assembly GCA_021158725.1. Taxonomy (GTDB): domain Bacteria; phylum Hydrothermota; class UBA3073; order NMUJ01; family NMUJ01; genus NMUJ01. The sequence continues at coordinate 3,647 of JAGGUB010000071.1, read as the reverse complement.
CGGTGATACCATCGGTATCGATATCGGTGACGGCGGGGCTACCTTTTACGCTGCTGCTGGTGGATTGTGGCCAGCCTGCTTGATAGATTGTGAGTGTTAGCGTGAACTCAATCGTATCAAGGTATGGGTGGTTGGATTCGTTTGCGGTTAGTATCAACATGGCGGATATGGTGCCAAGTTCAGCATCTGTGGTGGCTTCCAGATAGAATGGATCGGCGAGATTCGTGGTGGTTGCACCTGGTAGCAACGTGCCAAAATCTGCTATGCTATCGGTAACTATGATATCGGGGTGTGATACCACTAACCTGGCGGTTAGACCTTCGGCGGGTTGCCAACCTTCTTCATTATGCAAGGTGACACGTAGCTTACCGGTTTCACCGGGGTTGAATACGCCATCACCATCGCCGATGGCTTCACGTAGATTGTAGCTTACCAGAACAATGTGTGGATAGATTGTAGTAGCTATAGCTTTGTAGATGTTCACCCTACCGCTACCCAGTTGCCCAGTGTAGGTGGGGTTGATATCGTCGATATTATCTGCAGTGTTCAATATTTGATTCTCTACCCATGTGTTGGATGAATCGATAAAGAATGACCAGAGTAAAGCGATTGCGGATGCAGCTACAGGTGATGCCATGGAGGTGCCATCCCATGCGGCATAGCTACCATACTCGGGGTAGATGGTACTCAGGATCGACATACCAGGTGCGGATAGGTTAACCCATGTACCGTAATTGGAGAACCACGCTTTGTGGTCACTTTGGTCAGTAGCTGCCACCCCTATGCAGTTATTGTAAGCTGAGGGATAATGTGGGGTAGAGATACCCTCATTGCCGGCACCTGCAACTATTATCGCACCGTATGTGTTGTGTGCAGTGTTTATGACGTTTTGTTCAAAACTACTATACCCGTAGCTGCCCCAGCTGCAGTTGACCACACAGCGATAGCCGTTCAGATATGCGGTACGTGCAGCGTAGAGTATGCCATCATAACCATTGATAATATATTCACCACCTGCGTAACATTTGACTGGCATTACCTTTACACTCCATGCGGTACTTGCTACACCGATACCGTTGTTGGTGACAGCAGAGCTGATACCTGCAACATGTGTACCATGCATGTGACCATCATTAGGACCGGGCTCAGGTAAACCTTCAGGGTTATTGTCGTGATCACCGAAGTCCCATCCTATCAAGTCGTCTATTTTGCCGTTACCGTCGTCATCGGTACCGTTGAGGTCACCTGGATCGAGTATCCATTCACCATCTTCATACTCTATCGTGTGACCATCACCGTCGGCATCCTCACCAGGGTTCTGCCAGATGTTATCTATGAGGTCGGGATGATCCCAGTCAGTACCTGTGTCGATGACACCGATCACTACGGTGGTATCACCAGGAATCGAATCCGCAAGTATGTCGATAAATAAGTCCCATGCTGAATTGGCTTGTATTTTGGGTAGATGCCATTCCTGGGGGTAACGGGGGTCGTTAGGCTCATATAGCAGATGGTGGATGGGTTCGACCTCTGCACGAATTATATGTGGCTCGTTATTGAAATCGTGGACAATTTTTTCGATAGGTGCTTTACTTGCGGTGTATAATCGGTAGATCTTGGATAGATATACGGGGCCATCGTGATCCTCAGGTGAAGCTGATGTGAGCCATCTCTCCATACGTGTAACCTTGTAGAGGCGGGCGAGTGAATCGAATGGCATAATGTTAAGTTGAACAACACCGGTAACTTTGTTGATGTTGAACTCTACGTCTTTTCGGAAAGCTACGAGTAACCTATCACTGTAATGACCAGCGGCCAAGGATAACAGGAACATCATCCATAGCATTGTACCTCCTGCTAACGTTAGAATATAGTAAAGAGTTGTGGGTTATCAACCCAATAGTGGTGAATACGTGCTTATCCAATGGTAGTCCATACATCGAGTAATACACACTTTACATTTTAGTAATCGGGTTAATTTATAACAAATAGGAGGTTATGATGCGTGAAATGAGAGAGTGGTTACCACGTGAGGTTAGCTCGATACTTGATGAGTTTCGTAGACTCGATAGGTTGCTGAAGGACTTTTGGGGTACCCATCCTGAGGTTATGAGCGAAATAGAGTGGCGACCCGCTATGGACTTAGAGGAGACGGATGACGATTACATTGTGCAGGTGGAATTACCTGGGCTTAGAAAGGAAGATATTGAAATCAGTGTGAGTGAGGATCATCTCACAATCAAAGGCGAACGTAAACGCGAGAAGGAAGAGAAAGGCAAACGCTACCATAGGATTGAACGCTGGTATGGTAAGTTTGAACGTACGGTAAGGTTTCCGACGAAGGTCGACCCTAACAAGGCAAAAGCTGAATATAAAGCGGGTGTACTGAGGGTTACGTTACCTAAACTGGAAAAGGCCAAACCACATCGTATTGAGATAAAGGTGGAAGAGTGATGGCACAGCAGCCAGGGGCGGGGGGATGGGTGACTTTCCTCCCGCTCATACTCATTTTTATTATCCTTTATTTGTTTATGATACTACCGCAACAACGTATGATGCGCAAGAAGCAACAGATGTTACAGAATCTAAGGAGGGGCGATCGTGTCGTCACTAACGGTGGGTTACATGGGCAGATCACTGCGGTGAAAGATAAAACCGTGAAAATAAAGATTGCCCCTAATGTAGAGATTACGGTCGAGAAGGACTCTATCTCACGTGTGGTTAAGCCAGTTGAAAGTGGCTAAAATTGTCTTCTTCGGTACAGGTAGGTTTGGTGCACTTGTACTCAAGCGGTTAGCGTGTAGGCAACAGGTATCATTGGTTATAACCACAGCTGGTAAGAGTCGTACATCTGAAGTGGGTGGTATCGCAACTTCAATGGGCATTGAGACCATAGCTGTAGATGATCCACATAAGGGGGAAGTGCTTGCACTTATTAGAGAAGTGGCACCAGACTACCTTGTGTTAGCAGATTATGGTAAGATACTTAAGCGTAAGGTGTTGGAGCTCGCAAGTAGGAGGTTGAACGTACATCCATCACTTCTACCTAAATATAGAGGTGCTGCACCTATACAATGGGCTATTATAAATGGTGAAGAGAAGACCGGTGTGACGATATTGGATATAGCACCAAAAGTGGATGCCGGCGATATATATGCGCAGGTGGAAGTAACTATAGAGCCACACGAAACTTATGGGGAGCTACGTGAGCGGTTGGGAAGGATTGGTGGTAACCTACTCGTAGATACAATCGAGAAGATGGATAGAGGTGAAGTAACCCCCACACCGCAGGATGAGAGTATGGCTACATACGCACCAAAGATAAAAGATGAGGTAGCGAGGATAGATTGGGACAAACCTGCACACACTATATTCAACCTCATAAGGGGGTTGAATCCACAACCTGGTGCATATACGTATTTTCGGGGTAGGCGGTTGAAGGTATGGAGGGCGTTACCAAAGGAAGGTCATGGTGATGTTACACCCGGTACGGTGGTCAGCGTGAAACCCGAGCTTGCTGTACAGACTGGTGATGGTGTATTGGTGATACATGAATTGCAACCCGAGTATCGTAAGGTTATGGATGCGATTGCATTTATTAACGGATATCGACCTCAAGTGGGTGAGGTGCTGGGTTGATGTGTGGT
>JAGGUB010000027.1 GCA_021158725.1 Caldifarciminota bacterium | reverse complement strand
ATGTGAAATATTTCAGCTTTTAGCTGCTCAAGGCTCTCAGGTACACAAGATGTCCATATCGCAAAATACCCATACGGTGCATGTGGTGTATGTGACCACACATCCACCGTGAGTGCAAGGTTACGCTCCTTTGTCAACCGTTGCCTTAAGATGCTGGATTCACCCTCACCTAATAACGTTGCTAACACATCTATCGGATAGAGGTCAGGATGTGCAATATCAACATTCCTAAACCCTATCGCAAGATATGCTTTTTCGATCGCCATCGTATCCTCTACCATCCGTATCGTTGGTGGTGCCGGTTCTGCCGGTATCGGTTTGTAAACGTATCTACCGGGCTTTATGGTGCCAACAATCTCATCCACAATATTCAAGACTTCACCCTCATCTACATCACCCGCTATCGCCAGAATAGCATTATTAGGTACATAGTGTTTCCTGTAATATGCGATTAGTTCGTCCCTTGTGATACCCTTAAATAACTCGGTATACCCTATCGTTGGATATCGCATCGGCATATCAAGGAATAGTGCACGCATCATCAGTTGATACAACCGATCTTCGGGCTCATCCAAGTTTTGCAGTATTTCCTTGAGTATGATACCACGTTGCATATCGACAGCTTCCTGTGGTATGGTGGAGCGGAACACCTCCTCTGTAAGTAAATCGAGTGCCGTCCTCAAATGCTTCTCAGATACTGTGATGTAGTAACATGTAAGCTCCTTCGTCGTGTATGCGTTCGCCATGCCACCCAATGCCTCCTTTATGCTGTCTATTTGTGCCTTCGTGTAATGTTCGGTACCATCACCAACGAGGTGCTCCACATAGTGTGATATACCTGTACCATATAATCCTTCTTCGTATCCACTACCAGTTTTTATACCATACCAGATGCTTACCACCGGGCTACCAGGTAGCTGCTTCACTATCACCGTAAGCCCATTATCTAAAGTGTGTACACCACCGAATAGCGGTAACCACAGTGATATCATCAAAATGGTGGTTAACCTACGCATGTTACCTCCTTATAGTTAGCCAAACAACCACCTCACTATTTTACTAAATATACCTCCACTGGGTACAACTTCTACCTTCTGGTAATTGGTTGTCACTAACATACCCAACAACGTAGCGTAAGGGGGTGTCAGATACTCTTCTGATACACCTTCAATAGGTGCGATCTCACCTATGGAGATCGGCAACTGTATCCCCAACTTGTTTTCCATATGTTTGATAACCTTTTCAGAGATTATACCCTTGAGGTTAGCCATACCACCCGTCAATATTATCCCACGTGGCGGCAATAGCACTTTCCTTTTGGTCTGATATATACGACGTAACCACTCTATGATCAGCTTATAGAAATATTCCACATAGTTGAGCATTATTGATTGCACTTCGTTGAGATCGATCTCCACATAACCTGTGGAACGACTCACTTTATAATATTCATTAACGTAATCCAGCGATAGATCCACCTCCTTTAGTAGACGTTCGGCTTCCACCAATGGTATACCGAGATTCTGGCTCAACGCCGTTATTATGGTTCTACCCCCTATACCAGCTTTACTGCCACCACCTGCTAATCTACCATCTTGAAAGAACGCCATGTCAGCGGTTCCACCCCCTATATCTACAACCATAACACCTTCTTCACGTTCAAGCTCACGTGACACCGCATATGCAGAAGCTACGGACTGCAGTATGAACCGCTCTATCTTTACACCCAGCTCTTTCGCCAGTAACTCGTAGTTAGCAAGCAGATTATCTGGTAATAACACCATATATGCGTGTACTTCAAGTTGCCCCGCTACATACCCTATTGGTGGTCTATACGTACGATACTCTTCACGTTGATCCAACACATAATAACGTGGTATGAGGTCGATCATGCGTTTACCTTCACCTATGCGTGTGCTACTTGCGAGTTCGAGTGCCGTATGTATATCGAGTTTCGTTATCTTGCCCGATGTTACCTTCACCATACCACGTGTAGGGAAGAACTCTGTCTCCTCCGATGTGATACTCATCAACACATGTGTAGGCCTAATACCTGCCATACGAACTGCACGTACCCATGCAGCTCGTGTTTTGTTGAGCACCTCCTCTCGATCCTCTATTATACCCCACCGCATACCTGAACATGGTTCCGACGCTATACTTAACACCCGTATGTTTGTATCATACACCAACGCTACTGCGGTGGCTACCTTTGTGGTACCAAGATCGATCGCCCCTATCACACGACGTGTCATCGTTCCACCCCTATACCGGGATACCGCAAATCAAGGTATCGCACCTTTATACCTTGCTTACATAGGTTTGTCCATATAGTTAATCCATCATCTATCGTGTACCATGAGAACACAAGTTCAGTACCATCGGTTAGCCACACATTGATACTATCTGATGTCACGTTTAGGGAGTCTACTTTACCTTCGAGATATTTCAATAACCTATAGATTGGCATCGGTACATTATCAAACTCCATATCCGTGCGAATGTATGGACATTCGTACTTTCTGGATGAGATAAAGATCCCACCATCAGGTGAAACGTATGTGCTATCGTCAAGCCGGCCCAAAACCTTATCCCATTCTTTCACGGTAACGAATAGTTGGCCACCTCTATCCAGCATAAGCTTTACCTGTGTAAACTGGCCACTTTCCAACAATTTATGTTCCAACAACTTCAATTCACCACTGCTTACAGACATGAGTGAGTCCAAGCCCATCAACTTCACGATACGACTGCTGTCAGAGGTTCCCTCAACTATGAGTTTGGTGAGTTTCACGGTTGTTGGCATCTTAACCAATATCCCCGCCAATATATACAACAAAACAATAGTTACAGCCCATTTACTGCTTCTCATGTAAAGATTTAGCAAACTCCTCTGCCAGCTTATATATTCTGCCGGCACCCAAAAATGCAAAGAAATCACCATCTTTTGTCGTCGATCTGAGATACTCAATAATTGTATGGTCGTCTTCAATGTATCTTGCTTTAATTGTACACTTGCGGGTTATGAGTTCACCCGTCACACCAGGTATGGGTTCCTCTCTTGCCTTGTAAATTTTAGTCACTATCACCTCATCTGCCAGGCTTAACGCACGTGCAAACTCGTTAGCAAGTAACTTAGTCCTCGAATATAGGTGTGGCTCAAATATCACCCTTATTCTACCAGCCTTATGGAGCTCCAATATAGTAAGTATCACTGCCTCTATCTCACGTGGATGGTGTGCATAATCGGTCATCACCACCGTGTCACCCATCCTCGTGTATATATCGAAACGGCGCTTAATGCCACGGAAATTACGTAATGCCCGCTTTATCGTATCTACTGGTACATTTAACCGATGTGCTACCACAATAGCAGCGAGTGCATTAAGTACGTGATGTCTACCAGGTATGGATAACGTAAACCTATCGTATATCTTACCTTTGTGGAAGACATCAAATTCCATACGTTCACCCATAACTATATTATCCGCATACCAATCGTTATTGTGTCCTAATCCATACGATACATATCGACGTCGTAACCGTGGCAACATCTCCCTTATGTTGGGGTCGTCGAGGTTCAACACCAACAACCCATAAAACGGTACACGATGCATGAACTCAAAAAACGTATTTTTGATATCATCGATATCGGTGTAGGTTTCCAGATGCTCCAGGTCAATATTTGTGATCACCTCCATGAGGGGTAAGAATTTGAGGAAGCTACGATCACTCTCATCGGCTTCAAACACTATGAACTCACCTTCACCCAGCTTCGCATTAGTGTTGTAACGTTTCAATATCCCACCCACGACTATGGTGGGATCGAACCCTGCCTCCTCGAGTATTATACCGAGTAGTGACGTGGTCGTTGTCTTACCATGTGACCCCGCCACCGCTATACCGCGTTTGACACGCGTAAGCTCAGCTAACATCTCCGCACGTGGTATACATGGTATATGGAGTTCACGTGCCTTGATCAGCTCAGGATTGTCTTCTTTCACCGCGGTTGAGTATACGATTAGATCCTTACCGTGGACGTTTGCTGGGTTATGCCCGATACTCACTTTGATGCCAAGTCGAGCCAACCGTTGTGTGATTTCGGTCTCTTCAAGGTCCGAACCTGACACCTCAAACCCCATTGTATGTAATAATTCTGCGATACCACTCGTACCTACTCCACCTATACCTACGAAGTGTATACGTTTTACACCCCAATCATCGAAAAACGAGCCCCCGTATACTGTCATAGATGACCTCCGGGTTGATACCAGTTGTTGCTTCACGCATAGCTTTACATTTTTGCTGGTAGGTAGATACATCCGAAAGCAGGTAACGGATTGCATCCATAAGCTTATCAACCGTAGCTTGAGATTCACGCAAAATTATAGCCCCTTTATTGAAATGTAGCGCATTATAGTACTGGTGATCCTGTGTAGCGTATGGAAATGGTATCAATATTGCCGGGATACCAAGATACGAGAATTCAGCCAACGACAACGCACCCGCACGTGCGATCACCAGCTGTGTATTCGAATATATGCTTGCCATATCTGTGGTAAACGGTATAAGCTGTAGATTAGGTAGCTTTACACCACTTACCCTATCCCATATGCGTGTACCTGTAATTATGGTGAAATCGTACTCCGGTAGTGCTTGCGCTAATTCTATACCGAGTTGGGTTAGCTGTTTCGCACCTTGTGAGCCACCCATCACCAATATATGTGGTCTATCTGTCAATTCACAGTTACGGTTGAGCTTCAATATCGACCTACGTAGTGGTATGCCGATTACCTCACCAACCCCTAACCTATCACAGGCTTCTGGGAACGCAAGCAACATCTTATCTACGTACCGACAAAGCAACCTTGTCACCCTACCCGGTACGGTATCTACCTCATACATCACCGTGGGTATAGATAACGTTACCGCCACCAATATCGGTACAAAAGATGGATAGCTACCCGTACCTATGACCAGAGATGGACGTTCAACTCTATATATCCGTAAAACATGTATGAATGCAGGTACAAACACAAACAATGCATTCAACACATCACGTACACACGTGATACCATAAAATCTATGAACATAAGTGCATTCAGTTGGTAGCAACTGTGTACCCAGTCCCTTACTTGTTGTAATGTAGACAACTTCAACCCCTTTGCTTTTGAGCATATCACCAATCGTTTTACCCAAAAATATATGGCCACCTGTACCACCTGTAGCTATTACCACCTTCATGATTCTGGTTGACTTAACCTCCAAATTATACCTACTCCTATCAGGAAAAGTACGTTCGCACTACCTCCCATACTAACAAACGGCAACATCAACCCCGTCGTGGGTATGAACCCCAGATTAATCGCTACATGTAACATCGCTTCCAGATATATAAGTGTACCCAATCCCGTGATCAGCAATTGGTTGAAAAGTTCAGCTTGCTCGCTTGCTATTCTCAGCACCAACATATAAAATACAGTAAACATTGTCAGCACCAACACCGTACCGAGTAGGCCCATCTCCTCACCAATCACCGCAAACACACAATCCGTATGTGCAGCCGGTATGCGTGAAAGCTTTATCTCACCGCCACCTATACCTTTACCCCATATGCCACCAGATGATATTCCAGCAACTGCATTCATTATCTGAGCTGGAGGTGATTTCAGGTATTGTTTAAGCCTATCTACCGCGTATGGGGTACGTAAAAATTGGAATACAGCCAATGGTATAGCTACAGCCATACCACACCCTATGTGTCTGAGTGGCACACCCCCCAGTATGAACAACAGCAATACCGTGACCGACATCACAGTTAATAGCCCATAGGAAGGTTCACGTAATATTAGTACCAGGATTATACCAACCACAAATAATAGTGGCAACGTACCGCGTTTGAACTCACACAAGGTTGACTTTTTGCGTTCGATGTAATTCGCAATGTACAAGACCAACGTAAAAGAAGCCAACCGCGACGGTTGGAAATGTAGCGGACCTAACTTTATCCATCTATGTACCCCACCAATAGGTGGTGCTATCAACACATATATGAGCAGTAGCAACGTGATACCCAATAGTGGTTTGAGTGCGATCCGCCAAAAGTTAGGGTTAATACGTGCTGCTATCATTCCCAATACTACACCGATTGTTATGTAGGAAAGGTGCCACTTAAACCGTGCATAGCTCCTTTCTACACCAGATGCTGTAGGTAACACCAAGCTTGCAGATAAGCTCATAAGTATACCCAGCAATATAAGTATAGCCACTGTAAGCAGTAATAACGTACGTTTATCGAGCATCTTGCATAGCGGACTTTATTTTCTGTACTGCATCACGAAATACTTCACCTCTATGTGCGAAATCACGAAACATGTCAAAACTCGCAAACCCCGGTGATAGCAACACAACATCACCAGGTTCAGCAAGCTCAACCGCACGCTTCACAGCGGTTGGCAAATCTTCCATAATTTCGGCATCATCAACATACGACTTAATGAGGGGCGCTGTCTCACCAATCAACAGCGTGTGTTTGGTGTATCTCTTGATAGCCTCAACTATAGGGGTGATGTCCAGATTCTTGTTTTTACCGCCAGCAATTAGTATGATTGGACTATCTATGCTTTCGAGGGTTTTAACGAAAGCGGTTGGATTGGTACACATCGAGTTGTTGATAAACCTCACACCGTTTATTTCAGCTACCAACTCCATACGATGGGGTAACCCTTTCCATTCACTAAATACGTGTTTGATTAATGAGTAATCCAACTTAATTATTGAAACTATACCCGTGACAGCGAGAAGATTCTCCATCATATATACAGGTGCGTGTATATTGGATAGTATTGGTTTCCCTCCATAGTAAATTGTACCATCCTTATGATATATATGGTCTACATCATGTAGATACAGCTTCTGTGCATCGGTGTTAAGCGTTGCATACGATTCCACATCCTTATTGAGTATGGCGAAATCGGTAGATGTTTGGTTCATGAATAGACGTGCCTTCGCCTTCCAGTAGTCCAGCACATCACGATAGCGGTCCAAATGTTCAGGTACAAAGTTAAGCCATACCCCTATGTAGGGACGGAATTTATCTATTGTTTCGAGCTGAAAGCTACTTACCTCGAGCACAAGGTACCCCCCTGCTTTAACATCGTTGACACGTTCGCTCAGTGGTATCCCCATATTACCTGCGATAACTACAGGATAGCCAGCAGCTTTAATGACCTCATATGTTAAGTATGCTGTGGTAGTTTTACCATTGGTACCTGTTATAGCAATTATCTTGGTATCAGTGGGTAGGAACCAGCTACTAACCTCGAGCTCACCATATATAGGGATACCACGTTCATGTGCACGCTGTAGAATAGGTAAATTAGTTGGAATACCGGGGCTCAACACTATGAAATCCGTATCGAGTATCCTTTCCGTATGTCCCAAATCAAACTCAACCCCAGGTAGTTGTAACCTCTTAACCACAATATCACTCAACACCACTTTATACCCTTTGTCCATCAGCAACTTGGCTACCGATTGGCCGCTTCGACCTGCCCCTAACACGCTGGCTTTCATCTAATTTTCAGCGTACTGAGTGCCAAGATACCCAGGATAATGTTAGCTATCCAAAACCTTATCATTATGTGGGTTTCGGGCCAACCCAGCTTCTCGAAATGATGATGCAGCGGTGTCATCAGAAATATGCGTTTACCACGTAGCTTAAACGATATCACCTGCAGGATGACCGATAGTGCCTCAATAACGAATATACCACCCACGAGGATGAGCAGAATCTCCTGCTTGATAAGCACAGCTACCGCACCTATTGCGCCACCAAGTGACATTGACCCCGTATCTCCCATAAAGATGCGAGCTGGATGCATATTGTACCAAAGGAAACCCAAGCTTGCGCCTGCCATGCTGGCCAAAAATATGGTGAGTTCACCCCCACCTGGTATGTATATGAGGTTGAGATATTGTGATAATTTCACATTCCCCACAATATATGCCAGTACAGCGTAGACGGTAGCTACCTGTGTCATGATACCACTACTTAACCCATCGATACCATCGGTAAGGTTAACTGCATTCGATGTAGCTGTTATCACAATGCCTACGAAGATGATGTAGAAGATGCCAAAATTCAAGTAAACATCTTTCAAAAACAGTACACTCGTTTTATACGTAAAGTATGGATTTTTGGGGAAATAAGTTGCTACAAATGCAAGCACCATACCAACCACAAACGGAAATATTAGCTTAGTACGTGGTCTCACATCTGTTGATGAGTGTGTTTTACGATAATCGTCATAAAACCCCAATCCTCCCAACGTAAGTGTGGTACCCAATGCCAACCACACATAAGGTTCTTTGAGGTTAACCCAAAGTAGTGTAGCTATCACGATAGCAATCAATATCAATATACCGCCACCTAATGGGGTACCTACTTTCTCGCTTACCCGCGGTAGGCTGGGTTCACGTATACCGGCTACCCAATTATGTGCACGTAGAAATCTGATAAAATGTGGCATCCATATCAGTACGATGATGAATGCAGTGAATGCCGCATAAGCGGAACGAAACGTGATGTAACGAAACAGATTAAATGGAAAGAAATGTTCACGTAGCGGATATAGAAGGTGGTACAACATTATGCCTCCGAGATAAATATTCAAGTACTACCTCCTTATCACTAAACGGTATTCGTCTATCCCCTATGATTTGGTAGCGTTCATGTCCCTTACCAAGTACCAGAACGAGATCGCCTTCACCTGCCATATCTATGGCTTTCTCGATCGCTTTTCGGCGATCGAGGATTATCGAGTGTGGGGTATTGGATACACCGATTTCTATTTCATACGCTATCTGCATGGGATCTTCGTTACGTGGGTTGTCGTTGGTTATTATCACGAAATCTGCATAGCGGGAGGCAATTTCGCCCATCGGACGCCGCTTACCGGGGTCACGATCACCACCTGCACCGAACACTACAATGAGTTTACCGGTTGTCAATCTCCTTGCAAGTGATAGCACCAAAGCCATCGAGCCTGGCGTATGTGCATAGTCGATGATGACATTTTGGATACGTTCCCACCTACCCGGTACACCAGGGAAATCCGTAAACGCTTCAATAATACGAGGTACGGGTATCGATAACGCATAAGCAATAGAATAAGCGAGCAACATATTGTAAAGATTATGCGTACCTACGAGTGTGGTGTTGAAACAGTGGCCATCGATTTCACACTCCATACCATGGAGATCGATTCTCCGTATTATACCACGTATCATCGGCAACCTGTTTAGCCCGTAACCGTAACTTATGATCCTCGCATCGGTTATCTCAGAGAAGAACCTCCCTATGGGGTCATCAAAATTCAAAGCAGCTATAGCGGTACGAGGTAGGTTCATAAACAGACGAGCTTTTGCACGCATATAGTTTTCGATCGTTGAGTGGAAATCGAGGTGATCACGTCCCAAATATGTGAAACCAGTGGCACGAAATTCCACCCCATACACACGATGTAGTACAAGTGAGTGCGAAGATACTTCCATCACAACGAACTTAACCCCTTTGGATAGCTCATCAGCCATAAACGTAAAGAGGTCAAGCGATTCAGGTGTAGTGAGTTGCGCTTCATGGTGTTCATCGTCATCCCCATAGGTTACAGTTGTCCAAAATGCACTTTTGATGCCAGCCTTCTTAAGTATATGATGAAGTAGCAACACAGTTGTTGTTTTACCATTGGTACCCGTTATACCGATGACGTTGAGCTTCCTGTCGGGATAGCCGTAGAACTTACGAGAGACTTCAGCCAATTTACGACGTGCATCGTGCACCTTGAGATGTGGGATATTGGGTGATAGATCTTTCTCACAGATGACGAAACTTGCACCCCGTTTGAGTGCTTCATGTATGTAAGAATGGCCGTCTACTGACTTGCCACACCATGTGACAAACATATAACCAGGTTTCACAGAAGTATGTCGATACGCAATACCTGTTATATCGATATTGCTATTCACTTCGGGCAACAGCCGGTTCAACCGCATACTGCCTCCATAAATGGCGATACCCCTCTAAGCTTAATATACGTAGAATTATGCGTTTCAAAAGTGGTGCAAGAATGGTGCCAGCAAATTCTCCGCCCTTGGCCTCATCAAGTGAGATGACGATTACAAGTTCAGGTTCAGGTAATGGCAAAAATGCGGCTAAAGTGAAGATTTTACGTTCCTTCGCGTAACCACCAGGGATTGGCTTCTCAGCGGTACCGGTCTTACCCGCAATACGTAGGCCCGGTATCTTAGCATGTGCTGCGGTACCATAGTCGAACACCCCCTCGAGTAGGGTTGTCACCTCTGCTGCTATTTCGGGTGTAGTAACCTGTCGTATGATGGTAGGTCTATGTAAGACATGTAGTTGCCCATTTTTGATGATCCCACGTACGAGTATGGGGTGCAACAAGTAACCACCATTCGCTATAGCAGCATAAGCTAACGCAAGCTGCAACGTGGTGACACTTACACCCTGACCAAAAGAGAAAGTGGCAACATCCACTGGGGTCATGTCAGACGGATGCGGTACATAGCCATGCGCTTCAGCCGGAAACTCAACCCCGGTGGGGGTACCGAACCCAAACTTTTTAGCTTCCAAATAGAGAGTATATGGGCCGAGTGAACAGCCCATCTTGATGAACCCTACATTACTGGAGTGCCAGACCACCTCCTTAAACGTGTATGGTGGATGCTCTACAGGATCTTTAAAGGTTTTGTCACCGATACGGATGGTATCACAAGTTATGAAAGTTGAGTCATAATCCACATTGTAATGCTCTAAATATGCGACAAGTGGTACAAGCTTAAAGACGGAACCGGGTTCCCATTGCTCCTGTATGATAGGGTTATGGTAGCCATCCTGTGGGTAAACCGCCATGGCAAGTATCTCGCCAGTATATGGGTCAACGATGATACCCCAACCACGTATAGCGTGAGTTTCATGCACCCGACGGATGAGCTCATCCTCGAGAATGTGTTGTAGGTCTAAATCTATGGTTAATACCACTGAGGGTGTGAAAGTGAGGGTGGTAAGGTTAGCTTTTGGATCAGGATATAACCTACCAGCATCTGAAACAATGTAAGTCCTTTGGTAAGGGTGGCCACGCAACAGTGAATCAAATTGATACTCGAGACCTGCAAGCCCTTCGTTGTAGATGTTAGCTATACCCGTGATGTGACAGATCAGCTCGTACGTTGGATATATGCGATGGTTATGATTTGATATCGCAAGCAAGTGCAGATTTCTATCCAACAGTTCACCCCGTACAGGTGAGATGGTACGTTTCGTACGTATGTACGAGTATGTATGTGAAGTTTCGTCACAATGCAGGATCTGTAGTGTTACAAGCTTGGTAACGAAGAAGCCAAAAATCAACATCACCGGTATTTGCAATAGTTTGAGTTTAGTCTCCATCTGTATCTGTTATCACTATATAGGAACGCTCATCGACGTGTGGGGTACGAAAGTTGTGTATGGTTGCCCATCTCTGTATAGAAGTGGGTGAGATGAGATGCTCATATTCTGCACGTAAGCTATCGTATTCGGATTGCAATTTAAGGAGTAGCTTCTCACGTACCTCTATGAGATACGTGTAACGTACGATCTGATGTCCAATATGTAGGTAAAGAAGTACCACCAACCCCAGCAGTATGAGCCAGCTTATTATGCGTTCCATATCACAGTTTTTCAGCAGCACGAAGTTTAGCACTCCTTGCACGTGGGTTATCAGCTATTTCGGTTGCAGACGGTACGATCGGTTTAGGGGTTAAGATTTTGATTGAATTGCAACTTTTAAAGAAATGCTTCACAATACGATCTTCCAACGAGTGATAGGATAGTATAACCAGCCGACCACCGGGTTTGAGCAGATCCACAGCTACCGGTAATACTGACTGTAGGTTAGAGAGTTCGTTGTTCACCTTTATTCGTAAAGCTTGGAAGACTCTGGCAGCTACTTTCGATTTGTTACGATAGTTCTGTGGTAACGCATCTACGATAGCGGTGTAGAGTTCGGATGTGGTCTCTGGTCTACGTTGTTTGATGTTTTTGGCTATAACATTGGCATAACGTTCCTCACCGTATTGCTTGATAATTTGGGCGAGCTCCCAATAAGAAGATTGGGTTATGAGGTTATATGCGGTAAAAGGTACCGATGTGTCAAACCGCATATCAATAGGTCCATCATGACGAAAGCTGAACCCACGTTGGGGATCCTCCAGTTGAAGCGATGATAAACCGAGATCAAAGAGGATACCATCAACCGGTTCCGTAACCAGTTGGTGAAGGGAGACAAAATTTGCGTGTATGAAGTTTATCCTATCACGCCAGGCAGATAGGTTACGTATCGCTACTTGTAGTGAAGTAGAGTCACAATCAATTGCATAAAGTCGTATGTTTGGTTCTACTTGTAAAAGATGATAACTATGGCCGCCACCACCTACTGTGGCGTCGACGAAAACTTTACCAGGGGCGGGATTAAGGTAGCGGATGACTTCAACCACCATGACTGGTTTATGGATAAATCGGGTGGACATAACCACCAAACCTCAATATATTGATAAGATAGCCATTACGGCAATGGAGTTGTAACTCGTAGCCCAAACTTTTGGCATAATTGTAGAGCTCATCCAAATATGTGGCCCATATGTAATGAAGATGATGAACGGCATTGAGGTCCAGTATGATTTTACGTGTATCTTGTGAAAGGAAGTTTTGGATGACTTGACGTAACTTGGGATAATCCTCTTTACGTAGGGTGCCACTTAACTTGAAATAAACGTAGCCATTTGTACTGGTAAGCTTTACCCTCATATTCCAAGCTCCTTAAGGTCACGTTCGTCAACTTGGGATTCCATCATCTTCTCATATTCCTTATACTTGTGAGGGTTCCAGAGCTCGATCTTGTTGAGCAAACCTATGATGAGTACCTCGGTTTCAAGATGCGCATAATCGAGTAGATGACGCGGTATCCTTATGCGACCTTGTTTGTCAATCTCCACAATTTCAGCATTGCCGACAAACCAACGTAAGAGATACCTTGCACGTGCATCAGTGAATGGCAACGAATGGAGCTTGGATTCAAGATTACGCCACTCAGATAAGGGATAAACTAATAAACACTCCTCAAACCCACGTGTCACGATGACTTTACCCTCGTCAACCTTCATGCGAAACTTAGCCGGTAAGAAGACACGACCAGCACCTTCAACCCGATAAACCTCCTTACCATAATACATTTTCACCAATATTCACCAAAATTCACCATAATTTAATTAAGGTGTAGGGTGTGTCAATGGTTGATCTCTACTTTGGTGTTTATCTTGGTAGAATTAAGTTAAGTAGTGTACCCACGATGATGGTAAGTGTGATCATTATAGCAACAGATTTGAGCATATCTTTAAGCCCAAGCTCTCTTGCGAGTGTTGTAAATGTAGCTACACATGGGAAATATATAGCGAGTATCACTGAGGCGATGATTAGCTGTCGTAGGGTTAACCCCAGTGGTACGAGCATACCGACTGCTACGTCTTTACGAAGGAACCCGATAAGTAAAGCACCTACCGTCTCTTTGGGTAACCCAAACAATCCAGTAACTATAGGGGCGGCGAGCCTACCCATAAGTTGGATTATACCCAGTGTATATAGTACGTTGACAATGAAGACACCGAGCAACACGAATGGTACCGCTTCTTTGAGAAACCATTTAACACGCATCCATACTTTCTTAGCTACTGCCTTCATGTAAGGTACACGATATGGTGGTATATCCACAAATATTTCGGGGCTTTCACCTTTAAGGATACGGTTCAATAGGGCACCTAACCCAACCCATATGATGAATAGTGTACCGAAGACGGTGCCCAGCCCTTTGGCACCGTACTTACCTACAAGCCCAACTATCATCGCAATCTGTGCCATACATGGTACAGCTATCGCCATAATGGTGGCAGCTATAAAGCGTTCACGTCGTGTCTCAAGTATACGTGTAGATAATGAACCTGGTACATTGCAGCCCAATCCCAACAGCATCGGTATTATTCCAAGTCCATGTAGACCGAGTCGATGCATGAAGGTATCCATCAACACTGCAAGTCTTGGCAAGTACCCAGAATCCTCCAACAACGACAATACGAGGTAAAACGCAAAAATATAGGGTAACACAGCAGCAAATGGTACATACAGACCGGTGGTGAGTAAGCCCATCGATTCCATGAACTCTATCTTTCCGTCGATAAGCTCACCGATTAATATCCCATGTAGGAGACCCGATCCTCCAAGCAAAGCCGAAAGCTTGAGCATCAATGGTGCCCAGAGACGTTCAAATAACGGGTCAAAAACGAAGCTGATAAGACTTTCGCCTATCAAGCGGATGAGCCTAAAACTGAGGTACAGTACAATCAACGCTATGGGTATACCGGTGAATGGTCTTACAGAGGCATCGGCAAGCCGCTCCCATATAGTATGATGGCGATGTGTAACCTGTTGAACCTGGCTCACAATTTGGCCAATAGTCTCCCATTTATCCTGATATGTGAATTCAGACGGACGGGCTTCATCCAACCTCGAAACAAGCTCCTTTATGCCTTCACCAGTAACTGCACAGGTTGGGACACAGGGTACGTCCAGTATCTCTTCCAGTTGTTTCACGTCTATCTTTATCCCCTTATGCTTGGCTTCATCCCATAAGTTAAGTGCGATAATCAATGGTTTGCCGGTTCTGATGAGATCAAGCGTTAGGTTGAGGCTACGCTCGAGGTTGGTGGCATCAACCACATTTATGATAAGATCAGCGTTTTCAACCATAGCGACAGCTACTTCTTCAGCACGTGAAGTGGGATCTAAACTATAGGTACCGGGAGCATCGACAACCTCTACGGGTTCACCTCTGTAGCGCATCGTACCTTTCGTGTACTCAACAGTAGTGCCGGGGTAATTGGAGGTAATGACATTAACTCCAGTAAGTCGTGTAAAGATTACACTTTTACCCACATTGGGGCTACCCATAAGCAGGATTCTCATCGGTTGACCTCGACGATGATCTTGCTTGCCATACCAAACCCTATCGCTACTTGGGCACCACCAACGTCAATCACCACCGGGCCACGCATGAACTGTGTGGTCAATTTACGTATGACCTTACCTTCACGGATACCAAGTGCGTATAACCTGCGGATTAAGCCATAGCCACCCTGTATCTGGACGACACGACAGGGTTCACCAGGATATGCGTTTACTAATGGTATACGTACTGTCATCTCTGTTTCCCTCTGAGTGGACAGATTACCGAACGTTTACCCGTCTTCATGTAATGATGGAGCCCCTTTAACCAGTAAGGAGTGGCATCTGGACACTCTTCAACGAATTCAAGGAACTTAGTCAACCGGGTCAACGCTTTTTCACTGATATGATGCTCAAGTATGCAAGCCGTCCGTTCGGCAGAGTTAGGGTCAAGCCCCAGTATATCGCGAAAGAAACGTGCAAGAATTGTGTGACGTTTATAAATCTGTGTGGCTTGTTCCACACCCTTATCGGTTAAACTTATATAACCATAAGGCTCATGCTCAACCAACCTGCGACGTGCAAGCACTTTCACAGCACTCACAACAGAAGCCGGCGTAACCCCCAGATAACGTGCAACATCACGCACACGAACTACCTTCGATTCGCGTGATAATAACCAGATTGCCTCCAGATAATCCTCCAAACTCGACGTCAACCTACCCTTATCCTTCATAATTAAACATACTTAATATATTAAGTTAAGTCTAAAATTGTCAAGCTCATCTATTGCAGATGTGGTTGACATTGAAGTTAATGAGGTTATTTTAAATAACAAAGTTCCATTATTTTAGTAATAGTGATGTGTTTGCCTGTATTTGAATTGTGTAGCTTATTGAGATATACTATTAAGTTCTTCACATGAAAATGGGTTATTGGTTTATTTTCGGGTTATTCGCGTTGATCCTATGGGGTGTATGGGGGTTTCTACCCAAGCTTGCCACCCGCTATATCGAGCCTCGAAGTGTGTTGGTATTTCAGACCATTGGTAGCATACTGGTGACTATTGTGATATTGGCCACGATAGATTTTAAGCCTGAACTCCATACGAAAGGGGTAACGCTTGCAATTGTCACAGGTATAATTGGTACATTGGGTACAGCATCTTTTTTATATTCGATCGCCAAAGGCAAAGCCTCGATCGTGGTGACAATGACTGCGTTATATCCCATAATTACGATAATACTTAGCCTTCTCATACTTAAGGAATCTATCACAATAAAGCAGGGTATTGCAATCATACTGGCACTTACTGCGATGGCACTGTTTGCGAGCTGAACAGTTCAATACGACGCTGAGGCTGTTCCCCCGTATAACCTGTAAAGTAGCAATGGTGCAAGCACCGAGGTAACAAGCACCATAACGACCGTAGCATTAAATATCGGTAACCCTATATATCCATATGATAGAGCAAGTGTACCAACAATAAGGGCAACCTCACCACGTGGTGTCATACCCACACCTATCTTGAGTGATGTGCGGGTATCGAGTTTGGCCAATTTCGCACCCCCCATAGCACCAAACATCTTCAACAGTATAGCAAGCAACACAAACAATAGCACAAAGGTTGGGTTAACAACCAGATGACGTAGGTTGGCTTCTAACCCCACATTTACGAAAAATATGGGGCCAAACATCACTTCAGAGAAGATTTCCATATCGGTGGCTATCTTACGTTGCAATCTCGTGCGTGCCAGAAATAACCCCGCAAGATATGCACCTGTGATCGAAGCTATACCCACCAAGTGTGCCGACCATGCATATATGAATGCGAGAGATAAACCTATAGCTACCTCTACATGAGGGAGCCGCAACCTTTCCACCCGATACATAAGTGGCGGAAACAGGAAATAGCCAACCAAGCTGGCTACAATAAGATAGGCAAATAGTTTGATGATCGTCACGACGATACTCGTTTGTACGCCCGCAACTGCAAATATAAATGTAAGCAATAACACACCTATGATATCGTCAAGCACGGCAGCACCCAGTATGACGGTACCTTCGACTGATCGCAGTTTATCCACACCATGTAGCACAGCAACCGTTATGCTGACACTTGTGGCAGTCAGTATCGTACCAACTATGAGCCCCTGTATAAGCGATAGGTGGGATACCATACTGAGTATGAAACCACCAATAAACGGTAACGTTACACCACCTACTGCGACAAACATAGAGGTAACCTTCTGTTTACGTAGTAGTGAAATGTCAGTTTCCAACCCCGCTATGAATAACAGAATATTGACCCCGATGATTGCAAGTGCATGGATGACTTCGTCACTCTCCATAAACCCAATAAGAGTGGGCCCCAGTATTAAGCCAGTGACTATCATACCGATGATTGGTGGCACCCTTATGCGGGTGGATAAGAATGCAAACACTTTAGCTAAGATAATGATGATCGCTAAGTGTAGTAGCAACATAAGCTAACCTATAAACTCTATAGGACAGAGAGATTTGTCAACTTACATGTATGGTTATTTCTTGTATAATTCGCCAGCTTTTGTGATCGCAATCTTCGTACATATAGGGCCAATGATTTCGAACACGATAGTGGTTGCAGCTATAATGGTTAGTACAATGGAGGAGATCCTCACCCCACTGGGTCCGAGTGGTGCAAACTCACGATTTACGAGATATGCTAACCCTACCGCTACACCAGCCTGGGATAGTATACCCAAGCCCAGGTATTTTCGGATGGTGGGTGGCTGTTTACCGATGGTTGCACCTAACCATGCGCCACCTATCAAGCCGCCGCTCCTACATATTATGTATATTGTACCAAGTAGACCTATTTTAACTAATAACGAAAAATTGAGATGTGCACCCGCTAACGCAAAGAAACATACATAAAATGGCAGTATAAATATCTGTAGGTGGTCGGAAATCCTTCTGGCGGCCCTGGGAAAAGTATTAACAGCTACTGTACCCAGAACCACGTTCGCCAGGATCAACGAAAAATGTAACAATTTTGATAACCCCACACAGATGAGTATCACCCCTATACTGACAGGTAGGAGGGTTTCAGGTGCACGTATCTTTTGGGTAGAGAACCCCAATAACCAGCCAAGTGTACCACCAATACCGATTGCGAGTAGTATTTCGAGTAATGGCTTGCCAATCATACCAGCTACCGAGAGATGTACATTACCTACCAGTACCTTAGCGTATGAGGCAGCAAACACGTATATCATTATTGCGAGTGCATCGTCAACCCCTACAACTATGAGTAGGGCTTTGGTTAATGGGCCATCAGCTTTATACTCCTGTAATACCGCTACAGTGCCAGCAGGTGCAGATGCAGGTGCAAGTGCACCAAATAACAAAGCTAACGCTACATCATGAGTTAATAACCACACACCGATGAAAACCAGGATGAATGCACCAAACGATTCAGCAAGTATTACCGAAATTATGCCACCACCCAACCGCCTAAGTGTAGCTACCGTAATCTCAGCCCCTATGATGAAGCCGATCAATCCAAGCGTAATATCGGAGATGAAGCCCACCCTTTCTAAGAAGTCGGGGGTGAACAATTTTAACCCAGATTGTCCCAAGATTGCACCTACAATGAGCCACCCCACCACCGATGGTAGCCTGAGCTTGTTGATAAGCTTTGCCCCTATCACACCGATTACGATGAGGATACCTATTGCCAGGAGTTCATTCATAATTAACCGTTGTGATTAAAATGGGGAATCCAAATAAAAAGTCAATCAATTTTGAACTTTATTCAACGTTTGAGTTACACTCGTAAGGTGGTCTAATCTTTGAACTCCTTCGTTACAAGCTTTTCCAACCACACAATAAGCATCTCGAGCAGGTTAATCTCACCTATCACATGGAGGTTGTCATCAACCACAGGTAGTTCCTCGATATTATGATCTATCATCCGCTGTAGTACGTCTTCCAAGGGTTCGTCATCTTTCGCATAGATTGGTGCACCGGTGATCATATCCTCTGCGGTCTTCACGGATAACAGTTTAGATGCACGATAGCCGAGTGTATCAAGTGTTGCAAGGGTTGGGAAAGCCACATTGATAATATCGTGTATGGTGATCATACCTATGAGCCGTTCATTATCATCTACTACATAGATTGAACGTGTTTTGGGATCCGTTGTTATAGCGAGTACAAGCTCAGGTAATGTTTCATCCTTATGTACGATAACAGGACGTTCGATGATAAGCTTACGTGCACGTGCGACGGTTAATTTTTTCACCTTACTTCTCCTTACAGTTCTTTTGTGAGCTCAACAAACCGCTTGTAAGGGATGGCGGTCCAGCTCTCAGCTTTCAGTGCTCCCATAGCGAGGCTGATCATCGATACCTTAGCAGCTACCTCTTCGTTGGGCGCTTCGTAGATATCCAGAAAGTCATACGGCCCAAGCAATGCATAGTGGCAGATGAATTTCACCTCGGGGCAGAGCTCCTTTACTTTTTTACGCCATTCCTCACCTATAGCAGCACGTTCCTTCATACGTTGAGTTATTTCGGGTGCCAATTTGGTCATCAACACATACGTCGGCATCTTACCTCCCTTTTTAGTAAAGTTAGGTAACCACATCCATCGTCAACTGTAAGCTGTCATTTTTAGAAATGTGATATCTGGATCGAGGTCAATGAAAATAGCCTAAGCGT
>JAGGUB010000034.1 GCA_021158725.1 Caldifarciminota bacterium | reverse complement strand
CTTTTGCTATGGATTCGAGTACGGATTTGAGGTATCGGTTAGTGGTCTGTTCGGCCAGCGTACGTACGATGGTAAGTATCGGTAACCCTGCACGATGTAGTGTCGCGAACTGACGTGTTAGGTTGATAAGTTCAACATCTTTCACCCTACGTGTGACCAATAATTTGGTCTCCTTGCGGGCTGGTACCTCCTTTATCTGTATGGGTATGAAACCGAGTTTGTTGAGATTCTCACGTACCGTAGCGATATCGTTTGCCTCAATCGTACCGGTTATGACACGACCAGAAAAGCTCTTAGCTACGTATCTATAGGTCATTGTGTTACCCTTAAGACCTCTTCAAGTGTTGTGATACCCTCCAATACTTTCTGCATACCGGACTCACGTAGCGATAGCATACCGTTGGCAGCTGCAGCACGCTCGATCTCACTTGCGGGTGCTTTGGATACCACCAGATTACGTATTTTATCGTCTACGAGCATAATTTGAAAGATGCCCGTTCTGCCACGATAACCTGTATGACGACAGTAGTTGCAACCCTTTCCACGATATAGTGTCACGTTATCGGGTAGATTTTCAGCTTTTATAAGCTCTGGTGTTGGTGTGAAAGGTTCACGGCAGCGTGGACATATCTTACGTACGAGACGCTGTGCGATCACACCCACAACGGATGATGCGACAAGGAATGGCTCAACACCCATATCGATTAACCTGGGTAACGCACCAGGTGCATCGTTTGTATGAAGTGTACTCAACACCAAATGTCCTGTAAGTGCTGCATGTACGGCTATGTTCGCAGTTTCCTTATCACGTATCTCACCTACCATAACGATGTCAGGATCCTGTCGCAATATTGCACGTAAGCCGTTGGCAAATGTATAACCAGCTCTTATGTTAACTTGTGTCTGTCGGATACCAGGTATGCGGTACTCGACAGGATCTTCGATTGTTACAATATTTTTCTCTGTGGATATCAAGCGTCTCAATATCGCATATAAGGTGGTTGTCTTACCCGAACCTGTAGGTCCTGTGACAAGTATCATCCCGTATGGGATGCTAAGCAGTTTTTCGAACAGCTTCAATTCATTAGGCGATAGGCCAAGCTCCTCTGTTGATAACAAGCCAATAGACTTATCCAGTATACGTATGACGGCACTTTCACCGTATATCGTAGGTAACGTAGATACACGTAGGTCGATTTCTTTACCATCGACAACGAAGCTACATCTACCATCCTGTGGTATCCTATGTTCGGCTATGTTGAGGTTGCTCATCACCTTTATACGTGGTATGATAGCGTTACGGATATGTGAGGGTGGTTGTTGCATCGGATGAAGTATACCATCTACACGTATCCTTATTGCGAGACCATCTTGGGTGTGTTCGATGTGTAAATCACTTGCACGTTCACGTACGGCACGTGTGAGTAGATCATTGATATAACGGATGACTTCAGCATCTTCGGCGATCACTTCGGGTAACACCTGCTGAGGTAGGGGTTCGGGTTTTACCTCTATCTTCTCGGAGATTGTGGGCTCCTCCTCTATCTGTTTCTTTAATTCATCAGCTGATATGTAACGCCAACGTGATTCACTTCTTATGGGTGAAAAGATGGTGTTTAGTGTTTGTTCGAGGTCTTCTTCCTCACATACCATCGTTTCGATATCCATATTGGCCAACCGTCGTATCTCATCTATAGCTTTTACGTCGGAGGGGTTTACCATCGCTATTGTCAATACATTGTCTGACTTAAAAAGTGGGATGAATTTCAACCGCCGTAGGGTATCTTCGCTAAACATCTTCACAAGTGATGGTTCTATCATAAAATCGGATAACCTAACAAATGGTACACCGTATTTGGATTCGAGCTCGTCAGCTATTATTTTCTCCACATCATCTGTGGATTTACCTTTGATGTCAACCACAGTGAAGTGATCTGCCTCCCTCGATGGCTTAGCCGTGGGTGTGGTTGCTGGTTGTGAACCTGTGAATATGCTGTTGAGTACATTGTGTAATTCACGTTCATCGCAAACCATGGGTTCTATCTCCATATTAGTCATACGTGCTATTTCGTCGATCGTTTTAACATCGGAAGGGTTCACCATGGCAACAACGAGTGTGTTACCCGATTTGAACAGTGGTATGAATTTAAGCTTACGTAATGTATGTTCGTCGAACATCTTTATCAATGTGGGGTTGAGTGAGAACTTGCTTAACTCAACGAATGGTACCCCATATGTACGTTCAAGGTCTTCAGGTTTTAACCTATTCTCCATAGTCACCTCCGAGGAGTTCACGTATTTTTTGTAATAAAATATTTGCATCAAATGGTTTGGCAATATATGCATCAGCACCTGCTTCTTTACCGGTTTTAATGTCTTCCTTATCGGTACGTGCGGTTAACATTATGACTGGAATATTTCTGTATTGAGTGTGATGCTTGATGAGTTTACAGATTTGAAACCCATCCATACCGGGTAGCATCACATCGAGCAAGATTAGGTCAGGCTTCTCTGTACGTAATTTACGCCACCCATCTATACCATTGTAGGCAACGATGACCTCGTAGTTGTTGGCCTCAAGCCGCATCTTGAGCAACTCTGCCATTTGGGGTTCGTCCTCGATCACCAATATACGATATTTGTTAGCCATCACGCTGCAGGTATGACAAATGAAAATGTGCTACCTTTGCCTGGTTCACTTTCGGCCCAGATTTTACCACCATGTGCTTCAACTATCTCCTTTGATATGGATAGACCTAACCCTACACCTACACGTGGTGCAGTATTATTAAGTTTGACGAACCGCTTAAATATGCGATCCATATCTTCAGGTGCTATACCAGGCCCTGTATCGGATACGGATACCATTACGTACTTTGTGGGTGTTAGGTTATGCTGTTTGATTATGGGCGAGTTTTCGTCTACAGTGCAGGTGGATATCTCAACACGACCGCCTTCAGAGGTGAACTTTATCGCATTCGAGAGGAGATTAAATACCACTCGCCTTATACAGGTAGGGTCAGCGTAGATTGCAGGCGTGGGATTCAGATTCTTCACTATCTCAATATGTTTGCGGTTGGCTATTGGGGATTGTGATTCTATCACTTTCTCTATGATTGGTTCAATTGTTACAAGTTTATACTCGTATGAGAGTTTGCGGCTTTCGAGTTTTGAAACTTCAAGCAATTCATTAAGAAGCGAATTAAGTGAGTCTATGTTCTCAATCGCTATTGATAAGAACCGACGCTGTGCATCGGATAGCTCACCTACGACACCATCGAGCACAAGCGATATCGCCTCCTTAGCTGATGCCAATGGTGTCCTTATGTCATGTGAGATGTTTGCGATGAAAGCTGACTTTATGCGGTCGGCCTCTTTCTGAGGTGTTATATCATGCAGTGTGAGTAGGGTGAACTTCTTATTCCCTAATTTAATGGGTGATAAGGTAACCTTTACGATTCTTTCGGTGTTAAATTTTGTGATCACCTTGGCTTCACATTCGGATGTAGATTTCGACAGAAGTTCATCGTAATGCGGTAGTATATCATGGATATCTCTTAACCGTAGCTCGTTCTTTGTGTAACCAGTGAGCTTCTCAAAGGCGGGATTGGAAAATACTATCTCATTTTTGTATAGAAGGCATACACCTTCATCGATGGCTTCAACCAACTTACGATAGCGTTCTTCTGATTCATGTAGCGCACGTTCGAGCTTAACCCTATTGGTTATATCAACGTATGTGGCTATAACGCCAACGACTTTGTCGTTCATTACAATCGGGGTGGCTGACATAACAACGTTTACGGGGGTGCCATCTTTACGGAATCTTATAGTTTCAACTTGTGTAATGGGTTTACCGTTTAGGAGCTCTTGTGTATAACTGGTTGCCTCTTTGAGAGTGTCGAGGTCAAATTTAGCTATAAGGTCGTCGAGCGGTTTACCTATTGCTTCGTCAGCTTTGTAACCGAATAGCTTCTCGGCGGCTGCGTTCCATTCGCAGACCTTACCTCTGTTATCCTGTGTTATTGTAGCAACAGGGGCATGATTTATCAGGTTTTCGAGATATGCCTTACGTAATTCGAGTTCACGTTGGATACGCTTGTACTCACTTATATCCTTAAGTATAGCAACGTACTCGTTCGTACCTTTAAGAGGTGCATGTGATACAAGGCAATCTACGATAGAGCCGTCTTTCTTTATGACTTTTGTCTCGTAAACACCGGGGATACCTTTTTGGATCTCTTTCCATTTCTTCTGCATGTAGGGGTGTAACTCCTTTGGGATAGCATCTAAGAAATGTCTGCCTTTTGCTTCATCGGGTTCATACCCGAGTATATCCTTTAACCGCTTA
The DNA here is from genome assembly GCA_021158725.1 of Caldifarciminota bacterium. Taxonomy (GTDB): domain Bacteria; phylum Hydrothermota; class UBA3073; order NMUJ01; family NMUJ01; genus NMUJ01. The sequence continues at coordinate 1,270 of JAGGUB010000034.1, read as the reverse complement.
TTTGTGAATCCTATTGTACCGTCCTTCCTTACCGTGAAGATAAGGTCGGGTGTGTTATCAAGGATGGTTTGCAGAAACTCCTTGCGATTTTTGAGCTCTTCCTCAGTACGTTTAAGTTTGGTGATATCAATAAGTGATGCAATACTTTGCTTTGTCCCAGGTATCATACTGACGGTTATATACATGTGTTTGAGGTTACCGTGACGGTCGATGAACCTAAATTCGTAGTTTCGGGGTGCTTTACCCCTCTTCTTTCGCCGTTCATAGTGGTAACGTTTCATACGTTCGACATCATCGGGATGTACAAATACGGTCCAGCTCATCTTACCTTCGATTTCAGCTCGTGAATAACCTGATAGTTTTTCGAACTCAGCGTTTACCATGGAGATAGTGGTGTCTTCTTCAAGCATCATCATCGCGGTACCGGTGCTCTCAAATATAACTCGATACTTCTTTTCCGATTCTTTAACCATATCATACATACGTGCTCTGGTGATAGCCAGTGCAGCTTGTTCAGTAAATACTGAAAGTAGTTTCAGTTCATCCTCGGTGAACTCTTTACACTCGTGTAGCATGACACTGGCAACACCCAATACTTCCTCACCCGCTTTAATCGGTATAGCAATGTACGATTTTAAGTTGTATTTCTTTATAATGTGTTCTTCAACTTCCGGTGGGAGGCCGAGTTTACTGAGATCTCGTACATAATGGATTTTGCCATCCATTGCCGCCAATCCACTTATATCATATGAATGTTTACCAATGGGTATTTCTTTTCTATATTTTAAATACTCTTCGCCCAACCCTCGTACTACTTTTGTTATGAGCACATTTCTGTCTTTATCAACTAACCGTAATGAGCAACAGCAGGACCCCATAATCTCAACTATAGCATCTACTATTTTTTCTAATGTTTCCTCTAACCCTATCCCTAAGTTAATGAGCGTAGAAGTCTGTAAAAGGAGTTCAATTTCACGTAGATTCTCTATCGCGATTGCAGCTTGGTCAGCAAATATCTCAAGCAATTTAATATCCTCGATGGTTGGCCGTTCACCAGTTACTGGGTTATCGGGTGAGATGAACCCCAATATCTTATTGTCTCTTCCATAAATTGGTATGAGTAGTAGATCTTTTTCGTGCCAACCACCCGGTGTGAGGTCCTTTACGGGTGTTATGTATAATTTGCTTGGGTATTTTTTAAGCTCCTCCCAGTGTGTATGGTCTATGAAGTAGGAGCGGCTGATCTTGAATTCGTCACGAAGGAACTTCT
>JAGGUB010000075.1 GCA_021158725.1 Caldifarciminota bacterium | reverse complement strand
TAGATTGTATCCTCATTCTGATGGTGTTTCACCACTTTACATGCGATTTCATCCAATAACCGGTTTATATCCTCCTTCGAAAGTATTTGGCTTCCCATCAATACCTACTTGCTTGTTCGAATAAGTCATCCAGCGTTTCGCTCGCTTTCAGGATTTCAACCGCCTCATTAACCCACGGATCTGCCTTCAACCACACCTCATAACGACCGGCGTTACCCCATTTTGTTTCGGCGATCGCCATCTTCAAACGCAACTTTATCTCATCTTTATGTGCAACAAACTCACTATCTGCGAACTCCACATCATGTGCACGTAACTCGGATTTGAAATCCTCCAGCACATCATCGGATATATCGAAGCCCCGCTTAAGCTCAGCATGCTCACTTGCATAGCGGGCACCAAACGTCAAGAATAACCCTTTACGCATAATTCTATTCACTATCGGTGACACGTATCGTGTATCATGCACGATATCGGGTATGATGCCACCACCACCCACCTGTGGACGATGCCGTTTACCTAACGTATAGAATGTATCCTTAGCTGTAGGTACACGTAACAGGTATCGTAGTGTATCAGTTCGATGTATACATCTACCGCTCGGCGTATAATACAATGCAGTGGTGAGTTTCAACACCCTATCCCCAGTCACCCTAAAGATATGCTGTACCGAACCCTTACCGAACGTTGTATCACCCAATATGACACCACGTTCCCAATCCTGTATCGCACCACTCACAATCTCCGATGCAGATGCACTACCACGATCCACCAGCACAACCACCGGCCATGGTGGTGACCCCGGTTGTTTCGCCTTGTAGTCACGATTTATGGATGGATTACGTCCACGTACCGCTACCACCAAGCTATCCTTGCCAATAAATATATCTGCGACATCGACTGCCTCCTTAAGTAAGCCACCTGGGTTACTACGTAAATCGAGTATAAACTTACGTACTCCCTTGCTATGTAGGTCATTAACTGCCTTACGTACCTCATCTGCAGCACCACCATCAAAATGTGCCAACCTTATATACCCTATATCATCTTCCAACACCCCATAGTATGGCACACTCTTTATCTCTATAATCGCACGTGTGATGGTGAGGTCAAACGGCTCCTCCATGCCCGGACGTTCGATCGTGATTGTCACCTTTGTACCGGGTTTACCACGTAGCTTCTTAACTGCCTCCTGTAGGGTTATGCCTTTCGTTGATACACCCTCTATTTTGATGATACGGTCGCCCGCCCTTATACCCGCACGATATGCAGGCGTACCCTCAATAGGTGCAATCACCGTAAGCCATCCATCTCTTATACCTATCTGTATACCCAACCCCCCATATTTACCTTTACTCTGGATGGTGAGCTCCTCCGTACCTTCAGGTGTAAGGTATGCCGAGTGTGGATCAAGTGATTTCAACATCCCCTGTATCGCAAAATCCACAAGTGTATCGAGATTCACCTCCTGTACCCAGTTCGATTCCACCAACCGCAGTATATACGTGAATTCACTTAGCTTCTGTAGGTTATACCGTGTAGTCTGCAACTGTATCTGCCCATGTATAAATAAAAGAAGCGGAACCATAGCTATCATTATAATCCCATAACGCCTTAGTTTTTTCATGTGGCACCTCCTCAACTAAATCCCATTTTAGAAATTAACCCACCCCCGTAAAATGCAACCCATCATCTATCCTATCAACTTTGGATAGACGAGATTAAACCGCCTTTTGTAGTACCATCGCATGCTGAAGAACATCAACACCCATATGGGGATAAAGATCGGATAGAATATCGACATTATGATGCTGGGTATGGGTGCACTTAACCGCACCGATAGGAAATAATCTTCACGTCTACCACGTAACCCCGCACTTATATAAAAGGGTAACGCAAATACCGCTACACCAAGTGCAATCCATACCCTCAATATGTAGCTTATCACCACCGTAAGTATCATTAACACAACTGCTAACTTAGCGGCACGGTTTGCACCAAGATACACACCCGTGGTGAGTTCACCCACCCTCTTATCGCCTTCGATATCAAGTATGGTGGTGTTCACAAACACGCCAGCCACCAACAAAACATACGGTATGGCGATAACAGTTGCTCTTATAGTTATGGGGTTACCTGTCATCCATCCTATGAGGAAATTTACGTACCCGTAACCAATAGCATTCCATATTATGTCGATGAACGGTCTTGCTTTAAATTTAAACGGTGGCAACGAATAGGTTAACCCCATGATGATGGCGATAATGAACAGATACCCGTATCGCGTAAACCTCCACAGGCTCAACCCCATCGCAGCTACCCAAAGTACACACATGTAGATATATGCAGACCTAACCGCAATGTAGCCCTCGGATATGAGGAATAGCTTGCGGTTGATGCGATCGCTTTCACGGTCGACAATCTGATTCAATATGTAAGTACCACCCATGAGTAATGTCATTATGAGAAAAGCCCACCAGAAAGCTGTCGATAAGTGTATCAATTTACCTGTGGCATGATAATATCCAAGCAGCAAGAACGTCCAACTTGGCACCATAAGTGACGGCCGTAACAGGAATATGTAATCGAGTACCCGTATCACCTGATTGTTAGTATTAACCCTACATATATGCGTTCATCCATACGTTCACCGAGTGGCGGTAACCACTCCGCTTCTTTACCCATTATTTTACGTAGCTTAATATAAACCTGTGCAATATCAACCGCATGTGGATCTATCGGTATGCGGGATTCGATATCGAGCCATCCCACATCCGGGAGTTTCTTACCTGATATATCAACACGGTCGATCTCACGTACATATGTTACACTAAATATGGGATAATCATTCAACCTTATGTACGAGTTGAGATTCACCCGCCATCGTGGATAATACGGTACACGTGTACCATCGTACGTCGCACGTGTATATGTGAGGTTACCCTCCATATGTAGGATACCCAATCCATAGCGTAGGGTTAGCTCCAGCCCATTCGAGTTGACCCTACCCAAGTTTTTTGGACGCCACACGTTATCAGTATCTGGTAGCCACACAATTTCGTCATTTATACGGGTATCAAACACAGTGAGCTCAACCCACCTATGACGTACCCCTATTTGCCAATCACTACCTGATTCAGGTATAAGCTTGGGGTTACCTTCAACCCCACCACCATCCCAAATCTGTGCAGGCCAATACAGGTCAAAGAAGCTGGGGTATCGGAACGCCGTACCATACGAGGCAAATACTATCAACTTACCCCTGTAGGTGATACCTAAGTTATAGGTAGGTACCACCCTACCCGATGTGCGGTTGTAGTCAAGCCTCGCCGTGGGATATAACATCAATTTACCAATAATGTATTCACCACGTGACCACCCCGCTATCTCGTAACGCTCTCTGTTGCCCACATCGGTACTATTGAGCACGGTATGTAAGATGTCGATACCCGCGACAATGTTGAAGCTACCGTGATGCCGTACTTCTAACCTCATACCGCGGGTGTGTTCACGATGACAGCTATACGTCCATGTACTGGAATAGTGTTCGATGAATTCATTGTCAAATACTGTAATTTGTGGGTTAAACACAACAGGTGGGGTCAACTTCAACGAGATCAAACTAACTGTATCAGCACGTATAC
>JAGGUB010000079.1 GCA_021158725.1 Caldifarciminota bacterium | reverse complement strand
ACACCTTATGAAATAGAGCGCATGCTATACGACGACACAGTTCATGTCATCACATTACATGTAAAGGGTGCACAAGGTGAACGTACACTGACATTAATGAAAAGCATGCTATTACCTGAATAACAAATCTAAGCCTTACGTAGGTGCTTAACCCCTACTTTGTAGGTAGGTAAAAGTTTTCGCATAATCAACATCATATTTATTATAAAGATGGTGAAATACGTAGCTTCTACCAGATGACGGTTTATACCTAAGCCTATCGCTATACCAAGCGCGTCACCCCCGTAGATGAGCCCACCCACGGAGAGGTTGAGCGGATCCAATATCATAAAGCAGATTATGAACCAAAACCCACATACACCAATAAACCCATTACGTAGCTTCGCCAACCTACCCCGCTGTACGAACCCAATGTAGCCCAACAAAATAGTGACGATACTGCTGACCCCGTAGATGAATGCTAATTTCACACCTTTGTAGATAGGGGTTGTAAACCGTTTCTCAACCCCATACATATGTAATTTGTATGTTAAAGGTGTACCAACCAGCTTCGCTGCAATCACATGTGTACCCTCATGTATCACGAGAAACAATATTATCACCACCAACAATGCCACATAGTGTATGCTTTCAGGACGCCAAAATCTCATAGACGTCAATTTATACTACAAATGGATGAGCTGTATTGGTTAATCCTCTAAGGTTATCCAGTCGATCTTCGCCCTACTCCACTCAGAAATCGTATGCCCTATCTCCTCAAAGAACGCCTTGATCCGATTTTCACGATACCCCATGATATCTTCCAGTATAGGTACCAGTATGCTCAATGCATTATCTGACAGCACAGTACGTTTGGAGATATGCCCCAGATATGGTGATGCCGACACCGCAATCGGATACCCCCCATACGCGCTTACGTGTAGCATCACGTGTAGGTCGGACAACCCATCACCCACGTAAATTATACCATCACGTGGTACACGTTCCTTCTCACGTAAGCTATCGAGTATCGCCACTTTACCCTGGCCTGCACATGTATGCTTTATGTCTTTAACCTTACCATCTTCATCGTATATGAAGACAGTCCCATATATGTGGTCGGGTGCCAGAATCCCACTCAATGCAGTTGTTATGATATCTTGAGGACATGCCGACAATACGTAACAACAGAATGTGTTACCATCCATCCCCTCACTCAGTATCCTCATGAGTTCGGCGATATTCTTCTTGAGTCGTACCTCTGCACCTACCTCTTCAAATAGCTTTTTGGTAACCTTACCTTTGTAGTCTGGGTCACTGATTATGAGATATGCGAGCTCACCACCCAGCTGTGCAATGTTACGCTTACGTACTTCGTTCACCTTTTTATCGTATTCGTCTGGGTTTATCCCTATCTTCATGCTCAACACCACACCTGTATCGTCGAAACTCAACGTTCTATCGAAATCACACACAAACAGATACTTACGTCCGGGTTTGGCTACTTCCTTGGTTTTAGGTGCTCTCATTTCTCTACCTTCCCTTTATTATAAACTATCGTATAATACCAAAATGCAACCCAAAAGTTAGCCCGCTATCAGCTCCCTATGAATTGTTTCAACCCCGTCAAAAACATCTGTGCTGCCACCATCGTCAGTATCAAGCCCATCAATCGCTCAAGTGCAATAAGTCCACGTCTACCAAGTATGCGACCCAATCTCTCCGATGACACCAGTATAACCGCAGATATACCCCATGCACATATTAGTGCCAACAACCATGCCCACATACGTGAGGGTTCACGTCTTGCCAACAACATAAGTGTGGTCAATGTCGACGGTCCCGCCACCAACGGAATAGCCAACGGTACGATGAAGGGTTCACCCTCAACTTCCACACCTGGCATACTGCCAACAAATATCATCTTAAGTGCTATGATGAACAACACTATACCACCAGCTATACTTAATGATGGTTCAGTGATCCCCAACACCCCCAGTATGTATCGGCCACCTACCAAAAATAGTATCAAGATACCCAACGCTATGAGCATTTCACGCATTATCACGCGTTTACGTCGCGTGGGATCCACATCCTTAAGCGCTGTAAGGAATAACGGTACGTTACCGAGGGGATCCATCACCAGGAACAAAAGAAATATTGCAGACACTATCGACATGTTACCATCCATTATCCAGCAACCTTTTCCTTTTGGATCACCGCTATGTATACTGGGTTATCTGGATCTATTATATGCTTCAGTCTCCACCCCGTACCTTCGAGTATCTGTAGCAGCTCATCCTTTGATACAAACAGATAGTCAAACCATGGTGTCACATACCTTTTGTACCTTATTCTGATCCTTACCTGACCCGCCATCCTACCGCGTTTGCGGTTGAGTTCGTGATACTCGAGATGCTCCGGTACATCCGTTTTGTATGGGTCACGTATCTCCGCTATTATAATGGCAGCTTCGTTTGTAATCTTACGGAATTTCTTCAATAACCAGCGTGCACGTTTGTAGCTACCGAACAGCCCAAAGTTATTACCCATCATAAGGATTGTATCGAACTTACCCAACCCCTCATTTATCTGGGTGATCGACATCACCCTCACATCTTTAACCCCACGTAATTTACACACCTTCACCGCTAACGGCGATATGTCGATACCTACCACTTCCACCCCTTTATTTTGTAGATACAAGGTATGTCTACCTGCACCACACCCTATATCGAGTACCCTACCGTTGACGTATTGCATTGCGTGTTTCTCATGATCTGCCCATCCCTCATATTCTGTAAAGTATGCGGCTGGCCCACCACTCACATCGAAGTAACCATCGTCACGTTCGATGATCTCCACCCCACCTTTATGCATCAAATAATCATAAAGTGCATGCCCCAATGCATCTTCTCTATCTTTCAACATCTCTCGTTGGTTACCTAAATCTAAACTTTTGTAAACCTTCCAATAATCGTTCCTATCCCAATAATTATAAGTGCAACCGGCCAAAACACTGGCCATATCGCATGCACTACACCAAAGTATCGTAACAATGCAATAACACCCAACGCCAGTATCAGGCCACCTCCAACAAATGAGCCACCTACTCGAACATTTACCTTACCCATGTAACCCCCTTATTACTTTTGTAGCCACTTGAATGCTTTGGTTATCTCACCACCAGGTGGTGCGGCATGCCCAAGCTTCGGGTATATCATGAGTTTCACCGGTATACCCAGTTTATCCATCGTATTTTT
>JAGGUB010000021.1 GCA_021158725.1 Caldifarciminota bacterium | reverse complement strand
TTGGTTGAGCATGAAGGATTGTAGCATATAGGTAAAGATTTAAAAACAACTTCACGTAACAGATGCGGGGTTGATTAGAGCTTGCAGCCCTGAGAACATTGGATTTATTGATACTCATCGAGAATGTTTAACCCCACAAGGATCCCACACATGATAGTCAGGTTGTGATTTATCGATTTTATGTTATATTATACCATAAGGAGGTGACATGTTGGTATGGGTGATGTTGATACTAACTGGAATTAAAGTGACGGTGTATAACAACAACTTGGGTGTAATAAAAGAGACACGTGAATTTGAGTTCAAGAAGGGGATACAGGAGGTACGGTTTACAGATGTAGCAGCTAAGATAGATCCTACATCTGTGTCGTTTGAAGCTAAGGATGTGGAGATCCTGGAGCAGAATTACGAATACGATCTGGTGAGCCACGATAAGCTGTTCCAAAAGTACATCGATAAGGAGATCACGGTCTATACGAAGGAAGGTATCGAACACGGTAAGCTACTCGCGTATGAGGGTGGTGTGATAACGCTACAAACGGAAAAAGGGGTGGTCACCCTACAGGTAAATGCAACCCAGAAGGTGGAATTTCCAAGCTTACCGGAGGGGTTGATTACACGTCCGACACTTGTGTGGTTGGTGGATGCCAAATCCAGCGGCAAACGTAAGGGTACTATCACATACATGACGGAGGGGTTGTGGTGGCGCGCTAACTATGTGGGTATACTGTCGAAGGATGAGAAAAAGCTCAACTTTGGTGGTTGGGTCACCATAACGAATAGATCAGGTGCCACCTACGAGGATGCAAAACTTAAGCTCGTGGCGGGTGAGGTACATCGTGTAGCGAAAGGTATACCACCACGACCGGTAGCTGAAGTGGTGGAATTTGAGAAGGCAGCCCCAAGGTTCGAAGAGCGTGCATTCTTCGAGTATCACGTGTATGATTTGAAAGCTACCACAACCATCAAGGATAACCAAGAGAAACAGATAATGTTTGTATCACCACGTGATGTAACCGTAAATAAGGTCTACACCTACGAAGGTGGACATAACGCCAAGGTGAAGCTGGAATTCCAAAACAGCAAACAGAATGGATTGGGTATACCGTTACCGGCAGGTGTAGTACGTATATACAGGGAGGACGTAGATGGTAGCTTGGAATTCATAGGTGAAGATGCAATAAATCATACCGCTAAGGATGAAATGGTGAGGCTTTATCTTGGTGATGCATTCGATATCATCGGCGAACGTAAGCTTATCAACAGACGTAAGCTGGATAGAAATATGCGTGAGGAGAGTTGGCAAATAGTACTACGTAACCATAAAGAAGAGGATGTGGAAGTTAGGGTTATAGAACGCCTGTATGGGGACTGGGAGATAATAGAGGTATCGGATGAGTACACAAAGCTCGACGCATATACGGTAGAGTTTAAGGTTAAAGTACCTGCAGATGGCGAGAAGAAGGTAAATTATACAGTACTTTATAGATGGTGAGGTAAAGATGAGGTTCAGAAAAAGGCAAGTTGATCCCAACAAAGATATTTTGGAGCTATTAAGAACCTATCACCGTCGTATTACGGCACTTGAACGTGAGCTTGCATCACTACACAGGTTACGTAAGGAGACCGAAATACGGGTGGGTGTGTTCGTCGACGTACAGAATGTATTCTATGGTGCCAAGAAGGAATACAATGCGAGGCTCGACTTCGGTAAATTGCTACCATTTATTGTCGGTAATCGGAGATTGGTGATCGCATACGCGTATGTGATAGAGAATCCAGACATCGATCAGAAAGGGTTCTTCCAATTTCTGGACCACCGGTCGTACACGGTTAAGCGTAAGGAGCTCATCCGCCATGCGGATGGTACACTCGAGGGTGATTGGGACATGGAGATAGCGTTGGATATGATAGAGTTGGCGGATCAGCTCGATGTGGTAGCCCTTGTGAGTGGTGACGGCGACTTCGTACCGGTGTTGAAACGCATAAAGTTGAAAGGCCCCAAAGTTGAGGTATATGGGTTTACACACAACACAGCGGCTGACCTTAAGGAGGTAGCAGATGTGTTCGTACCAATCCCACGTGAGCTTATGCTTCAAAAAGAGAACACACACGTGTGGGGAACTTCGTAAGTCACACATCGGTAAGCGGGTGACGTTGTTGGGTTGGATCAGCAGCTTACGAGATCATGGTGGTATATTCTTTATCAACCTACGTGATAGGTACGGTGTGACACAGGTGGTGGTGGATAAGCGTGAGCTGATCGATCGTGTCAAACGCTGGCGTAGCGAGTTTATCATCGAAGTCACAGGTGAGGTACGCGAACGGCCACCCGATGCTATAAACCCGAACATGGCAACCGGTGAGATAGAGGTGCTGGCAGATGATGTACACCTGCTCGCAGAGGCAAAGGTACCACCGTTTGTTATCGCGGATGATGTAAAGGTACGTCCAGAGTTGAGGTTGAGGTACCGATACTTGGATCTGCGACGCCCTGCAGTACAACGTAATATAATCCTTCGTGCAACAGTGGTACGTGAGATACGCAGGTACCTGGATGAACATGGGTTTATCGAAATCGAAACCCCTATATTGGCGAAGAGTACACCC
>JAGGUB010000118.1 GCA_021158725.1 Caldifarciminota bacterium | reverse complement strand
CAGTCAACCACCTTCATCTCGTATCACTTGACTTTCAGCAAAACCCCTTATTTAAAGTGGAAAAGGAGCTGACATGAGAACCTTTGCAGCTATCCTGTGCCTGATAGCCAGTTTCACCGCATATGCAGGTACCATAAGCCCTGCGGTCAAGGGTGGTATCAGCTACAACTGGGTTGACGACTCCCTACAGACCTGGGCCTATGTAGGGGCGGGGCTCTCCATCTCACCCCCTCTTATGCCTGTAGGGTTTTATGGTGATGCTGGGTTGAGTTTTAAAGGTAAAGACCAAGACATCCGCCTAATAGCTGGTGTACACCTACGTACGATCCCCATGTTTAAGATAGGTGTAGGTGGTGGCTTACACTCACTCAAGCTTGCTGATACAACCAGCACCGCCATCGCACTAAACGGTGATGCCATATTCGCACCACCCATCATACCAGTATTTGTCGAGCTCGACATCGACTACGTATTCCGTGCTACCCACAAACTGCAGCTGTTATTGTTAGCTGGCTATCAGTTCTAACGATAGACAGCATACCAGATATGTCATCCACACACCCAATAGTAAACAAGATCGCCCCCAATAGTGTGCTGGTATTCAGTGGCAAAGGTGGTGTCGGTAAGAGTACCATCGCTGCCAACATAGCGCTTGGGCTCACCTTACGTGGTAGAGATGTAGGTCTTCTGGATGTAGACATACACGGGCCTAACCTACCCAAAATCTTAGGTGTAGAAGATAAACACCTATCCGTCGATGAACACAACAAAATACACCCTGTAATGGTGACACCCAAGCTCAAACTCATCTCCATCGCGTATATGTTACCCGACCCCTCCACCCCCATAATCTGGCGTGGCCCTATGAAACACAACGCCATCCGTCAACTACTTGAACAGGTGGATTGGGGTAAACTCGATTGGTTAATAATCGATTCGCCTCCTGGCACGGGTGATGAACCCTTATCAGTGGCACAATTGTTACCCGCAACCTCTGCAATCGTTGTCACCACACCACAAGAGCTTTCGCTACTTGATTGCCGTAAAGCTGTAAATTTTGCCAAACGGCTCAACCTCAAGCTGTTAGGTGTTATAGAGAATATGAGCACCCTTATATGTCCACATTGTGGTAAGCCTATAGATATATTCAGGAGAGGTGGTGGCACCCGCATATCAACTGAAATGGGTATCCCACTACTCGGTAGCATACCGATGGATACCAAAATAGTCGAAGCTTCGGATTACGGTAAACCATTCGTAATCGAGTATCCCGATTCACCCGCTACCCAAGCAATAATGAATGTGGTTGACAAAATGCTACAACTGGAGGTACCTCCTCCTCCCAAGAAAGAGTAGCTACTTCACCACCCTATTCTTTAGCTGAGCTTCAAGGTAACCAAAAAAGAACCGTACCTTCAACAAAAACGGTATCATATCACTATCATAATAGATACGCATACCTTCTTTCGCAAATATCTTTAGCTCCTCAGTATGTGGTGCTACCTCCCACACATCACCCACCTTACGTATATCCACCGGCACATCTATCGTCTTCTTGTTCGAATGCACCAACACCCTTATGGTAGTATCGTCACCCAAATCAAGTGTACGCAAAAAGTATATTAACGATATAACCGTATGTACATGTTGTGGCACCTTCACCGTATCACCATCGTATATGGCGAGTAATGATTCACTTACAGGGATAAACCTCACCCTCGTACGGCGTCGATAATTACCTTCGTGTACACTATCCTCGTAGTACATAACACGGAAGCTGGTATCCGTTAACACCTCATACATGTCCGCTACTTTATAGAACCAACTAACTATACCCGTAGTCTGTTGTATCTCACAGATCCGCAAGGTATCACCCATCTTTTCATATTCCAACCTTATATACCCCGCCTTTATGGGGCCAAAATATGCATCATACTCCAACACCTCTTGTGTAAACGGTAACACAACCAGCCAGACCAGCAATATCAATTATCCTCCAGATACTTTGCTAACCAGCCAAACTTACCATGGATGAGGTTAACCTCCAGCTCCCACAACTGTGTATCACTACGTACCTGTGGCCCTGTCAGCAGCTTATCTATCGGATATTTAGATATACGTTCGATTATACCTTTCACCATAGGTTTGTATATCTCAGTATCGAGCCCCAACAACTTCCACGCACGTTCAACATCACCCATAAGTGATAGCATCCCTTTAACCAATGCCACCAGCACCGCATGGTAATCAGGCTTCACTGACGACTTCACCACCACATACCTGCCATCGAGTAACCCCACTAACTTCTTACCAAACTCCACCGCCTCACCCTCTATAATCCAGTATATTCCTTGCAACTCCTCAGGTGCCAACGCAAACGGAAACGAATAGACTGGATGTATCGCCACAGATCGTCCATGCTCCAGTATGCTTGCGGGATATGCACCACTCGTATGTACAAGCACCAGATGTTGGGGTAACTTACCCAGTTTCTCTCGTACATCCCTTATCACATCATCCGGTACCGTAAGGATTACAGCGTCTGCTGATTTAACTTGCTCATAAGTGGCTACCCTCCCCCCTATCTCCTCGGCTAACCTATGTGCTTTGTTATGATCCCTTGATACCAAAAGAAGATCCACCCCTTTTCGGGCTAACCCCTTTGCAACCGTCACCCCTACATTCCCCAACCCCACTATAGCGATTATCATCTAATCCAATACTTGCGGTCGAGCGTCCGATATTGGATTGCTTCACCAACGTGTTCAGGTCGAATCCTGTCACTACCTTCCAGATCGGCTATCGTTCTGGCTACCTTGACTATCCTCGTGTATGCACGTGCAGAGAACCCAAACTGCTCTATCGCAGTACGTAACAAATCTTCCACTGTGCTATCGAGCTCACAATACTTCTCCAGTAGCTTACCCGACAGCTGTGCATTCGAGTATATGCCAACATCTTTGTAGCGTTCAAGTTGCCGTCGTCTCGCCTCTGTCACACGTTCACGTATTTTGGACGACGGTTCACCTACACTTTTACTACGTAGCTCATCGAACGTAAGTGCTGGCACCTCAATATGTATATCGATACGATCAAGTAGTGGGCCCGATATCTTCGACACATATCGCTGTATAGCTGCAGGCGTACACGTACAGTTATGTCGTGGATCACCAAAGTACCCACACGGACATGGGTTCATAGCAGCTACCAACATAAATCTCGCCGGAAACGTCACCCTCATAGTTGCACGTGATATGGTAACCTCACCATCCTCCATCGGTTGCCGTAACGCTTCCAACACGCGACGGTTGAATTCAGGAAACTCATCCAAAAACAACACCCCATTATGGGCGAGGCTCACCTCACCCGGTGTTGGAAAGTGTCCACCCCCTATAAGTCCCGCATCTGATATCGTATGATGTGGCGCCCTAAACGGGCGTACCCCCACCAGCGCTTGCTCTCTACCCAACAAACCCGCCACACTATGTACCTTAGTGGTCTCAAGTGCCTCCTCCAAGCTAAGTGGTGGCAATATCGTCGGTAACCGCTTAGCGAGCATCGTCTTACCTGCACCAGGTGGCCCAATCATCAACACATTATGTCCACCAGCAGCCGCTATCTCGAGTGCACGTTTGGCACCCTCTTGCCCCCTAACATCCTGGAAATCGACATCATATACACGTGCACGCTCCCATATCGAATCGATATCTATGCTATGTGGTTGTATGTCCAGCACACCGTTAAGAAACGATACCGCCTCCAACAGGCTATCAACCGGATATACAGTTACACCCTTCACGATAGCTGCCTCGTTAGCATTATCACGCGGTACAATAAACTTATCAAACCCCTTCGAATGTGCCGATATTGTAACCGGTAACACACCACGTACACCACGTACCTTGCCATCAAGTGATAGCTCACCCAACACTATAAACTCGTCAAGGTTGGCATTTATCACACCAGCCGCTTTCAAGATACCCAATGCTATAGGTAGGTCGAACGCCGACCCCTCCTTACGTATATCGGCGGGTGCAAGGTTTATCGTTATCTTACCGATTGGGAAATCCAGCCCACTGTTTTTGATAGCCATCTCTACGCGGTTGCGTGATTCCTTTATGGCGCTATCGGGTAACCCAACCGTCGAAAAAGAAGGTAACCCTTTTGATATATCAACCTCCACATTAACAATGTATCCCTCAATCCCCACAACAGCACTCGAATTCACACGCGCTATCATCCACCTACACGGAATGCATCCACGATATGTTCGATGGATGGGTTGCCATCCTTGGGCCAGCTCACCCCTATAACGTCAAACCTTACATAAGTCTTATCCCATAGATTGTGTTCCACTAGATACTGTTTCGCCATCTTTATCAGCTGTTGCTTCTTACGTGTGGTGATACTTTCGAACGGATGCCCAAACTGCTGCTCACGTCTTGTCTTTACTTCGATAAAAACTATCACACCATCCTTGTGGCAGACGATGTCCAGCTCACCGCGTTTCTTGCGATAGTTGCGTGACAGTATTTCGTAACCATTGAGCTGCAAATAGCGGAGGGCGACGAGTTCACCCTCATCCCCGACTGTATAAAGGGATGGCTCCGCCATTTTAACACCCCCTCTATTGTCAAAACCT
>JAGGUB010000055.1 GCA_021158725.1 Caldifarciminota bacterium | reverse complement strand
TCGTGTCACGCTTCACACCCATTATCATACCAACAATCCTACCACCCTCCACGTACTTGAGTGTAAGCTCAGGCTTATAATCCCCATCCTCCCATATCTTCTCGTATACCAATGGTATGCTAATTTCGTCAAATATGAGTGTCTCCCTCAACAGACGTGTTATCTCATCAATATCTTGCTTATCTACTGGTAGTATCTCCCCCATACACCACACGTGCAAACTTGCGTTTACCCACCTTCAACACCACCCCAGCTTGTAGATCTATCTCCTGCTCCACATCATCCACCACCTTACCGTTGACCTTAACCCCACCCTGCCGTATCAACCGCTTAGCTTCGCTCCTCGACCCACTGTACCCTATCTCGTGGATTATATCCACAATACGCATCTTACGTGCGGGTAGCTTAAAGGTGGGCATCTCCTCCGGTAGCTCACGCTTACTGAATATGCGGTCGAACCTATCCGCTGCTTTATCAGCTGCATCTTCTGAGTGATATAACTTAACCACCTCCCACGCCAGCTTAGCCTTCAAATCACGTGGGTTAACCTTACCCGATTTGATCACCCCCGCTATTTTGTTAACCTCATCCTTTGGATAACGTAACACCAGCTCATAATAATGTGGTATAAGTTCATCCGGTATCGACATTATCTTACCATACATCTCATCTGGTGGCTCACTTATCCCTATGTAATTACCCAAGCTCTGGCTCATCTTACGTACACCATCCGTACCCAACAGCAACGGCATCAACACCAACACCTCCGGCTCCTGCCCATAATATCGCTGTAACTCACGTGCCAGCAGGAAATTGAACTTCTGATCCCTACCACCAATCTCCACATCCGCTTTCACCATCACCGAATCATACCCCTGTATCACCGGATACAGGAACTCATGTAACGCTATGGGGGTACCCTCCCTGTAACGTGTGTTAAAGTCCTCCCTCACCAGCAGCTGTGCCACCGTCACCTTAGATGCAAGCCTTATCAGGTCGTCCAACCTCATCTGTGACAGCCATTCACTGTTGTATCTGAACTCCGTATACTCAGGTATCAATATTTTAAATATCTGTTCCTGGTAATGTCTCATGTTCTCCCTTATCTGCTCGTCACTCAACTGCGGTCTGGTCTTCGACTGCCCTGACGGGTCGCCTATCTTAGCAGTGAAGTCACCCACAATCAACACCGCTGTATGACCCAGCTCCTGAAATTGACGCAACTTCCACAACACTGTTGCCCACCCCAGATGTACGTCAGGTGCAGTGGGATCGATACCCAACTTCACACGTAGCGGTTTACCACGTGCAAGCCGCTCCTTAAGCTCTTCAGGTAAAATGATCTCCTCTGTGTGTGCGACAATCTTATCCCATACATCCATACAATTCATGGGGATGGCGGCGGAGGGCCTCGAACCCCCGACACGCGGATTATGATTCCGCTGCTCTACCAACTGAGCTACGCCGCCGTTACTTAATATATAAGGGATGATGACATCAAGTCAAGCACCAACGTAGTTAATCTACCTTATTGGAGGTTGTCTATCCCCCAAACAAGTTAATATTAAATAGCAGAATGGGAGGCAAAATGCGAGCTGTTGCATTAATCCTTTTGTCACTCTTTATAGTTTCATCACTATATGCTGGTATCACCGGTAAGATCACCGGCGTAGTAACCGACAAGGAGACTGGCAAACCCATCCCCTACGTCAACATCATAGTGGTTGGCACCCCCTTCGGAGCAGCTACCGACAAAAACGGTCGTTACGTGATAATCAACATCCCTCCCGGCACCTACACGGTGAAAGCTTCACATGTCGCATACCATACAGTTACGAAGACCAACGTACAGGTATCCGCCGACCTCACCACTGTCGTCAATTTCGTGCTCACCCCCAAAGCCATCAAAGGCATAGAGATTGTTGTCACCTCCACACGTCCCATCGTACAACGTGATGTCACCGCCTCCGCACGCATCTTACGTGGTGAAGATATCGAACGCATGCCCGCCACCGACTATCGTGAAGTTGTATCCACCCAGTTAGGTGCAGTCGAAACCCATGCCGGGCTATCCGGTGGCTTACACATAAGAGGTGGCCGTACCGGTGAAGTCGCCTACATAGTTGATGGCATCAATGTCAACGACCCCGTCAACATGCAACCCGGCATCATACTCGATAACATCGCTATCGCTGAGATGTCGGTATACACGGGTGGATTCGATGCCGAGTACGGGCACGCCATGAGCGGTATCGTTAACATCATCACCAAAAAGGGTAGAGATAGACCCGAATTCTCGCTCGAGTATCGTACCGATGCATTCATCCCACGCTACTCAACAAAATACAATAGGGTTTCACTTGCATTCGGTCTACCGCTCATACATCGTGAGAATAGAAAGCTCACCTGCTTCTTCTCCGGTAACTTAATCGACCGCGGTAGCTTTGAGCTCACCAAAGACAACTTCGATAGCTTCGTCGATCGTATCCTACAGGATAAACACCCCCCTATCTTGCCACACAACGACCTACATAATTACAGTGGTACCATGAAGCTATTCTGGCAACCCATCAGCTGGTTCACCTCCATCCTAAGTGTAGATGCCGGTTATCGGCGATGGCACTCCTACGATCATAGCCGTATGTGGGGTAGCTGGTTAAAGGAGACCCCACTCTATCAACGTGGTAACTCACGTATCAACTTAAAGATCACCCATACGCTATCAAACCGAACCTTCTACGAGCTCAACATAGGTTACTTCAACACCTATTACAAGCTAAGCGCACAGGATGGTAAACATTTCAACGACTGGAAAGCCATCGGCTACCGGTTACCATGGGTCAGCGTAGCCGTGGATTCAGGTTGGTACGACCCCATGTGGCAAGAATGGTCACCCGGCTGGTCTGCCGAACGTGCCTGGATGTGGTACTACGAAAACATCAAACATTACGGGTATTGGGATGAATCCACCGGCAAATGGTACTGGGTAGGTGACGATACACTCGAGAAGCTCGAACATGCGGTTGAAGCGCTCAACGATCGCTACTACGAGGTAAACACATGGATGATAGTTGATTCCACCCTCGTATACCATAGGTTTGACATCAACCAATACATCGAGGACGTCCACCGTTACCTCAACGGTGAGATCACCGAGGACGAGATGGAACCCAGTGGCAACATGTACCTCATCCGCTACAATAGTGGCCCCTGGTGGTGGCTCACCGAAGGTACCGCATTCGCATACTACTTCTACCCCATATGGCATCAACGTAACACCAGCAAGTACATAATCAAATTCTCCATATCCTCACAGATAGGTGACTATCATCTCGTTAAGCTCGGCGGTTCACTCATGTGGCACGATCTGCGGCTCACCAACATACAATTCGTGAACAAAAACCCATACCTCGACCATTACCGTAAGAATCCAATCCTCGCCGATGCATACATACAGGATAAGATCGAATACGAAGACTTGGTACTCAAGCCCGGCATCCGTATCGATTACCTTGACCCCAGATCCTTATTCTACGTAAAGCTTGACAGCCTCGACGCTGGCAAAGCCTGGGCAACACCCAAAATCTACGTATCACCGCGGTTCGGTATACTGTTTGCGATGACTGATAGATCCAAGATGTACGCCCATTATGGGCAGTTCGTACAACCAGTAGAGTTTGGTGAAATGTATCAGAACCTCGAAGCTGACATCACCTCCGGCTTACCACTCATAGGTAACCCCAACCTACCACCTGAAAAGACCATCGCCTACGAAGCCGGCTTCCAGTATGCGTTTACCTCCGACATCGCATTAGGTATAACATTCTATCACAAGGATGTCGAAAACCTACTCGCATCACGTCAGATCAACACCATCTGGAAGAAGAAGCTTGCCAGCTACACAATCTATGTGCTCGAAGATTATGCCGTCATCAAAGGTATCGACATAGCACTCATCAAACGTCGTAGCGGACTAATCTATGGTACAATAGGTTACTCATATCAAAGTGCCAAAGGTACAGGCTCATCCTCACGCGAATTCTACTACAGGTACAGGGCATCAGGTGTTGAACCACCCAAATCCGAGTACCCGCTGGAGTTCGAATCCCCTCACACCATAAAGGCGGACATCAAGCTGGAGCTACCAGAAGGTTGGGGTCCAACCATCTTCGGTATCAAACCGCTCTCCAACCTCTACATCAACCTAATATATCAGTATACGTCAGGTTTACCGTATACACCTATGGATAAGAAAGGTCGTCCCGGTATGCCAGGCTCCAAACGTCTACCACCGGTACAGGATCTCGACATGTACGTGCAGAAGGAGTTACACCTGGGTAGGTTACCGCTAACGATATTCTTGGACATACGTAACGTACCGGATTGGCGCTACCCCGTAGATGTCTACGCAACTACTGGTAAACCTGACGATAACGGTTGTGCCCCCGTATGGGATCCACGTGTATACAATAACGATCGCGATTTCTACAACGAAGTATACAGGTACTGGAAGGTACGTGTCACCAACCCAGCTCATTTCAATGCACCACGTCGAATAAGAGTAGGTATCAAGATAACCCTCTGAGGAGGCATCATGCGTGCTTTTATCATAATATCCATTATGTTGGTCATCATACCTGGTTCGTTACTCGCACGTTTGGATAATTCAGATTACTTCCCCTGGCAAAACCCATATCAACCACATCCCAGCTTCAAAGGCGAAGTCTCGGACAGGCCAGCCGACTGGTGGATAGTCGCCTGGGCTGGCATAGGGTTGCTACGTGACCTCTGTATCAGCAACACCCTACAAGGTGGCATATTTGGTCGTCCACCGGATTGGCAATACTATGATGGCACTTTCCCATGGGGTGCACTCGATCGCAGCTTGTGGGGGTTAAACGGCGAATACCCCGCAGGTTCCGGTCAATACTACATCTGGGCCTCCGGCATATGGGTAGGCGCCCTCTACCCCATAATAGAGGATGGTGATACCATCTGGCAACCCCGTGTCAGCAAGGGCTGTTACTACTCGGACTTAGGTGCCATGTCCGTACCCGAAGCTGAAGATCTTGCCGGTAAAGACTTCAGCGGTTTAGGCCTATACTTCAGCGACATGCGTATACCAAAAGGTTACGGTTACGAAGGTGAAGGCGACTACCTATTCGTGCAACCCGGCATGTCACAAGCCTCTTACCAAGCACTATGGCCGTTTGCAGATACATCCATAAACGTACGGCGGCCACCTGGCACCGAAGTCGACCCCTCACGTGGCGATATAGTAGCGATGCAAGAAACCTACGCCGTAGCTGGTGATTGGATCCCACCCGACGAAGCCACAGTCCTATGGATACGTGATGCAGGCCCATACGATGTACATGGGCTCGGCATCCGTATCGAACAACGTACCTACTCGTGGAACTACGAATACAACGACGATTATGTGTATTTCAGCTACAAGATACGCAATATGAACGATTTTCCGCTCAAAAACGTCTATGTGGGTTACTTCATGGACAACGACGTAGGTAGCGAAAACTCCGAACCCCAAGGTGCATGGGACGACATGATCGGCTACAATCGTGAGCTCAACCTCGGCTACACGTATGATAGCGATGCACAAGAACCTGGTTGGAAAACACCCGCCGGTTATGTAGGATGTGTGATGGTCGAAACCCCTGGCGATATAGGGATGACCGGCTTCCTTACCTGGCTACATGGTGATATCATCGACGACGATGCTACAGATTCGATAAAATATCAGATGATGACCGATACATCGTTCATGACATACACTTCACCCATGGATGTACGACAGCTATCGGTTTCAGGCCCATACCCCGTACTTATGCCGGGTGAGGAGATCTCATTCACCGTAGCTGTTGTGGTCGGACTCACCTACGAAGAGCTCTGTGAACACGCCCAATACGCTATCAAGCAGTTCAACACTGGCTATATGGGGTTTGCACCCCCACCATCACCACAAGTCGTTGTAGTACCTGGTGAATGCAAAGCTTACATCTCATGGGACGATCGTGCCGAACATTATGTATGTCCGATGACGGGGTTGAAGACGTTCGAAGGCTACCGCGTATATCGTAGCCTCACCGGGTTACCAGAGGATTGGGAATTGATCGCCGAGTACGATCTACCTGATACACGTACACCCGACACGGTAATAATCACCCACACAGCTGGTGTATCCACAGCTACTGCCAGGTTCGTACGGTTCCTTAGAACCCATACCGGTGATGTGGTCACACCCGCCGGCTCATATAAGGTACGGTTCATCACAAACAACGACATAATCATCGCTAAGGTTACCGATGGTGAGCTCACATTTTACGAGTACAATCCCACCCCCAGCATAGGTGACGGGTTCGCCATCATCCGCGATACGATAAGGTTGAGAACCTACGACACATATCCTGGCTACATATCAGGTGCATGGATACTAATCGATAGCATGATATTTGCGATAAAAGATGGCGAATTCTCTCCCGGTGTAAGCAACCCCGTCAGCCCACAAGCAGGTGAGGAGTTCATCATCGACGTATATCGTAGCGAAGAGATTGGCCCCCAAACCGGTTTACGCCATTATTTCATAGACGAGGGTCTAACCCCTGGCATCACATACTACTACACGGTTACTTCATATTCGCGACCATTACCTACGTATGGGGTGGGTTCACTCGAAAGTGGTAAAACCGGCAAAACCTACTGGGTTATCCCCTACGCCAAGTTGGCCGCCGATTACGAGCAAGCACGTGGCGATATAGAGCATACCACCGGTATCTGTAGCTACACAGGTGATGTGATCATCACCAACCCCGGCATCGTACCCGCATGCACGTTAACCATAAAGTTTACAGGTACCGATGGCCCCGATTACGCACAGATCTGGCAATCCGATAGCCTATTGTATGATTCCATTGAATTGACGAAAATGGACCCCTACTATCTTGAGTTATTCAAGGAACTGCAAGGCTACATACTGGAGTTTATCTTTATGGAAGAAAACTACCCCGATTCCGAGTACGTGATCGACAGTTCCACCAGCTACTGGAGAGAAGGTGACTCCAATTACGAAATCCGATACACCTCACAGAGGGAGTTCACCCCTTACGATTACGAGATAAGGTTCACCGACACCGTATGCTATGGATATCATGGCTTCCCAGCATATCTATATATCTGGAACGTCACCCTCGATACATTTACCGAGTTCTGGCTACGTGACCTCGACCACGATACGATATGGGAGCCAGGTGAATACCTTCGTATATTTTCACCCGATGGTCAACTCATGGGGTACTTCACGTTACACGAACCCACAACCGGGGAACCTCATCCCCCCGAACCTGGTGACATATTCTACGTAAAAACGCTCAAAAAGCTAACCACTGACGACGTATTCCGTATTGTGACCTACCCATACAGGCCGAAACCCGATTACTCACTCGACAGCGTGTATGTGGTACCCAACCCCTATTACATACGTGCACCATGGGATGCCACCCGCTACGAGCATAAGGTATGGTTCTTTGGGCTACCATCACGCTGTAAGATCAGGATCTTCAACACCGCCGGCTTACTAATTAGAGAGATCGACTACGAAGCTGAAGCCCCCGAAGCAGGTGCCACGTACTGGGATATGTTAACAAACGAGGGTCAAGAAGTGGTCAGCGGCCTCTACATCTACCAGATAGTGACACCCGACGGTAAAGAAAAGATTGGCAAATTAGCCATCATCCGATAGCTAAGCGCAATCGCTCAACGCGGATTGAAAAATGCAGATTGCAAAATGAAAAATGCAAAATGTAACCCATTT
>JAGGUB010000054.1 GCA_021158725.1 Caldifarciminota bacterium | reverse complement strand
TTTGTGTATACCATCAAATGTGGCGGTAACAGGTGAGGATTGCCACCTGAGTTCTAAAATCTCGTCCACAAGTTGGTGAAA
This sequence comes from Caldifarciminota bacterium, assembly GCA_021158725.1. Lineage (GTDB taxonomy): Bacteria > Hydrothermota > UBA3073 > NMUJ01 > NMUJ01 > NMUJ01. The sequence goes on along the minus strand of JAGGUB010000054.1, from coordinate 3,755 downwards.
GCTTTTCATTGTACCTCCTTAAAATACTCAGTACCTGTAAAATGTGTTATAGTGTGATACAGTCAATGTGTTCGATGTTAGCTGGCACAATATCCATAAATCACTTGACTCCATCAATTTGTACGTATTATAAAAAGCAAATTGGAGGTACAAAATGGTGCTCAAAGGTAGAGCGTGGAAGTTTGGCGACAACATATCAACAGATTTGATAATACCAGGTAGATACTTTCATCTGCGGTCTAACCTACCGGAGCTGGCCAAACATACGTTAGAGGATGCGGATCCACAGTTTCGTGAGAAGTTCAAGCCGGGTGATTTCGTTGTCGCCGGTTATAATTTTGGGTTAGGGTCATCACGTGAACATGCAGCGTTGGTGTTACGTGAGACCAAGGTGGCAGCTGTCTTAGCGAAAAGCTTTGCCCGCATATTCTTCCGTAACGCTATCAATGTGGGGTTGCCATTGGTTGAATGTGATACTGATGCAATACATGAGGGTGACGAACTCGAAGTAGACCTCGCTAAGGGTATTGTACGTAACCTCACGCGTGGGGTTGAACTCAAAAGCAACCCATTACCACCGGTGATGTTGAAGATATTGGGTGATGGTGGGTTGTTGCCACATCTGATCAAGCATGGCGATTTTGCGTTAGATTAAGGAGGTAAGATGGCGAAGAAATGGGTATATTTCTTTGGTGACGGTAAAGCTGAAGGTAATGCTAAGCTTGTAAACCTGTTGGGTGGTAAAGGTGCCAACCTACATGAGATGACGAACCTCGGCATACCTGTGCCACCGGGGTTCACTATAACTACGGAGGCATGTCGTTACTTCTATGAGAACGATGGTAAGATTCCGCCGGAGCTCGAACCCCAAGTACGTGAAGCGATGAGTAGAATCGAATCCCTCATGGGACGTAAGTTCGGCGATCCCAACAATCCGTTACTTGTATCGGTACGATCGGGTGCACCGGTGTCGATGCCTGGTATGATGGATACCATACTCAATTTAGGGTTAAACGATGAGAGTGTTGAGGGGTTGAGCAAGTTAACCAACAACCCACGTTTCGCATATGACTGCTATAGACGGCTCGTCTCTATGTATGGGAATGTGGTCATGGGTATACCACATGAGGAGTTTGAGAAACTGATCGAACAGAAGAAACACGAAAAGGGTGTCACCCAAGACATAGAGTTGACGGCAGAAGATTGGCGTGACTTGGTGGGTAAGTTCAAACAACTTATACGTGACCGTACAGGTAAGGAGTTTCCACAAGATCCGTGGGAACAACTTTGGGGTGCAATCAAGGCTGTGTTCAAGTCGTGGAACAACCGTCGTGCTATCGAATATCGTAAGATACATGGTATACCGGAAGACCTATACACAGCTGCTAATGTACAGACAATGGTATTCGGTAACCTTGGCGAAGATAGTGCTACGGGGGTGGCATTCACAAGGAATCCAGCCACCGGTGATAAAACCTTCTACGGTGAATACCTTCGTAATGCACAGGGTGAAGACGTAGTCGCTGGTATACGGACACCGGAACCTATCGATAAGCTCAAGGAGGAGATGCCCACCATATACGAAGAGCTTATGAAGATAAGGGATTTGTTAGAACATCACTATAAGGATATACAGGATATTGAGTTCACGATAGAGCGTGGTAAACTCTATATGTTACAGACACGACGTGGCAAACGTACTGCGCTCGCCAACGTAAAGATAGCAGTCGATATGGTTAAGGAGAGGTTGATCGACGAGAAAGAAGCCATCCGACGGGTAACCCCTGAAGATATCGAGCAGCTCATGCATCCAGTGATCGATCCAAATGTAAAGGCAGAACCCATTGCTAAGGGGTTACCGGCATCACCGGGTGCAGCTACTGGTAAGGTGGTGTTTACATCGGAAGAGGCAGCGGAATGGGCTGATAGGGGTGATCCCGTTATACTTGTGCGACTTGAGACCTCCCCGGAAGATATTGTAGGTATGAAAAAAGCGGAGGGCATCCTAACCCAACGTGGTGGTATGACCTCACACGCAGCAGTGGTAGCCAGAGGTATGGGTAAACCCTGTGTGGTTGGATGTGAGAATATCAACATAAACTATGACAAGAAGGAGTTTGTCACATCTACTGGCATGACAGTGCGTGAAGGTGACGTAATCACTATCGATGGTGCCACCGGTAATGTATACGTTGGCGATCTACCCAAAGTGAGGTTAGCCACTGTGCCGGAGTTTCAGGAAATTTTGCGATACGCAGACAAAATACGTAGGTTAGGTGTACGTACGAATGCGGATACACCGGAACAGGCCAAAGTTGCACGTGAGTTCGGTGCCGAAGGTATAGGGTTGTGCCGTACTGAACATATGTTCTTCGCTGAGGATAGGATTAAGGCGATGCGTGAGATGATAATAGCGGAGACACCCGAAGACCGCAAAAAGGCGCTTGCCAAACTTCTACCCATGCAGAAGGAAGACTTCAAACAGATATTGGATGTGATGGACGGGCTACCCGTCATTATAAGGACGCTTGACCCACCACTACACGAGTTCTTACCTAAGGAACAGGAACAGATTGAGGAGCTTGCAAAAGAGTTGGGTATCGACCCTGATGTGCTTCAGAAGAAGGTCGAATCACTGGCGGAGTTCAACCCAATGTTGGGACATCGTGGATGTCGACTTGGTATAACATACCCTGAAATTACCGAGATGCAGGCACGTGCAATATTTGAAGCTGCTTGTGAGCTCAAAAAAGAGGGTAAGAACCCCATACCTGAGATAATGATACCGTTGGTAGCGGATGCAAAAGAATTCAAACACCAACGTGAGGTGGTAGATAGAGTGGCGAAAGAGGTTATGGAGCAGTATGGGGTAGAAATCGAATATAAGGTGGGTACGATGATCGAGTTGCCACGTGCTGCACTTACAAGTGATGAGATTGCTAAGTATGCGGAATTCTTCTCGTTCGGTACGAATGATCTTACGCAGACGACGTTTGGGTTCTCACGTGATGATGTTGCCAAATTCCTAAACCTATACATAGAAAAGGGTATATTACCATATGATCCGTTTCAATCGCTGGATGTTGTAGGTGTGGGTGAACTCGTTCGCATAGGTACAGAGCGTGGTAAAAAGGTACGACCTGACCTCGAAGTCGGTATCTGTGGTGAACATGGTGGTGAACCACGTTCAATCGCATTCTGTCACAAGGTAGGACTTGACTATGTGAGCTGCTCACCATATCGTGTACCTGTGGCGAGGTTAGCGGCTGCAAAGGCTGTAGTAGAAGAAGAGAGCAAGAGTGATATCCACTAAGGTAAGTTGACGTGCGTAGGTCAACCTTATATTTACTTGTATGGGATTGTCTAATCTGTTGTGTGATGGTTCTTTACAGTATGGGATGTAAGGGTAGAAGATGTGCACTACGTGAAGGTACATGGGTACGCTACCGTATGGGTGATGAAGAGATGAAGTGGCAGGTATTAAAGTTGACAGAGGAGTCGCTCCACATAGGTGGTGTGTTGGGTGACGAACTGAAACTTAACGCATCGTATGTACGAGATACGATCGGCCAGTGGATGCTTACCGAGTTGTGGCTTATAGATGGAGATGACAGTATAGCAATGAAGGCAACCGGGTGGTTGGATATGTTCGATTTCGACCCTGATTATGACACCAGTAGATTGATACGCAGGGAGGTTGTACGAGTTGATGGCAAGAAACTGCGATTACTGGTATACCCTGATGTGATAAAATC
>JAGGUB010000046.1 GCA_021158725.1 Caldifarciminota bacterium | reverse complement strand
TGGTTCGGTGTACATTCGGAAGGTTCACCTTTTGCTGGTGTGGACTATGTGGTTGAGTTCACGATGATGGGTGGTAAAAACGAACTAACTGATATGAGCTATGGTGGTATGCACTATATGGCGAAAGTGGGTTACTCAACAGGACCGTTCTCGTTCGGTGTTGCCTATGCTGCATTCAGTGGCGATGATACATCAACTACCGACAAAAACGAACTTTATACAACACCACTCGATGGCCCGTACACCTATGGGTTCTATAAATGGTGGCCCGGCTTCGGACCAGCACATACTATGTTGACTCCAGCTAGCTTTGCATGTGTAGCGGATTGGGATCCATGGATGACCAACCAGAATGTACTCGATGTATACGTAGGGTATGCTTCTGGCCCGCTATCGGTGAGATTCGATTTCTTCGGTTATGGGTTTGACAAAAAAGGTATCATTGAAACCGCCGCTGGTGATACCATTTACATAAAGAAGACAGGGCTCCTCACTCGTGGACAAGAAGTAGCGGTCTTTGTCTACTATAACTATAACGATATCGTGGATCTTGGGTTCACTGCTGGTATGTTCATGCCGAATAAGGATAACTTCGGTGACGACGCTACGAACGCTCTCGGTGGCTACTTCTTCGTATTCAAATCGTTCTAATCTAAAACGGTTCTTTAAAAGGGGGTGGAGAGCTCTTCACCCCCTTTTTTATTATTTTATCCCGTAGCAATAAAGGGGTGTAAATGATGTTCAAACACGTACGTAGAAGGGAGCATAAGGTTTATTTACTGTTCAATGAGCACCTCAATACAGTTGGGGAGTGTTTGGCCAAATTCAAAGAGATGACGATCAATTACCTCAATAATAACCCACTTCATGAGGAGAATGCACTCGATGTACACAAGCTGGAGAGCAAAGCAGACACTATACGTAGGAATATCGAAAAGGAGATACACGGAGGTGCATTTTTGCCATTCCTGCGTGAAGATTATATAGAGATAGCGGAACGTATCGATAAAATTGCAGATAAAGCTGAAGCTGTAGTTGATTTTTACATGTTGGTAAGACCCCAAATACCTGATTCATTACATGATGCCATAAAGGAGTTGACCGACCGCACCATTGTGGGGTTGCCACATTTGAAGAATATGTTCGATCTACTTGATGTCGATATGACAAAAGTGGTAGATGAAGCAGTGAAAGTTAATATCATCGAAAGTGAGGTCGATCAGCTCGAACGTGAGTTAATCAAAAATGTCTTCAATTTAGATATCGATCTTGCCCTAAAGATAATTTTGAGGGAGTTGATACGAAACATTGCAGATATATCAGATCTTATACAAAACGCCTCCGATCGCATAGAAATACTGACCGTCAAGTATAGAGTGTAGCTTATGTCGTCTGTCATATTGTTGGTGGCAGCTGGTATATATGTGGGCTGGAATATAGGTGCAAACGATACAGCTAACTGTATTGGTACCGCAGTGGGGTCGGGCTTGATCTCCTACAGTAAGGCTGTCATCCTTATAGCTATATTTATTATCCTTGGTGCTTCCATACAAGGCGAACGGGTAATCGAAACAATAGGTAAGGGTATTGTAACCGAAGTAATACCTGTACCAGCAATCATCATAGCATTGCTATCGGCAGGTGCTTTTGTCACAATAGCTACGTATCTGAAGTTACCTGTATCCACCTCACAGGCAATAGTTGGTGGGGTTACGGGAGTGAGTTTAAGTGTTGGTGCAAACATTGCTTGGAACGAAGTCCTATCAATAATCCTCTGTTGGATAATAAATCCAATTGCTACACTTGTCATCGCATATGGGTTATATCACATTTTGAATGCACTCGCACGTAAGGTGAAACGCATCCGAGTATGGGAACGCTTTATCACCGTATTGCTTGTGGTTACCATAAGTTATATGGCTTATTCATTAGGTGCAAATCACGCTGGTAATGCAGTGGGACCGATCGCCAACTTGGGTGTTATCAAACTGAGGTGGCTTGCAATTATAGGTGGATTATCCATAGCGTTGGGCTCAATAACATATGGGCACAGAGTATCAGAGACCGTCGGTAAGAGTATCACATTGTTAGATCCCATAACTGCGTGTGCGGCACAACTTTCGATCGCCATCGTTGTACATATGTTTTCAATACTCGGTATACCGGTATCAACTTCACAGGCAATAGTAGGTGGTGTCATAGGGGTGGGTTTGGTACGTGGTGTTACTGCGATAAATAGGAGCATAATAATAAAAATTATAATTGGTTGGATAGCTACCCCTTTAATATCAGCTATAATTGCCTTTTCTATTTATAAAATTGTGGCGTGATATTTATTTACAATCCCTTGTTGACGATAAGCTATAGACGTTATTTTGATGATGTGAGCATGAAACCACACTATCCGCCTGTCGGTTGTTTTAACAGAAGGGGGGAGAATGGCAACAATTATAGAAAAATTGCGTAAAATCGTAGAGGAAGCTGCCATCATTACAGAGAAGGATGTTATGGAGCCCTATCTTCACGATGAAACACCTGGTTTAAAAGGATATGCCGAGGCGGTAGTTTTACCTTCATCTACGGATGAGGTATCCCAAATAATGGAGCTTGCCAACCGTGAGCTGATAGCTATTACACCAAGAGGAGGCGGTACAGGGCTATCAGGTGGCGCTGTCCCACAGGGTGGTATTGTGCTGTCACTGGAGAAGCTCAACCGCATATTGGACATCGATGTGGCGAACTCCGTAGCCGTGGTGGAGCCCGGTGTAGTTACGGGTACGTTACGTGAGGAGGTGGAGAAGCTCAACCTTTTCTATCCCCCCGACCCTGCAAGCTTAGATTCATGTACCATTGGAGGTAATATTGCCGAAGATGCAGGTGGTGCACAAACTCTCAAATATGGGACAACCAAAAACTACGTGTTGGGGTTAGAAGTAGTCTTACCAACCGGTGAGGTCATATTTACAGGCGGTAAATTAATGAAGAATGCCACAGGGTATGAATTGATGCACCTCTTCATAGGTTCAGAAGGTACGTTGGGGGTTGTTACAAAAGCAATACTTAAGCTCATACCTGCACCTAAATATCGAGTGGATTTACTTATACCGTTTACGAAATTCGAAAACCTCAGCCATACGGTATTGGATATCTTACATAAACATGGTATACTACCGGCAGCACTTGAGTTTATGGAGGCAAAAGCCATAAAGGCTTCCGAACAGCATACTGGTGAGAAGCTACCATTTCCTGAAGCTAAGGCACTATTACTTGTGGAGCTCGACGGTAACGATAGCGATCTACTGGCCAAACAGTACGAAGTGATCGGTGAGGTAGCATTAAACAACGATGCGATAGATGTGCTTGTGGCGGAAGATGAACGTAGACGTGCAGACCTGTGGCGTGCAAGACGTGTAATAAGTGAGGCATTGAAGTCTACGGGTGAGGTAGCACATGAGGATGTGGTTGTCCCTCGTAGCAAAATACCGGAGTTACTCAAATATATTGAACAGCTTGAATCCACATATGGGTTACCGATTGCAGTGTATGGACACATAGGGGATGGTAACCTCCATGTTAATATACTTAAACGCGGTATACCTGATGATGTGTGGCAACAGAGATTACCAACTCTTGTGCATGCACTCTATTCAAAGGTTGTCTCTGTGGGAGGAAAGATTTCCGGTGAACACGGTATAGGGTTGGCTAAACGTCAATATCTAAGTATGAGTGTAAGCCCTGAAGAGATAGCTCTTATGCGTAAAATGAAAAGGATGCTCGATCCCAACAATATTCTCAACCCAGGTAAGGTCTTGGATCTAAGTTAGCGCTTCTTCTTGCGTTTCTTTTTCTTCTTTTTCTTAGTAGAGATGGTGTCTACCTTCTGTGGTGTAGGCAGAAGTATACGCCCCTTTCTCTCCTCTGGAGTAGGTGTGGTAACTTCTGGCGGTGTTTCGGTTACTACTGCACGTTCTTCTTTCTCCTTGTAATACGCACGTCTGCGGGTTTCAGGTGATGGAAAACGTCTCTCCCAGGCCACAACTATGGGTGATAACACAAATAGTGACGAATAGGTACCAGTTATCACACCTATAAGTAACGCAAGTGAGAAATCATGTATAACTTTGCCACCAACTATGAACAAAGCAAGTAACACAAATATTGTAGTTAATGAGGTTATAATGGTACGCGATAGCGTTTCGTTTAGACTGCGGTTAACAATGTCTGGGAATGGAGTTTTTGGATACAGGCGTAGGTTTTCACGTATTCTATCGGATATAACTATCGAATCGTTTATTGAATAACCGATGATTGTAAGCAATGCCGCTATTATAGCGGTGGTGAACTCGCGGTTAAGTATGTTGAGTATACCAATGGTTATCAACACATCATGTATGAGTGCTATCACTGCAGCTATCCCAAATTTATACGTGAATCGCACAGTTATATAAAGTAGCATAATGAATAAACCACAGATTACAACCCAAAACGCACGTAACTTCAACCCCCTCGATATTACAGCACCTATTTTCTCAACCCTCTCTATTCTTAATGGATTATTAGGGAAATGTTCCTGTAATACTTTAGTGATGAGTTCAGGGGTTACATTCTCGGTTAGCTGGGTTCTTATGAAGAAATTATAGTTTGTTGTAACATCACGCTGTATGATGGCATGCCCCAAACCTACCTCACTTAAGGCTGACCGTATCTCCTGTGTGGTTATCAAGCTGTCAAAATGCACTTCAACAAACAGTCCACCTGTAAACTCTATCCCATAGTTAAGTCCATGACGTACTATCAGCGATGTGACCCCTGTAACTATGAGGGCGAGCGAAACAAAGACCGTGAACCTCGATATCCGCAGGAAATCTATATTTGGTACTCTCTTTATAAATTTTACCATTTTATATCAAAAACCTTGGTACTTTATAAAATGAAGTTATCCAATCCAACATAAACCTCGTAAACACTATAGCGGTAAAGAAGTTTGCCAATATTCCGATACTTAGGGTGATACCAAACCCTTTGATAGGTCCAGTACCGAAGAAGTATAGGATAACTGCCATCAACAACGTGGTGAGATTGGCATCCAATATCGTTCTGAATGCGTTACTAAATCCTGCACTTATAGCGGTTTTTAATGTTTTACCTGCAGCCAACTCCTCACGAATACGTTCAAATATGAGCACGTTTGCGTCAACACTCGTACCTACGACAAGTACAAGCCCTGCAATCCCTGGTAATGTCAATGTAGCATTGAATAGCGATAACACTGCAAGTATAAGGATGATATTTATGATTACCGCAATATCTGCTATTATGCCTGATAAGTGATAATAGAATATCATGAAAATAAATACCACTATAGCACCAATATACATTGCACGTATACCTGCACGTATGGAATCACTACCTAACGTTGGACCTACTGTTCGCTCTTCTACGATTTCGAGTGGCGCCGGTAATGCACCCGCTCGTATAACCAGTGCGAGGTCACGTGCATCTTCTATTTTGGCGTGCCCCATTGTGATTTGACTTCTACCTCCGATGATACGTTCACGTACTACAGGTGCTGATTGTACTACATTATCCAGGATGATGGCAATCCTACGTCCTACGTTTGCACCCGTTATATCAGCCCACCTCCTACGTGCCCATGGCTTCATGTCAAGGTCGACACGCGGTTCGAGCGGATTCTCAGCCGTCCCAATACCGGGACGTGCATCTGAAATAGCATCACCCGAAAGTAAAACTTCCTTGTTAACAAGTAGTACCTCCACCACTTTATGGCCCATACGTTCTGAAGGCTTGGAATATAGGAACTCTTTATCCTCAGGCAATATATTACAGACTTCTGGTAGACGAAGGTATTTATTGAAGAGACTCGTATCTTCTACTTTTATGAATAAGCGTTCGGGTGCACCCCTCTCGAATAATGATAATACAGGGTTAGGTAACAACGCATAGGTGTCTGTGGTGGTACTAATTTCATATGCATGTACTATACTATCGATTTTTTCAATAAGCTTCCACGTCTTTTTGCTTTCCTCCACCAGCCTAAACTGTAACTGCGCTGTCTTCTGGATTATTTCTTTAGCACGTTCTGGATCCCGTACACCTGGCAACTGTATAACTATGTACTCATCGCGTAATGGCATAATCTGAGGTTCACTAACCCCGAACTGGTTTATCCTATTTTCTATTATGCGTAATGCCCTGTCACGTGCATCTTTGCGTTCCTCAGGCGTGAGCTCCTCCGCTTTAACACGTAATATGAGATGCATACCACCCTGAAGGTCGAGCCCAAGATTGAGCGCCTTTCGACGTAGTTTCTTAAACTCTTCTACGGGTAATGCAGCACGTTCCTCAGGTGTGAGCTTATAATATTTTATAGTGTAGGAGAACTGCCATAAAGCCAATCCCACGACCACCAAGATAAGGAGCCCTCTTCGACCTAATTTCATCTAATGAAAATAAGAGCAACCCTCACATAGTCAATCATCGTACCATTTTATATATGGAATAAATGATACCGCCAACCAATACACCTAACGTAAAGAAAAGCGTTACCCATGCAGAAGCTGGCATCACTTAGCTTTCGTATCGTCGTGAACTGTTTCAGATTTAACCTCTTCGCGTTCGAGTTCCTTCACCGAAGGAGGTGCCACCTCTATTTCACGGAACTGTAATGCCCCAGTACCCGCAGGTATAAGGTTACCTACTATGACGTTTTCCTTAATACCTCGTAGCTCATCAATCTTACCTCTAATTGCTGCATCTGCTAATACGTGTGCTGTCTCTTGGAACGAAGCCGCTGATATAAAGCTCTCAGTAACAAGTGATGCCCTCGATATCCCCAGGAGTAAAGGTCGAAATGTTGCCCTTCTGCCACCCATCTTTTCGATTCGATTATTCTCTTCTTCAACCTTCACACGATCTACGATCTCTTCCCTTATGAATTTCGTATCACCAGGATCTATGATTTCGACCTTCGACAACATCTGTCGAATTATAATCTCTATATGTTTATCGTTTATACGTACCTTTTGTAACCTATAGACCTTTTGTATCTCCTGTAACAAGAACTCCTGTACAGCCAACACACCTTTAGCACGCAATATATCGTGGGGGTTGATATCGCCAACACATAGTTTTTCACCCGCTTTTACCTCTTTGCCTTCCCACACGAGCAGGTACTTTTCATACGGTATGCGATACTTTCGTTCCATGCCATGCCCTTGCACTACGATTACCCATGCATCTTTTTGAGGCTTATCAAATCTTACCCATCCATCTATCTCTGATATAACCGCTGGATCGTCTGGTTTACGTGCTTCAAATAACTCAATCACCCTCGGCAATCCACCTGTTATATCCCAAGCTCTGGATATCGACGTAGGTACCTTTGCGATTAAATCACCTGGTACCACATGCTCACCTTCCTTAACGAATATGTATGCACTACGTGGCATGTACATCTCTTGTACCACTTTATCTCCTTGCATTATGAGTACTTTGGGATGTACACGTCTATGTTCGATTATCACAGGCTGTTTCCTCTGCGTACGTTCGTCGTATTCCAACCTATACGTGACATTCTCCATGAAGCCTTCAAACCTTACTATACCCTCAGCTTCTGCCAGTATAGAGAAAGCGTAGGGGTCCCATTCGAACAATCTATCGCCTTCCTTTACCCGATCACCATCTTTAACACTAAGTGCTGCCCCATAGGGGATGGAGAACTCTCGTACACCGTGCTTTTTGCTTTCTACTTTCATTTTACCTTCACGTGATAAGACAACCTTGACACCATCCTTACGTGTACCGATACGCACATCTTTCAACCGTATAATACCATCAAACGGTGCCGTTTTCTCACTTTCAGCCGCTATGCGGGCGGCTGCACCCCCTGTATGGAACGTACGTAAGGTTAACTGAGTACCGGGTTCGCCGATACTTTGAGCCGCTACGATACCAACAGCTTCACCCAATCGTACAAGCTTACCAGTAGCGAAGTCACGTCCATAACACTTGCGGCATACCCCATATTTAGTTTCACATGTCAAAGGTGAACGTACCAGCACCTTCTCTATACCACGTTTCTCTATCTCGATCGCTTTCTCATCGCTTATCTCCTCGTTTGCACGTACTAATACCTCATTAGTGTATGGATCCACTATATCTTCGAGTGCTATCCTACCTTTGATACGCTCACTTAGAGGTTCGATGATCTCCTCCCCCTCTTTTATTGCAGTTATCTCGATACCCTTTGTGGTACCACAGTCTTCTTCACGTATTATCACGTCTTGGGCTACATCTACCAGCTTACGTGTAAGGTAACCAGATTCAGCTGTCTTAAGTGCGGTATCTGTTTGCCCCTTACGTGCACCATAAGTGGATATGAAGTACTCCAAGACATTTAACCCCTCACTAAGTGAGGAAAGTATGGGTACTTCGATGGTTTCACCCCCTGTACCACCCGTAGCACGACGACGTGGCCTCTCCATGAGCCCACGCATACCCACGATCTGACGTACCTGATCGATTCTACCACGTGCACCCGACATCGCCATCATATAGAATGGGTTGAACCCCATCTGATCCTGAGATAACATTTCAACGGTTTTAGCTTCAATCGTCTCCTGCACCTTACTCCATGCATCGATTACATGGTTGTAACGCTCACTTTCGGTAATTCTACCCTCTCTGTAATCACGCTCGATGGCCTCGATCTCCTTCAGCGCTTCCTCTATGATCTTTTGCTTCTCAGGTATCTTTATCATATCATCAACACCAAGCGTTACACCTGAGATGGTAGCGTATTCGAACCCTATCTCTTTGACCTTATCCAGGAACTCAGTTGCTACATGTGTACCATACTTGAGTATAACCTCTTTTTCGATTTCTGCGAGTTTCTTGGCATCTACCACCTCATTCACATATGGCATACCCTTTGGCAGAAGTGAGTTGAAGATCACCCTACCAGGTGTTGTTTCAATCCACTTGCCTTCCCATTTGTATTTGATACGTGCATGAATATCGATACTTCCATGATATACTGCATTTTCGATCTCTTCGAGTGTATCGAAATAGCGGCCTTCACCTTTAACGCCCGGTTTTTCACCCGTTAACCAATATATACCGAGCACTATATCACGTGTAGGCACAGTTAATGGGTCACCATGTGCGGGTGACAATAGGTTATTGGGTGCCAACATCAAGGTATGTGATTCTATCTGTGCTTCAAAGGATAGTGGTACATGAACCGCCATCTGATCACCATCAAAATCTGCATTGTAAGGGGGACACACAAGAGGATGTAACTGGATTGCCTCACCCTCTATGAGCTTGGGGTAGAACGCTTGGATACTAACCCGATGTAAGGTAGGTGCACGGTTGAGCCATACTGGATAGTTTTTGACCACATCTTCGAGTATCTCCCATACGATATCTTCTCGCTCATCTATCATGTTTCGTGCCTGTCGAATGGTGGGGGCAATTCCCCTCTTGTGTAGCTCATAGATTATAAAAGGACGAAAGAGTTCAATCGCCATCTTCTTAGGTAATCCACACTCGTAGAGTTTGAGCTTAGGACCTACCACGATTACGGCCCTACCAGAATAGTCAACTCGTTTACCAAGTAAGTTTCTGCGAAACCTACCCTGTTTACCTCGAAGGTTATCGGTTAGCGATTTGAGTGGCCTATTGCCACGACCAAGTACTGGACGCTCCTTACGTGCGTTATCAAGTAATGCATCAACCGCTTCCTGCAACATACGTTTCTCGTTCTTTATCACAACCTCTGGTGCTCTATACTCTAATAGGTTTTTCAACCTATTATTGCGTGTAATAACTCTTTTGTATAGGTTGTTGAGGTCCGATGTTGCGTATCTACCACCTTCTAATGGTACCAATATCCGCAGGTCCGGTGGTATAACCGGTAATACCTTAAGTATCATCCATTCCGGGCGTACCTTGGATTCACGGAATGCTTCCACAACCTGTAACTTTTTGAGCAACTTTCTGCGTTTGCTTTCGGAGGTCTCATGCATTATAAGCGTACGTAGGTCGATTGCCATCTCATCAAGATCTAACTCACGTAGCAGCTCATCGAGTGCTTCAGCTCCCATACCCGCACGGAAGTGCGCTGGTTTATCCTTCATGATCTCTTGATATTCTTCTTCGGTGATAATCTGGCCACGTGTCAACCCAGTATTACCCGGATCAAGTACTACATAAGCTTCATAATATATGATGCGTTCGAGATCCTTTACACTCATATCGAGTAACAATCCCATCCGCGAAGGCGGTATCTTGTAAAACCATATGTGAGCTACTGGTGCAGCGAGCGTGATATGGCCCATACGTTCCCTACGTACTCTGGATGAGGTGACCTCCACTTTACATCTTTCACAAACAGTACCTTTGTATTTTAATCCCTTATATTTACCACAGCTACACTCATAATCCCGTACGGGACCAAATATGCGTTCACAGAAGAGGCCATCACGTTCCGGTCTCTGTGTACGATAGTTAATAGTGTCAGGCTTCTTCACCTCACCATAAGACCATTCAAGTATCTCCTCTGGTGAGGCGAGCCGTATCATTATACCTTCAATATCCTGAGGCCTTAAAACCTCGTCTTCCTTCAATTTATGTGGACTTATTTTTAATAAATCAATATCCTTCATCTCCTCCCCTTTCTGTCAACTTAACTTACCGTTTATTAAAAATCTCATCAACTAATGCGTTTATAATATAATCTAAGGTCGGAAGTTGGCAAGTGTTGAATCATAACTTCACCAAAATTTCCTTCAATGCTATATCTATAGGCAATATACCGCGTTTTATCTGTACCTCATGTTCATACATCATCGTGATAGCCTTTTCCAGCTCTTTTACGTTCCATGCCTCTATCTCCTTGCGACGTTCTATCTGCTGGTGTTGTGTATAGTTAGAGAGATACTGTCTTCTTTGGTACTCTGGCATAGACTTCAAGAGTAGCAGATGCATAAACTTCCTACGCATGAATGCCCATAGCTGATGCAGGTTTTCACCCTGTTCGATCATCTGTGATAATGCGATGAATGCCTTCGTGAGCTCCTTACTACTTATATGTTTCGTGAATTCAAAAAATGGTGTATACCCTATAGTGGTCGCGTTAGCCACGTCTTGTTCATCGATAACCTCCTTTTCGCTCGTTAAAAGAATAATTTTATCGATTTCGGTTGCTAACATCTGTTTATCTTCACCCACTGTCAGGGTAAGTAGCTCAATTGCTTTCCCTGTAATCTGCTTATTGTAAGCTTGACAGTACTCGGCAATCCATTCACGTAACCCTCGCTTAAATGGTGTAAACGAATAATACGTACATGATTTGAGCTTATTGGCGAGATCTCTCAAAAGCGATGTATCCGGTTTTGCTTCCGATGATAACAATAGTATACTGGTTGGGATAGGTTTCTCTATGTATTTGAAGAGTGCAAGCCTTGCTTCCACCTTGCGTATCTCGTGACACCTTTTTATCACCAGGATTTTCCGTTCAGATAGAGATGGTGGCATACGAAGGAAATCCAACGTATGGGCATCTACTTCGTCACCATATACTATACGGAGGTCAAAAGCGGCAGCTGCGGGTTTCACATACCTCTGTGTTAAGAGGTTAATAAACCTATCCTTTGCATGTACATCATCTTTTAGTAACAAAATAATGGGTGGCAAATCTCCAGCTGCCAGTTGTTTGAATAATGTATCAATTTTCTTGTATCTCACCATGTAACCTATGTTCACACTCAGCGACTAACTTTTTTACCTCTTCCCGTAGTGTAGTTTCTGGGTATTTTTCTAACACCCCCTGTAAATAGATAAGCGCAGATCTGGGATGCCCATTTTTTAAATAGAATTTAGCCACCGCTATATCTTTGAGGGCCAACTTATCTATACATAGTTGACGATATTTTTTAGCCTCATCTATACGTGAGCTATTGGGAAAGCTTTCAATAAACTGATTGAACATCGAAAGCGCCTTCTCTGTGAAACTTTGATCCAACGCATAGGTAGGTGCCATTTTGTAATAACAGATCGCCATCTCAAGTTGTACAGCCTCTAAGTAATAAGATTCAGGATATAGAGAGAGGAATAACTCATACTCCGTAAGTGCTTGCTCGTATTTGTTCCAAAGGAAGTACGTTTTTGCCAAGTAATAATGTGCTTCTTCTGCATAATACGTGTAGAAGTAACGGGTTTTCAAATAATCAAAAGTTTTAGCCGCCGCTTCGTATTGCTTTTTGGCGAGCAGACTTTTGCCTAAGGTTAACAGCTCATCAGCTGGCAAGTTTTTAGGTACATCGAACGTCTTACATGCACTGGCTAACCCAACTGTTATCAATATTAAGAGGGATACTACCCTAAACATCTAACTTTTCGACCACCTTCTCTATCAATTTCAGCAATTTAGGTGCTGCATGCTTGGCCACTGCTATTATGGTATCCGATGATGCTTCTTCCTCAACCTGTGGGTACCCCATATTTGTGATTATTGATAACCCCAACACTCGTATGCCGGATTGGCGAGCCACTATAACCTCGGGTACTGTTGACATACCAACTGCGTCTGCACCCAACAGCCTCAACATCCTATATTCGGCAGGTGTTTCTAAGCTTGGCCCTTGTAAAGCTACATATACACCCTTGACTAAGGATATGCCAACCTCCACACCGGTACGTTCTGCGAGCTCCACCAGCTCTCTGTCATAAGCATTGTACATGTTGACAAATGAAGTAGCTGGTTCTCCATCCATCATTCCACGCAATGGATTATCAGGCAATAGATTAATATGGTCAACAATGATCATGATATCACCAGGTTTAAAGGATGGGTTCAACCCACCACTTGCATTGGATATTATCAGGATCTGGATGCCCAAACATTTCATAACACGTATAGGGAAAGTAACCTCACGTAAACTGTAGCCCTCATAGTAATGTACACGCCCCTGCATAACAACCACAGGCTTATCCATGAGGTATCCTAAGATTAAATTACCCGTATGTACTTTAGGGGTCGGGAAATGTGGTATCTCAGTATATGGTATACAAATGGAGTGTTTAACCTGTTCACTCAGCTCACCCACTCCAGTACCTAAAATTATACCAATCTTAGGCTGTAGGTTGCTCTTTTCGCGGATATGATCAATTGCGTCCTGCAGGAGGGCGGTTTCTTTCATTACTTTGGCTCACTTTCGACATGAGGTCTTCCCATCTACGGTCGACTTCTGCCTGTATCTCCGCTATTTGTTCATCTGTAAGATGTCTGAACCTACCTTGGAGCTTGAGAAACTCAACCACTGGTTTGGGTTTGGGTACCTTCATCGTAAGGCGCCAGTTTTCACCATTTTCAACCTCATAAAGCGGAAAATATCGTGTCTGTACAGCCAACCTTGATAGCTGTATGGTGTATTCAGGGGGTACCCTCCAACCCACCGGACATGGTGTAAGTATATGGAAAAACCGCAACCCCCGTATCTCACGCGCTTTCTTGAACTTACGAATCATATCCTCGGGATAAGCTACTGTGGCGGTTGCTGCGTAAGGGATTTTGTGTGCTGCCATGATTGCCATAATATCCTTTTTGGGCTCCTCTTTGGGGTTACGTGCAGGTGTGGTCGTTGTCCACGCATGTTTGGGGGTGGCAGAACTCCTCTGTATACCTGTGTTCATATATGCTTCGTTATCATAACAAACATATATGATATCGTCGTTACGCTCAGCTGCCCCTGATAACGCCTGTATCCCTATATCAAATGTACCACCATCACCTGCCCATGCCATAACCTGTGTCTCCTTATCACCACGCATAAGTAAACCAGCTTTTATGCCTGAAGCTGCAGCAGCCGCTGCCGCAAACGCTATGTGATAGATGGGCACACCATACGAAGAATATGGGAAAGGTCCATCGATCACCGTAACACAGCAGGCTGGTATAACCATCACGGTTTTGGGGCCAAGCGCCTTAAGTGCATACCGTATGGAGAGTACTGCAGCACATCCCTGACATGCGAGGTGCCCGGGTTGTAGAATCTCCTCTTCAGGTATCGTAAGCCGCATCTTTTAAAAATGACTATGGTCATCAAATTGTCAATAAAACAATGAATTGACTGATACGAATTTCTCTTATTATTAACCTATCATGAAGATCATAGGTAAAATCAAAGAGGTTGAACGGCAAGTGGAAAAGATGTTAGCCGATGCCGAGAATGAAGGTAAACAGATGTTAGATAAACTGCGTGACGAGTATCAGGCAAAGCGTAACGAAATACAGGTTAAGTATCGTGAACTTGAGAAACGTGCCCTCAAAGATGCTGAAGATGAGGCAGCTCGTGAATCAAAACAACTTGAGGATACATTTAAAGCTCGTAAGGCCCATGTTTTGGACAAATTAGAAAAAGAAAGAGATCGAATAATCTCCGAACTTATACTACCCATACTATGGGTATTGCTCGAGTAAGCAAGGTTGGCATCGTAGTTCATGGAAGTGAAAAGGAGTCGTTGCTTTCAAAGTTACAGGAAAGTGGTATACTTCATATCACGGATTTGAGAAAGAAGAAACCCCCATATTTGAATTTTCAACACGAGCCGTACGAAGAAGAGCTCGAACGTCAGCTTACGCGGTTGGAGAGGGTGATACAGTTTCTGCGTCAATTCGTAAAAAGTGATACATTTGGTGGCCTTATGAGTGAAAAGCTACCAGTGACTTTTGATGAATATAAAAAGATCGTAAACGATAAGAAAGTTTGGCATATCGTGGAGGAAGTCGAACACATCGATAAGCAGCTTACAGCGCTCACACAAGAGGAAAGCCGGTTACTCCAGGAAAAGGAACGGCTGATGCCATGGCGTAATCTCACAGTTACACCTAAGGTTATGCGTGAAATGAAGCATGTGGAGGTATGGACAGCAATTTTAGAGAACCCGCCACGTGATTGGGAAGATAAGCTACGTGATGTACCGCTTTATATTGAGGTAATAAATCAAGTTGCTAATAGGCTTTATCTCTTGCTCATCTTTCATAAAGATGACAGAGAAATCGTTACAAAACATCTAACAGAACTGGGTATTGAACGTATTGAACTTGGTGAACTTGAACTACCGCCCAGCGAGGCATTACATGAGTTGGATATGCGGTTGGAGGAGCTCAGCAAAGAAAGGGCAACCTTACTCACCAGGTTACAGTCTATCAGTACAAATCTCAAGCCATTACTTGTAATGTGTGACCACTATCGAATAGT
This sequence comes from Caldifarciminota bacterium, assembly GCA_021158725.1. Classification (GTDB taxonomy): domain Bacteria; phylum Hydrothermota; class UBA3073; order NMUJ01; family NMUJ01; genus NMUJ01. The sequence continues at coordinate 11,038 of JAGGUB010000046.1, read as the reverse complement.
ATTGAATCATAGGAAGGCAATAGCCAAAGGCGGTAATACGAACTATACATTTGTGATTGAAGGATGGGTTAAAGAGAAGGATCTTCCACAATTACGTAAAATTATCGAAACTACACACTCAGCTACTATGGAGGTTATAGATGCACACGATGAGATACCACCAGTTGAATTGGATAATAAGCGGCCATTTAAGCCATTTGAGATACTTACCAAACTCTACAGTACACCAGATTATAGGGAGATAGATCCATCCCCACTTATGGCACCATTTGTGATCATATTCTTTGCGTTATGCTTGACCGATGCAGGTTACGGGCTCGTGTTGGGGTTGTTATCACTACTCGCTATGCGTAAATTCAAGCCCGCACGTAGGTTTCTATCGATAATAGCGGCAGGTAGTTTCGCAACCGTACCGATAGGTGCTCTAACAGGTGGATGGTTCGGCAACCTCCATGAGATATTCAGAAACCCACTATTCATTACACTACGTGAAAAGATGATGGTCATGGATCCTATCAATGAAGCGCTTAAGTTCTTCGCGATTGCACTCATATTAGGGGTGATACAGTTACTTTTTGGTTATATGTTAAGATTCATACGTGGGCTTAGGGAAAGAGATAAGGCAGGTGCGCTGAGTGAGGGATTGGGTTGGATTCTTTTCTGGGTAGGTTTCTTCACAGTTGTAGCACAAATAAGGCCGCACTGGAAAGCTATAATGGATGCGTTGAAGGTTGGCATCGTCGCGTTCATAATGCAGATTATAAAACTTGTTATAAAACACGCATTCGTTGCGTGTTTGGTTTCGATGGTGGGTATGTTCCTAATATTTGGGTATAGTGGTTATTCATCACGTAGCTTTGTCAAACGCCTACTTAAAGGGTTGTTCGCTTTCTACCAAGGTTTCATAAGTACAATAAGCGACATACTCTCATACTCGCGGTTGATGGCGTTGGGCTTGGTGACGCTTGGTATGGCACTTTCGATGAACGTATTGTATGAGATCTTCGTAAGGTTTCCAGTCATAGGGCCTGTCATCGGTGTACTCATATTTGTGTTCGGCCACATGTTTGCAATCGTCATCAACGCATTGGGTGGCTTCATACATACACTAAGGTTACAATATGCAGAGTTTTTCTCTAAATTCTACAGGGGAGGTGGTGAACCATTCACCCCATTATCATATGATACGCGGTACATTGAATTAGTTAAAAAGGAGGCATAATGGGGTTAGCACTTTCGATACTGGGTGCAGCCATAGCAGCTGGGCTTGCAGGTATTGGTTCAGCCAAAGGTATAAATATCGCATCAAGGGTAGGTACGGGTGTGTTGAGTGAAGATCCAGCGAAGTTTGGCTCCACATTCTTACTTGTGGTATTACCCTCAACTCAGGGGTTCTATGGGTTTGTTATTGCACTATTCATATTATTAAAGATAGGGGTATTTGGTAAGCTGGTACCTCTGACGTTGGCAAACGGGTTACACATATTCTTTGCATCCCTACCTGTAGGGGTGGTGGGCCTCTTATCCGCTATATACCAGGGACAAGTGAGTGCTGCTGGCATCGAGTTAGTCGCTAAGCGACCTACAGAGCTCATGAAAGGCGTCATATACGCGGTGATGGTCGAAACCTATGCAGTTTTGGCATTCCTTGTGAGTTTCCTGATGATATTCTTAGGTGTAAAGGTATGATGGCCAAAGAAGATAAGGTTATAAAGAAAATACTGGAAGACGGCGAACGTAAGCGACGTGAGATACTCGCAAAGTACGAGAAAGAAGCTACCGAGCTACGCAAGAAAGAGGAAGAGTCACTACGTAAGCTGGTTGACGAACACGAACGTAAACTCGCCAACCTCAAATCCACACGTAAATCGCAACTGCTATCAGCTGTTAAATTGAGGTTACGTAAGGAATGGGCCAAATTCGAGCATGAGATAGTGGATAACCTCCTAAAAGAAGCTATAAGTAGGTTTTTGAGTGACAACACCGCACACGGATATCGTGCATGGTTATGCAAGATGTTCAAATATCTCAAGGATACTGAGAAGATAACAGAGGGTGAAATCATAGTGAAGCATGGCGATCCTGTCCTCGATCATAAGTTTCTGACCGAAATCAACCGAAAGTTGGGTACAAACTTCAAATTAGGCGACAGACACCATAAGCTATCGGGTGGCTTCATCGTAAGAACTGGCGATGTTGAGATAGATCTTTCAATAGACTCAATCTTAGATGTGAACAGACCGAATCTGGAGAAAGAGATCAAACAATCGCTATTCGGATGTTGATCGAAACCCTGCAGGACGAACGTTACGCGTTTGCAGTCGGTAAAATAAGGGTACTTGAGACACGTCTTATAAAAACACCAAAATACCAGAGGTTAGCAGATGCGGTATCGCCAGATGAACTCGTATCACAGTTACAAGATACGGATTATGCTGGTTACATAGAGAGGCCGGAAGAGTATCCATCGATGATTAAATCGGTCAACAAATGGCTACAGGGGTTGATGGACAAATATATCATAGATGCATGGGCGTTGGACTTCTTGAAATCACACAACGATTTCCATAACCTAAGGGTATGGGTGAAATCCAAATTACAAGAGGTGAAGCCGCCTAACATATTCATGGGATGGGCCAAAATCGAGCCAGAAAGTTGGGATAAGATTCTCGAAGAGGAACGTTGGTCCGAGATACCAGCCAGTATGAGGGATGCTATCGAAGAGAGTATCACCACTTATTACATGTCGAAAGATATGCGGTTGGTGGATATAACGATTGATCGACACCTTTGGAGGTATAGGTTAGAGCTCAGTAAACCCAGCAGTTGGCTGCACGAGTTTACGAAACTGGAGATTGACCTCTACAATATCGAGACCTTCATGCGATACAAGTTTATGAAGTTAGATAGAAAAATCTTACATACGGGGCTCGTTGACGGTGGTACCGTAGATAGGATACGGTTGATAGAAATAGCTGATGACCCAATAGAGAGTCTACCGATGGCGTTGAGATTTACACCGTACGAGTACATGATCGGTGAGATAGTGAAGGATTGGAAAGATCCCATGAAGTTTTTCATACTTTGGGATAAAGTGAGAGATAATCTTACACTCCCGATACTTAAAATGACAATATACTATACGTTTGGGGTGGAACCCATAATTGCATACTTTTTGGCACGTAAGCTGGAGCTCAGGTTACTTAAGTTCATATTTATTGCGAAATTCAATGAAATACCAACGGATTTGATCAAATGCAGGATACCTGATGTCTACTAAGATTGCAGTCGTAGGCGATAGAGATTCTATTTATCCATACAGAGCTTTAGGTATAGAGCTACATCCAGTAGATGAGCCCCAACATGCAAAAGGTGTCATTGACACCATACTGTCCGAAAAAGCCGATGCATATCTGATATTACTAACCGAGCAGGTGGCCAAATCGCTCGAACGCGAATTACGTATATTGCGTGGGTTACCACATGTTGTCTTTCTTGTGATACCTGCGGGGATAGAGAGTAAAGGCTACGCTATGGAGAAAATACGTTCACTCATACGGCAAGCTATCGGAAGGGATATACTCAAATAATTGGATGAATTAACCTGTTTCGGCAGTCCCTATGATTTTACTTAACCGCTCTTTAGCTTGCTCGAAATCAGGTGCCAGCTTCAGTGCAGCTTCATAGCACTGTTTGGCATTACGTAAGTCGTTCAGACTTTCGTAGGCGATTCCCATGTTGTAGAGGATCTGTGGGTTTTGTGGATCCAGTTTTAACGCCTTTTCGTAAAACTCAAGCGCCTTACGATATTCGTTATGCACGAAATGGAACTTAGCTATCTCAATCAGCTCCTTGCTTTTCGCTTTGTTTGCTTCCGAGTCTTGCATTTTATAAGCGCCTCAACTTTTCAATATTTTTAGTATGTCCTAAAATGATCAGGATATCACCTTCGTCAATAACTGTATCGAGGTCAGGTGCTACAATGAAATCCTCGTGGAAAGATGTTTCACCGGTTGTGTCGATCTCTGGTACCTTTTTCTTGATAGCGATTACCAGCACTCCGTACTTATTGCGTAGGTCGAGCTCCTTGAGCGATTTACCAAAGAACTGTTGAGGTGCCACAAACTCTATGATACTATATTGAGGCGATAGAGCAATATAATCGAATATCGAAGGTGACAGCAACGACTGAGCTACCCTCATACCCATATCTCGTTCAGGGAAGACTACACGGTCGGCACCTACTTTTTCCAACACTTTACCATGTAAGGAGCTAAGTGCCTTTGCAACCACATATTTCACACCCAACTCTTTAAGCAACGATGTAATAAGTATGCTCGAAGCCATGTCTTTACCTACCGCTACGATTGCGGCATCGATATCCTGTATGCCTATCCTTTGTAGGGCTTCTTTATCGGTAGCATCCAGTATTATAGCTTGGGTTGCAAAATTTGATGCCTCATTCACCCGTTCTTCATCCGTATCTATAGCGATGACTTCCGCCCCCTTGCGGGATAAAGCCTTAGCCACGGATATGCCAAATTTGCCCAACCCTATCACACAGAAACGTTTCATCCTACCTCCACCCTTTCCACGGGATAGCTTATAGTTACGGGAGGACGTTTACCCAAAAGCGCATAACCAATAGTTAATAAACCAGCTCTCCCTATAAACATTGTTAAAATAATAACCAACTTACCTATGATGTCAAACTCATAGGATAAACTGCAGCCAGCTCGTGAGAATGAGCCATATGATAGCCCTACTGTACCAAATGCAGAGAACTCTTCAAACAGTGTAGGCAAAAATGGCAACGGTTGCGTTACCGAAAGTACAAGCGTACCCACGATTATCACTGACATAGCTAATACCAACAGATAGAATGCCCTTTCAAATGTATCTCTGGCGATTGTTTTACGCATCACTACCACGTGACGTTCACCTCTAAGGAAACGCCAAGTTGCTACTATTAACAGGAAGAAAGTAGTCGTTTTTATCCCACCACCCGTACCACCAGGTGATGCACCTATGAACATGAGCAAGATAACCAGAAATACTGTGCAATTTCGTAACATATTAATTGGCAAAGCAGTGAAGCCCGCCGTCCTCGGTGTAGTCGTCTGGAAATATGCTAAGATCCATTTCTGCCATTCAGCTTTACCTAACAAGATATGATTTCGTTCGAAAAGATAAAATAGCCCCGTACCACCACATATGAGCAGTAACGTTGTAAAGAGTACAACCTTACCGTGTAGGTGTAACTTACCGCCTCGCCAAAACTGTACTACACCCTCCCAGAATATGAATCCCATACCCCCTATTATGAAGAGCGAACTTATTGTTATAAGGATAAGCGGATCGCTGGAAAACGAAATAAAGCTATCCGTGAAGAGTGAAAACCCAGCATTACAGAATGCCGATACTGCATGAAATAAACCATAACCGAGTGCCGTCATCAAGTTATATCCGTGTATTTTAAACGCGTAAGTCAATACCAGCGTACCTGCAAACTCCGAGATTAATGTAAAATATACGATACGGGAGACGAATCTACTCATACCACCCCAATATCTTCGACTTAGGGCTTCACTTATGGCTTCAGTTTGTGCAAGTGGCAACTTTTTACCCAATATAGCGAATAGGAAGCTGGCCATCGTCATGTAGCCCAACCCCCCTATTTGTATCAAAAATAGAAGTACCATTTTACCGAATAGTGTTAGATCATGTGCTACGTTACATACAGTGAGCCCAGTTACACAGATGGCCGATGTAGCAGTAAATAAGCTATCTATAAGTGGCATACGACCGTTGGTTGATGCAATCGGCAACGATAGCAGTAGGGTGCCAACTAAAATCACCCCTATATATCCTATGAGTAAGGTTCGTTGAGGTGTCCAAAATCGCATATTAGAATACCTTCCAAAATACAATAACCTGTGCTCTGGTCAAGTCCAACTTATCAAATAGGTGGATTTTGTCCAGATTGGAATATTTTAAAATATCCATGCGAGTGGGTTTCTATCAATTTGCACCTAAGTTGGGTGACAAGAATCACAACTTACGTAAGGTGGCCAAAATTCTGGAAAAAAATCGGTTAGACTTGCTTGTCCTACCCGAGCTTTTCAACACAGGATATGTGTTTGAATCGTTCGATGAACTCTATGGGGTTTCAGAACCTATTAATGGACCAACCGCACGCCTGCTGGTGAGGTTTGCCAAAGATAAAAATATGGTTATAGTAGGTGGGTTCGCAGAACGCAGTTTAGGTAGGGTTTATAATTCAGCGTTGATAGTGACACCACACAATATCCACGTGTATAGGAAAATACATCTGTTTTACAAAGAAAAAGAGCTATTCGTATCAGGTGATGGCCCGCTTGTACCATATGAAGTGGATGGGTGGCGTTTGGGTGTAATAATATGTTTTGATTGGCTATTCCCCGAAGCATGTCGTACACTTGCACTTAAAGGTGCTGATGTAATAGCACATCCAGCCAACTTGGTACTACCATATGCACAGAATGCAATGATTACCCGTGCAATAGAGAACGGCGTATATGTGATACTCGCTAATAGGATAGGTGAAGAGAGGGGAATTCGGTTTACGGGTGGTAGTGAGATAATTTCGCCAAAAGGTGAGATCCTTGTGAAAGCTCCCGAAGATAAAGAGATGTTGGGTATTGCCGAGATCGATCCCAAGCTTGCACGTGATAAACGATTTACACCACTCAATGATATATTCGAAGATAGAAAGCCACACTTGTACTTTCTATGATCAGTGTACGAATAGCTTAAAAAATATGGCACTCAACCCCGCAGATACAGGTAATGTTATACCCCAAGATACTACTATGTCACGGATGACCCTTAAATCGATAGCTTCTATGCCTCGGGCTAAACCAATACCAATCACCGCACCCACTGCTGCATGAGTGGTAGATACCGGCATACCGAGTTTGGATGCAAGTAATACAGCCGAAGCTGCACTGAAATCTATACAGAAAGCACGTGAGTTAGTTAACCGTGTTATTTTAAACGCTACTGTTTGGATGACACGCCAGCCCCACGTTATGATACCTATCGCTATGCCGATGCCACCGATTGCCAGGAAATATGAGGGTACGTGCGTCTCTACACCGATAGCACCGGTTTTGGCAATCGTCACCACCGTAGCAAATGGCGATATGGCATTAGCTACATCGTTAGCTCCATGTGAGAATGCCACGTAACAGCTGGTCAATATCTGTAGACGTCGGAAGAATTCTTCCACATCATGTTGCCGGCATGCTATTCTGTGCATTACAAGATAGCCACCAACAGCGGCAATAACTGCTACAGTGAATGCTATTGTGAACGCTAACGATGCGTTACCTATACGTGTGCCGAGTGGCGTTTTCCAAAATATTGATAGCGTAAAGATGAAAAAAGTTATCCCCGTTATGAAAGGTGCCGCTATCTGTGCATATCTGATAGGGTCTGTTTTATTCAATATCGTAAACCTTATGAGTTGAAACACACAGAATGCAAGTAAACCCGCAAATAAAGGTGAGATTATCCAGCTTAAAACGACCTGACCCAATTTGCCCCAGTTAATTACACTTGTACCACCAGCTACAAGGCCAAACCCAGTGAGTGCCCCTACTATGGAATGCGTGGTGGATACTGGTAAACCGCGCCATGTAGCAAATGTAATCCATATGCCAGCTGCTAACAACGAACTTAATGCACCATACATTATCTTATAGCTTGCAATAGGTTGTGGGTTAACAATCCCCTTACGAAGGGTTTCAGCTACATGTGAGCCAACAAATACGGCACCCACTATATTTAAGGTAGCAGCGATAATGAGTGCCTGTCTCAGGGTGATCGCCTTTGTACCTACCGCTGTACTCATGGAATTAGCGACATCGTTAGCCCCTATGTTCCATGCCATGTAGATAGCGAGGACACAAGCAACCCCAATGATCAAGAAAGACATTTATCTTCCTATCATCATGCGGATGCGGTCGCCAGCATTTGCGGCATGATCTGCAATGTGGCCAATAAATTCAGATAACCGTAGAAGCACAATAATGCCAACAGGATCGTGTTGCTGTTCGAATATCATCCTTCCTATCCTGCGAGCTACAATATCAGCCTCATGTTCGTGATGGTGTATCTCCTTTAGCATCAATTTCGCCTTCTTACGTAACCGTCGCTTAGTAAACGGATGTCGTATGTATTCGATTGCAAGTTTAAGTGTTTGTACCTCTTCATCGACAGTGGTCTTCACCACACGGAAGAGCTCCATAAACTTATCGACGAGCTCTGCAGGGATTGAGTAGTGTGATAAGTTAAGCCATACACAGATATCTTGTGCTACATCTATGATTGCGTCTTGCTCTTTTAGACAATCGAGTAGATCCCACCTGTCCACAGGTAATAGAATATATTTATGGAGGTGATTACGTATGTTACCTTTTATGAGGTCGGCTTCATGCTCCTTTTGGTAGAGTAGCTCCGCTATGGGGTCTATCTCATCATATTTGCCGGCAAAATAAAGTTCGAGCACACCTGCAAGCAGTTCTATACCTTCTTGGGTTATTTCAGAATGGCGAATGAGATCATCTAATGGCGACCGTCGCATTAGGTGAAAGAAAGGTGCTCTCATTTTAAAAATTTACCTACAAGTAAATAAAATGCAAGCGTTATCATTGCTGATACCATGCTTATCGGTATATTAAAGAATGGACAATTATAAGATAGTACTGGCAAGCGAGTCACCCAGACGCATAGAGTTGATACGAAAGGTGCTACCAGAGGTTGAGGTCATCCCACCCGATACTGATGAACATATCCAGAAAAATGATATGTCACCAGACGAGCTTGTGCTATCGATAGCTGAGAAGAAAGCCATGAGTGTCAGAGATAAGGTCGATAGAGGTATTATCGTAGCTGCTGATACTATCGTGGTGCTGGGTGATAAGATATTTGGTAAACCACATACGGAGGAAGAAGCCAAACGCATGATATATGAGTTACAGGGTAAGGAGCATTCGGTCTACACAGGCGTTGTTATCGTGAAGGTACCTGATAACATCGTGAGGAGGTTTGCAGAGAGAAGTGTAGTCAAAATAAAAGCGATGAACGACGATGAGGTTACCACGTACATCGAGCATGCCAAATGGCAAGATAAAGCTGGTGCGTATGGTATACAGGAGACACCAGATATAGTGGAGTACTATCATGGTGATTATTATAACATTGTTGGCTTGCCAGTGGACAAAACTGTAGAGCTCATACATAAGGTAAGTGATACGTATGTGTTGAAGGCAATAGATGTAGCGTTACCCGAAGGTCGTGGTGTCGCCAAGAAAGATAGGCTCGTGGTATTCGTACGCGGTATGTTAGGTGGTGATGTAGGTGAGGTACACATCATCCGTAAGAGAAGATCGTATAGCGAAGGTGTGCTCGAGCTGCTGCTGAAGCCATCAAAACATCGAGTATCCCCCGTATGTCGACATTTTGGTGCCTGCGGTGGCTGTAATTTACAGAGTTGTGACTATTTCGAACAGCTGCGATACAAGGAGAAATGGGTACACGATAATTTCATGAAGTTCTTACATCGCGAACCCCCTATACATAAGATTGAGATGGCCCCACAGATATGGTATTATCGTAACAAGATGGAATTTACGTTTAGACCCAGCGGTGATAATGGGTTACGATTAGGGTTGCACAGACAGGGTTCATATAGAGAGGTGGTAGATATCGAAGAATGTCCTATATTTTCGCAATACATTGGTGAAGTGCTAAATTTCATACGTGGGTATGCGAAGAGGTCAGGTCTACCCGCTTACGATCCCGATACACATGAGGGGTTTTGGCGTTACGTTGTGGTACGTAGGTCACGATCAAACAACAATATGCTGGTGAATATTGTCACGAAGTATGAAGATATGGATATAGTGAACAAATTAGCGGATGAGCTTATGGCAAGGTTTGATTTCATCCGTGGTGTACTGTGGACACTGTCATCTGGTATGAGTGAAGCTGTAGTTGCAGAAAGGGTGGAGCTCCTCCAAGGTGAGGAGTATCTCGAGGAGCACATCGGTACCCGTAAATATAGGTTTGGTGTATTTTCTTTTGTGCAAGCAAACCTACAGGTTACTGAACTGATCTACAATAAGTTACGTTCGTATCTTGAGCCCACCGATGTGGTGCTCGACCTATACACAGGTGTGGGTAGCATTGCGATCTACATAGCGGATAAGGTAAAGTCGGTGACAGGTGTAGAGCTTATGGCTGATTGTATAAGGTGGGCTGAGCTGAACGTACAACTTAATAATGTACGAAATGTGATGTTCATACAGGGTGATGTGAAGCATATCCTACGTCAGTACAGTGACATGAAAGGTGTGATAACCACCGTGATAATCGATCCGCCACGTGGTGGCACGTCGAAAAAAATAGTCGAAAGGATTGTTAAGCTCGAGCCAACCAAAATACTGTACATGTCATGCCAACCAGCCACACTTGTACGTGATTTAGCATGGTTCGAGGAACGTGGCTATGTAACAGCTGAGGTGTGGCCGTTTGATATGTTTCCACATACTGGGCACGTAGAGAGTTTGGCAATACTGTTACCTAAAAAGCGAAATGATTAGCTTATTCTACGACATACAATGTATCGTGTTTTGTGGTAGGTACGAACGAAGTACGTAGGTTGAATCTACCCTCACCCGGTACACGCCACCCATGTACGTATATCCAGTATATGCCAGGTTGTGGCCGCATGTGGAAGATCTTCTCCTCAGCTGTGGGTGAGGTGGAGCTTGCTACACGTTTGAGTTCACCATCCTCCACACGGTAGAGGAATAGGTCCAGATCCATACCCTCACGTGGTGCGGTACCCTCGAGTTTCACCCATAACAACCGTACGGTGTCAACTTTTAGCGGTCCATAGCGCCAGCTGGCAGTTTTGGGATCGTCTGGATTATCTTGTGATATGGGTTGGTTATCAAATTCACTTGTTGGATGCAGTGTGATCACAAACGTG
>JAGGUB010000004.1 GCA_021158725.1 Caldifarciminota bacterium | reverse complement strand
TTCCAACCCTCGTGTTGATAGTATCAGGTGGGCACACCGAACTCGTACTCGTACGTGCACCCGGTAGTTATAAATTGCTTGGCAGCACATTAGATGATGCAGCTGGTGAAGCACTCGACAAGGTTGCACGTGTGTTGGGGCTTAAGTACCCAGGTGGGCCAAAGCTTGAGAAACTTGCAACCGATGGCAACCCACAAGCTGTTAAGTTGCCACGTCCGGAAATTTCAGGCTATAATTTTAGCTTCAGTGGGCTCAAAACCCATGCAATACAGTATTTCAAACATCATCCTGACGTAAGGCGTGAAGATTTCGCTGCCAGCTTCCAGCATGCGGTCATGGATGCATTGGTGACCAAATTACGTAAGGCAGTACGTGAGCTCAAAATACCACGTGTAGGTGTCGTGGGTGGTGTAGCAGCTAACGAATATCTACGTAACCTGATACGCGAGAGGTTACCAAATGTGGAGCTTTATTTTCCATCACGTAAACTATGTACGGATAATGGTGCGATGGTGGCAAGTGTGGCACAGTTTCGGCTCAACCGCGGTGAACGTAGCTCACTATCATTACGTCCATATTCCAGGTTACCTAAGGGTGGATTAGAGTGATGGATCTGGCTATCGAGATACATACACGAGATAACACGGAAGGTGAACGCATAAAGCACGAAATAGAGGAGCTGGGCTATGAGGTTGATAAGGTTGAGTTTAGCAAAATATACTTGTTGTTAGGCGTAGAGACTAAGGAGATAGCCATCCACATAGCGGAGGAGATACTCGTCGATAATGTGTGGGAAACCTATGAGATTAGAGAGTATCCATTTAAACCACAAGCTGACGAACTGATAATCGCATACAATCCTGGGGTCATGGATCCCGTTGCCAACACCGCACGTACAGTTATACACGAATGTGGTTATAAGGTAGAAGAAGTAAAGGTCATGCGTAAGTATAGGCTACACGGTATACAGCGTGAAGCTATCACCCACATAGCGGAAAAGCTGTTGTATAATAAGTTGATCGAACACATCAGTACGGGTGAACATATGCTGTCGGTACCTACCTATAAGTTGGAAATTGTGACTGTACCGTTACGTGAGGCGACACCCGATGAGCTGCTGTCGATATCACGTAACAGGGCGATGTTCCTCGATCTCAACGAAATGCAATCCATACAACAATACTACCGCAGATTGGGACGTGACCCTACGGATGTGGAGTTAGATACCATCGCAATATTGTGGTCGGAACATTGTTCACACAAGACGTTTCGTGGTAGGATAGAACTTGATACCCCAGTCGACGGCAAGAAGGTGATCGATAACCTGCTCAAAACCTACATCATGCGTGCAACCGAAGAGATAGCACATCCGAGAGTATTATCAGCATTTAAGGATAACGCTGGCATCTTTGCGCTCGACGATAGGTACGGGGTAGCGGTAAAAGTAGAAACACATAACCATCCATCAGCACTCGAACCGTACGGTGGTGCAGCCACCGGTATAGGTGGTGTGATACGTGATATCCTGGGTGCGGGGTTGGGTGCCAAACCTATCGCCAACATCGATGTATTTCTGTTTGGGCCACTGGAATTACAACATGAGGAGCTACCACCAGGTGTGTTGCATCCACGTCGTATAGCGAAAGGTGTGGTCAGCGGTGTACGTGATTATGGTAACAAGATGGGTATACCAACAGTTAATGGTACGGTGATATTCCATCCAGGTTACGTGACAAACCCTGTCGTCTATTGTGGCTGTGTAGGTGTAATACCAAGGGATAAAATTCACAAGCAAGTACAACCTGGTGACATAATCGTATTAGTGGGGGGTCGTACCGGGTGTGATGGTATACATGGGGCGACATTCTCGTCAGGTGAGATGGATACATCAACTGAGGCAAAGTTCATGACCGCAGTACAGTTAGGTGACCCCATCACTGAGAAGAAGCTACAGGATGCGTTGCTGGTAGCACGTGATAGGGGGTTATATCGGGCGATCACCGATTGTGGTGCTGGTGGTATCGCCACCGCGGTGGTGGAGCTCGGTAAATACACAGGTGCAGAGGTTGAGCTCAACCGCGTACCACTGAAATACGAGGGGTTAACCTATCGCGAGATATGGATAGCGGAGTCACAGGAACGTATGGTATTAGCGGTACCTCCGGATAAGGTGGATGAACTGGTAGAAGTATTCCAATCATATAACAGTGAAGCCACCCCCATTGGTAAATTCAGGTCCGATGGTAAGATTATATTGAAATACGATGGTAAGGTGGTGGGTGAACTTCACACCAAATTTATATTTGAACAACAACCGTTGGGCTGCAAAAAGGCAAGGTTACCTAAATGTGTCGAATCGCCACACCGTACACATCAATATAGTGGCAATACCATACGTGGATTGTTGTTAAAGATGTTGGCATCACCATTTGTGGCATCAAAAGATTGGGTGGTACGTCAATATGATCATGAGGTACAGGGTGGCAGTGTAATCAAACCACTCTATGGCGATGCAGCAGTTATCACACCATGGCCTGGCACCACATATGGTATAGCTATTGGGTGTGGGATCAATCCACTCTATTCCATACATCCATACAAGATGGCACAGGCAGCGGTTGACGAAGCCGTACGTCAGATAGTTGCAGTAGGTGGTAACCCTGATAACATAGCATTGCTGGATAATTTCTCATGGGGTAACCCTGAAGATCACGAAAAATTAGGTGCACTCGTGTTGACAGCTAAGGGGTTGTACGATGCAGCTAAGAAGCTAAGTACGCCATTCATATCGGGTAAGGATAGCCTGCATAATGAGTTCAGGTTGGGTGACAAAAGTATATCGATACCACACACGTTGTTGGTTACAGCTATCGGTATCGTGGAGGACATCGATCACACGGTTACGATGGGGTTGAAACACATAGGAGATAGTATCGGTATCGTTGGCTTCACACTTGGCGAGTTGGGTGGCTCATTGTGGGCATATGTTGAGAACGAGCCATACGGTATTGTGCCAACATTTGATGGTGAGCTTGCCAGAAGGGTATACCGAGCCGTACATGAACTCATACAACAGGGTATAATTGTAGCAGCACATGATGTATCAGAAGGCGGTATAGGGGTGACGGTTGTCGAGATGGCACAAACCGGCCAGAAGGGGGTTACCATCGATATCGACAAAATACCACACGAGGGTGAGCTACGAGACTGGGAGTTGCTATTCTCGGAATCCAACTCACGTGTGGTTGTCGAGATAGCAAAAGGCAAAGAAGCTACATTCTTAGATATACTGGCGAAAAATGGTGTACCAGGTGACATAATCGGTAAAGTCATACCCGATAGCGAGGTGAAGTTCATCTATAATGGTGAGCTACTGTTCTCAGTACCACCTGTGATACCACGGTATCCGGATTTCGTGTAGAGACAGCCACACGTAGGTTTACGTTAACTCTATGACGATTAAAAGCTACTTCACCAACACCAGCTTCTTTATGTCACTGAATCCACCAACCTTCAGTTTACAGAAGTACACACCCGCAGACAGCTTACGACCACGTTCGTCGGTACCATCCCATACCACCGTGTATGTGCCAGGTGGTTTATTGCCATCCACCAATGTACGTACTAACCTACCTGTTATATCGTATAGCTTGAGGCTCACACGTAGCTTCTTACCATATGCAGCTGCCACCTGGTACCTAATCGTGGTAACTCCATTGAATGGATTGGGAAAATTCTGATACAATCGATTCACACCTGCGTGTGGAAGCTCTTCCATACCCACGATTATCGAATCTGCGAGCACGTATATTTTGGGTTCATACCCTGTAAAGTATACACCGAAGTTGGACAACCCCGCACCCGTCGTTTCTACATATTCGTTATGCAGCATATCGTTCATGTAATACGTTGAATCCGGCGATATACCCAGCGAATCTATTGGTATTTGTAGCACTACGTAGTTACCACCTTCGTAAAAGTTGAACCCACATATAACGATATTGTCATCCGCTTTACGTAAGAATGCATACACAGTAGGCGAAGACGTATTTATTCGTACAATCTCATCCGTCCTAAGTGCTGGAAATGTATTCCTTATCCAGCACAATCTCTTGTAGTATGGTCGTAAGTTATATGGGTCACTCCAATCAATCTTATCCCGTAGTGTGAGCTCACCCACCTCCTGCCCCGCATATATGAGCGGTATACCGGGTATTGTGAACAACAATGCAGCCATAAGTTTGGTCTGTTCCACTGTATGATACGCTATGTAGCGGGTTTCGTCATGATTTTCGAGAAACCTCAACGGAAACCTATCCTTTGGAAACGCATACCCGTGGTTTGTTATAACCTGATGTAATGCATCTATCTCATCACCGGTGACACCACCATCAAATATATTGGCGAAATTCACCGGCGCTGCATGGTGTAGATTCCAGTCATATGCGAGATCGAACCTATGTCTGAAATATCTGAAATCACCCGCTGGAGCCTCTGCCAAAAGCAATGCATCAGGTTTCTTTGACTTCACACGTTCACGCCATGTACGCCAATAGGTTGAATCCCTACCTTCCACCGCCCATGCTAAGTCACATCTGTAGCCATCGATATCGAACTCCGTCACCCAATACTCTGCCATATCCAGTAAATATGATTTCAGGTGTGGGTTGTTGAAATTCAAATCTGGCAGGTCAGCACCTGCTGTCCATTGGTAGTTACCGTGTTCATCCCACATGAAGTAGTCGTAGAAATGTGAGTACTCACCATAGCTCTGTGCATCTATCATCCACGGATGTTGGTTAGAACAGTGGTTGATCACGTGATCAATGATAACCCTTATCCCATATGTTTTACATGTAACAAGTAATTCACGCAGCTCTTCCTCCGTACCATAATCTGGTCGTATCCCGTAGTAATCGAGTACCGAATATCCGTTGGTATATGCGCTGGGATTTATCGGCATAAACCATATGCAGTTGATACCCAAATCCTTCAATTCCGGTATACGAGCACGTACGGCGTTGAAGTTACCTTCTTCGCTGAATGATTGTACGAATATCTCGTAGATGATGGCATCCCTTATCCACTCTGCGATACTGTCGGTGGTTGCAACATTAACAGTGCCATCTTTAACCCTTATAAACCTACGTGCAAAATCGGTATTCCCGTCAGGATCGGTAACTTTCAGAGTAAAGTAATATTCGCCATCCGTTGGTGGTACCTCAAACCCCGTAATGGCTGCGTTCGGATCATCAAACTCTATAGGTGCAGGGTTTGTTGTATCCGCGTACCACAAGTATGTGAGTGGATCGCTGTCCGGGTCGTAACTTGTCCTACCATCCACCCATATGCGGTTGCCATCGACATATACCGTATCGATGATAGCCTTGGGAATATGATCCACATATAGATGTAGGTTTATGCATGGCGAATATCCCCAATAACCTGCACTATTCTGTGCCCTACATGAGATGATGTTGTCACCTTCGCTTAATTTTACCTGTACCGAGAAGCATCCCCCCACTACAGGTATGGTGGTATCTTCCTGGTTGACTGTAAGTATCGCCGAATGTATGGTGGTATCACTTATCGTACCATCAACTGTATAGATGGAATCGTACACCTCACCACTGCGGGTGAGCAACCGCACCACCGGCCCTGGATTATACAATGAGCTATCGATCTCATACGCCGATATTGTAGCTATACCCCTACCGATTGCATCAAGTGATACCATACGGGGGCCACCTAACCTACCTGCAGGTATATAATTCCGTAACAGCTTATATTGTAGCTCATCGGATTCGAAGAACATCACATCGTATATGTCAGGATCTATGAAGTGTGCGCTACCACCAACCTCGGAATCGGGTTCGAACCCTGCCACCCACGTAAATACGTAGAAATACCATGGTACGTTGTAACTACCGAGTATCGTTTCGAGTGCCCCAAGGTCGAGCTCAAAAACAAAGCTATCATCCACCACAGCTACAGGTATGGGGTCACCAACTACAGGTGGATACCTTTGTGTATAGAGATGATTATCGACAGCTGTATCGCACAGCTGTGAGTTAGGGTCAACAATTGTGAAAAATACACCGGTACCATTCCATTCATGAGTTTTGACCTCCAGAGCCTGTGGTAGCTCAACCATTGGGCCCACTGCATCACTCGCTATCTGGATACCCAGCTTCGTATAGTCCGTGATATCACGTATATGTACACTAAACCTCAGCGAATCACCGCTCTCACTTATGTGTAGTGCTATAAGGTCGCAGCTACCATCTTCCACACCTACCGGATACGTGTAATGCTCGTCACACACTGCATCAACCGCATGGTACCCGCTACCCGATGGATATATACCGAAAACCGAGCTCACGTATCCATGGTTACCAGCGGTATCAGATAACGATATCGATATCACGTGTACCCCATACCCGAGATTACTTATATTCGCGGTGAGCACCAAGCTATCAGTATCGAACACATGTGGTATTACGCTATCGTCGACTGTCACGATGATCGAACTTTCATCAATCGGTACACCATCGTCATTCGTACGTACACGTGCGAATATGTTCACTGTATCGACATCATAGAGTACCGCACAATATGGGGGTGAATCAACATATACACGTGGATGCAGCTCCTTGGTCACAACTATCACAGCATTTTGGAACTCACCCACATATACAGGGTTGTCGGGATCGGTTACCCATACGTAGCGGTTGACTACAAACTTATACTCGTACGTGCCTTCGTAGAGGTTGACGATTTTCTCCCATACGTATGGGTTATCGGTCTGTGTCATAGCCATTGACGGATCGTTTGGTACCCAGCCATTGAAGTTACCGGCAAGGTTTACCTGTGTTACCTCACCCCCTATATATGGGAGGTTACAACTACGTGTATCGAGTACAAACCTAACCGCCACGATTGCAGGTGGTGCACCCATGTATATGTGCCAATCCCGACCGTTGTTGTTATCCCATTCGTTTAGATTATTGTGGAAACAGAAATCTATCTGAGTAACCGACTCATCAGTCGCCAACTTTATATTCCATATCGTATCATCAAGCTGTGTCATGGGTGACTCTATTGCTGCACCGTCACCCCAAGCCCAGCTACCAGGTGGCCACAGGTCTTCTGGCGGTTCGTGCCATCCGTTTATACCCCAGTGTAGGTTGATCGAGTCGCTGCTTTCTGATAACATACCATATCGTGTGTTGTAGTAGATTGTGACAGAATCGCCAGGGTTGGGAACCTCAGGCACCCACCACGCTTGGGTTTGTGCCCAAATTGGTACTACACAAACGAGTGAAATTAAAACAGCATTCACTCTATACATAATACAAAAGGGAGGGAGATACCTCCCTCCCTCATAGCTGTCACCTTACGATGTATCAGCGTAGTAAGATAAGTTTGCAGGTTTTGCCAAACTCGTGTTTACCAGCTGCCGACCGTACGTCCATCCTGTAGAAGTATACGCCAGAGGCTACCCTTCTACCGCGGCTATCTTTGCCGTCCCAGTTCACCTCGTACAGACCCGGTTTATGCGATCCATCCACAAGTGTAGCTACCCTTTCACCTAACAAATTATACACAGCGATGGTCACCTCACCCGCTTTAGGTAGCTGATACCGTATAGTGGTGGTACGTGTGAATGGGTTAGGTATGTTCTGTGCCAACATATATACAAGTGGAGCTTGCGTCTCCTCTACACCTGTGGTGATATCATCCAGTGAACGTGGCAGTATCTCGTAACCACTCCAGTATGGGACTGAAGAATCGTACTGTTTTACCACACCCACTACGTTAAACGGTCCGGTAGGTGCTGTTGTACCATCAATATCTGTATCTCTGTCGATATACATCGTACAGCTGCCAGTTGCATCAGTAATCGTTACACTACCACTGCTGCCCTCAGGTGGGAACGCATCCGTTGTGGTGACATTTCTGATCATAACCAACCTACCCTCATAGAGCTCACCTATGGTGTCAGCAAGATCCGCACATGTGATGACAAGCGTATCAAACGGTACACTTTCATGTATAATCTCGAGGTTGGTAACATTGGTAAGCTCAGTCAACCCCTTGTAGTAACTTACGGTGGCAGTAAACTTAACTTCATTACCCACTTCCACTGTATTTGTGAAGTCCGCATCCCATACTGCGATACCGGCGGCAAAATCCTGTATGAACGATGGGCCACCAAACTCATCCGCTACTGTAACTACACCGCGGATGAATAGCTCCTCACCATCCTGTATCGGTATGCCATTGGGATCATCATTAGCAGCCGGCCCGTATATGAATGAACCGAACACCTCAACCGGTACCCAGTAAACACTGCCTGTGTCTTTGAGCTCAACGAAGTGGTTCTCCAAGAAACCCGCCTCCGTATCTTCACCATTAACCCCGTACTTGTGCTCGATACGTTTGGGACTACCAGCCGGGAACAGCAACGCTACAGTATAGATGCTATCGCCAGCAACCTCGTCCGGATATACGCCATCATCCTTCATCTGTAATTCAGGTGGATATATGGGTTGATCCCACACCCACACGAGTGGCGGTACTGACCCCGCTATGTACACACTATCCACACTATATACGGTATCGAGTGCACCCTCTGCGTACCAATACCCCTGATCACGTATGGCATAGAATACATAACGCATATCCACACGGAATATGGCGGTTACATCCTGCATTAGGATATCCTCAGGCCCTATATTGTCGAAGTACCTTAGAGGTAACACCTGGAAGCCACCCGAATCGACGGGGTTACCCTCTTCATCACGTGGATCAAACTCAAACGTATAGTTGGGACCCGACTCCCATATACCGTCGTAAGGGTTTTCGTTACCCCAAAGTGTGTCCGGACATATGTGATATTTATATTCGATCACTGTACCACGACCAACATGGAACTCAACCGGCAACACATAGATGGTATCCCAAGGTTGCAAGATATTGGCGTCGTTCTCTTCCCATGTGAGTGGCGGTGTACCACCTCTGACCGTGGGGTAATCGATACCGGGACGGAAGTTACCCATTATCTCCTGTACTCTGAGATCTACCTGGAAGATGACCGTACCCCAGATCGGTAGTTCGGTAATATCGCCAAAATATACTGTATCGAGTACCTGTGGGCTACCGGTGAGCTCAAACGATCTGTTTCCCGGTATCGGTTCCCAGTAATCGTCACCACCCGCATAATGGATTACATACTTGTATTCGACTGTACCTGTGGCTTCACCGAAATCGATAGTTATCGAGTATATGCTATCACCTTCTGGATCAGTAAGTATATTATCATAACCGCTCCATGACAGTGGTGGTACGCTACCTCTAACTACAAGTGTATCGACGGTGGGATCGAAATTACCCATAAGCATTTGTATGCGCATGTTGACGTTGAAGGTGACCTGGTTCTGAGCGAACCCCGCTACCGCAATGAGCAATGCCATAAAAATGATAACGGATTGTTTCATTATAACCTCCTCTTGCTGCACAATTTACTTCATCTGTTTAAAAGTCAACCCTAATCCATGGTCAGAACCTCGTTGTAACACTTATATTCTGCACGTTGGATAGCCTGCCAAACGATTCATATGCATAGTCTATACGCATGGAATGTAACACACCACGCATGCTGGTGGTGAGCCCCACACCAAACGTGAACCCCTCCTCCGAATCCATCATGAAAAGCGATTTATACCCAGCCCTCAGTGATAGCACGTTATTGAATACGTACTCGAGGCCAAGGTTGAGCGATTCCGTGTTGTCGTTCGGATGTAATGCATCACACGCTACAGTTAACCGATGCGTAGCAGTGTTTACCAAATCAACCGATACCCCAACCCTCAACAATAGCGGTAGGTCGAACCTTCCCGTTGCCAAGTATGCATTGATGAATGGATTATTGCCAGCCATATCGGGTGCTATATCATGTTGTACAAGTAGATCACTACCCGTCATCTGCATCTTCGTACCGTAGTTTGATATACTCATACCGAATCTTGTACCCTTAAACTGTGTCCTAAACAACGTACCTATATCGATAGCAAACCCCGTCGCCCTGCAGTTCATGATCCTCTCCTCGATATACTTTACATTGAACCCAATAACAAATCTATCCGTAAGTGGTCTCGCATAGGAGAGCCCAAACGCAAAGCTACCACAGTGAAACCATACCCCTGTACCTTCGGGATCGAGCTCGGTGGTCTGCTCCATTTCACCGATGTCGAGATAAGTGAAGTTAGCCCCTATCGTACCAAACCTCTTTATTGGTAGCACCACACCAGCATATTCGAACGCTATACCAGCGAACCATCTCGTATGTACGAGTACAGCCTCGTTATGTGTCAACCGCGCTATACCGGCGACATTCCAGAACATGGCGGTTGCATCGTCAGCAACCGAAACAAATGCACCTCCCATACCGAGTGCACGTGGTCCTACCGGCATCGTGAGAAACGGTGCTGCGGTTGTACCCACCTTGGTGATGATTCCATGTAGTGGTAATATCCAGCTAACCGCTATCACTATCATTATATAACATATGGTACGCATCGTGTACCTCCTATTTAATGATGGCAAATTTGCCAATCTTTTCACCTATACCGGGTGCTTCTATGTGATAGATATAAACCCCATAGGAGACTTCGAGATTATCCTTGGTTAACAGATCCCATTTACAGGTACCATCGTCAAGAGGCGCCTCATGCTCTATTTTCCTGATGAGCTCACCCCTTAAGTTGTAAATCCTTATGGTACATTTAGCTGGCAAGTGGATAAAGTGTATCTCACGTGGCCCCCTACCACTGGTGTATGGGTTATGCGGTTCCCACATGGCTACTGCAATGTAGGGGTTGGGTACAACTTTGACCCGACTCAGATCGTACTTAGCCTTATTGGTATCCACGTATGCACCCTTAACAGTAAACCTGTAGACATCGTTGGATAGGAACGGTTTCCTCATGTAGATGTAAAAGGTATCACCTGCAGTCGGTAGTACCGCGGTGGTATCGGATGCGAACTCAACCACCCATGTAGGTGTAAGCACCGTATCAGGTGGTATCTGTTGAAGGAATATGAGCCTTTCGTTCGGTGATAACGAAGAGTCGGGTCTACCCTTTTCATGGAATGCAAACTCAATACGGTCGCCTGTGTTGCGGTTTATCACGGTGAAGTTAACCGGTACCGCAGGTAGATGTAATGGATAAGGCCAGCTTGTGCTAAACTCTGTGGATGTATCGAGTACGGATTCACTGAACACTATGATGTAATCAGCGGGATAGCGTTTACCTGCATAGGCAGGGGTTACAAGTGTGGTTATACTCTTTACCGGTAATAAGGAGGTATCATTCCACCCGGTAAGTGTGTCGATCACCTCAATGTACTCATCGTTATCCAAATACAAGCGTAAACCATGTCGTATGTCACGCTCTTGCCAGGGCTTGACCTCTGGACAGTCTTTAACCAACGTATCCGGGTTATCAGGATCGGTAACATCTACCCAAGTGAACGATTTGGTACTGAATGCGGAATCTTTAAACGTAACTTCGTAAGTGTGGCCATCCCTTACTTCACGTGGATCAATTATTTCAACCGCTACCTCACCCGTAGCGAACCCCGATATGTGGTTAAACTCTTCGAGTGAAGGCGGTACGTAACCAGCAGCTGGTGCAGTAGGTGTAACAGCTACTACATTGATAGCGGTGTGTATCTCGCCAGTGGGATCGATTGTAGCGAATTTAGGTGTCTCAGATGGCGTGATACCAAGCTCTACACTACCCTTATCATAAGCTGTAACCGCATAGAAGTAAGTGAACCCATTCTCTACGTTGGTATCAACAAAACAGTGTCGTAAGCCGGTGTTATCACCAAGATAAAATTGTACACCATTAATCGCAATGGGGAAGAACCCACTATCGGCATCGATAAGATCGTATTGCGCAATAGGTACATTAAATATCACGTTACCGAAACCATCGGTAATCTCACCAGCATCTTCCCAAGTTGGCCACGTAGCTTTGTAGATCTTATACCCTTCAAAATCGTAACCGGTCATCGGATCATACGAGTGTTCAGCCCTATCGTCCCAGTATAGGATGACCTTACGATCACCAGCTACTGCTTTGACAGTGGGTAATTCAGGTGCTTTCGCAAACCTATAGTTCCAGTTATAAATCTGCTGTACGATATGTGTGGTACGGACGATAGCTTCACGATTCTCGCCAAACAGTAGCGCAATAGAGAAACGTTCGGTTTGGCCAGGCTTAAGCGAGAAGTATCCCGACCCCCATATGAAATCGCCATCAGCACCACCGGGGGGTAGCTCGATCGTACTGAAATAACCTGGTTGTAGACATTCCCACAGTTGTTCGTCGTTACGTAGCTTGACTTTATTGAATGGATGAAAGAAATAGAATGAAGTGAGCCCAATCTGGTCGGACTCGTCTTTGTCAGTGGCATCGAAATCAGGCTCCCCCGCTGTAGGTATGCCATCACCTTCTCCATAGTCACCGGTACCTGGTAGCCCATCAGCACCTACATCGTCGGTAAGCGGATCCCAATCTCCATCATTGTCAATACCGTCGTCACGCCGTTCGTCAATGAGTGGATTATCGAACCCCTCACCCGTAAGCCAATCGATGTATTTATAACCCAGATGTAGGTTGATATTCTCGTCGATCAACCCATTAAGATTGTCATCAAACCTATTATGTGGATCCTCCTCAACTGTATCACCCGGCATTATCCGTATAGTATCGGTGCGAAACCTTATCAACACACCAGTATCTGGCATCGTGGTAACTGTTCTCTCAAACGTATTGTAATCTATGAGCACGATATCATCCCCCACGGAGTAGACTTTAGGTTGAAAATCCTGTATCTGTAGGGTTGGCCCTGGCCCATACTGGCCATCGTTATCGTCGTCGATACCATTCCATGGATCACCGGGAGTTTCAAGGAATGCTGACCCTGCATAACCTACAGGTGTCCATCCAGTGTTACCTATGCCATCGTAATCATAACAGTATACGACACGGTCCTCACGTATAAAGTCGGCCATATCGTCGTGCGAATCACCGTCACCACCGACAATACCACCCCAGATCATACCGAAAACCACCTTATGTAACACAGAAGTGCCAACATTGGTGATATCGAAATGCCAGAATATACAATCCTGTGCAAGCGGGTGTGACCATTGGAACCCCCTCACCCCTACACGTAAGCCGAGCCCCCTACGGGTGGAGTCAGCCGAATCTGGATAGAATGGGAACTCCTCATCGCTGTTGTCATCCATCACGTAATAACTTTCTTGGTCGGCATTCATGACATTTTTACCAAAGTAACCATTCCAGGCGCCGGGCCAGCCAGGGTCATCGGGATGGTCCATCCTATCGGGCCAAAACGGGGGCCACGACTCCGGTATGTGGCTCATAGCGATAAGATCGGTGTCAGGGTTGGCATATCCGGGGATGGGTTCCCAACCCCAAAATGTGGTACCATCTGGCGAATATTCGTTGTTACCACGGGGACCATCGGCTACTTCGACTGAATGTATGTAAACAATGCTATCCCTGTAAAGGGTGTCATTACCGATGATGGTATCGATAACCCGTACGGTGATGGGTACCTCTGCACCTACCATTATGCTGACATCACCTATGTATTCGTGACCTGAGTTAATAGGCCATTCACCACCGTAATCCTCAGCAGGTGATATACGTCCGATAAGCCCATAATTGAAGAAAGTGGTACGTACGCGGTTACCAGAGTGTACCCCCTTACGCCTTTCGTAGTAGGAGCCACGCCCCTCGTATGGGTTTTGTGCACCCCACACTGTGGTGACCAAAACCATCGCTGAAAGCATAAATCTTATGTAGGTTTTCATATCACCCCCTGATTAAAATTCTACTGACAACCCTATCTGTATTTGACGTGGTTCGGAATAGAAATCCGGCCGTATGAACCAGTTGGGATCAGCATCACCACCCGCCGTACGTTGTTCAAGCGTATAGGTAGCTCTACCTGTGTCTTCGAATACCCCATATTCGTTACGTATGTCGAACAGATTGAAGATCTTGACAAGCAATGCCACCGCTAAGCGTCCAAGCTTAACCCTATAGGTATAGTGGAAATCGACATCAACCGTCGGCGGGCGACGTTCACAGTTCTCTTTAAGTCCCGTGTATAGAGTGCGACCTACACGCGTACCCTGTACCACTCTTGGAGTGTATGGTAACCCTGACCCATACTTGAATATGAAGCTGGTTTCAAAGTTTGTACCCCCAAATATTAGTGTTACGTTAAGTGTATGACGTTGATCCCAATCCAACGGAACAACCTCCTTACGTGGCTCCCTACCTGCACGTGCGTCGTTGAATGCATCTTCGGGATTGGATGATGTACCTTCAGCTATTTGGTAAGTATAAGCCAAGCTGAACCCGAACTTGCTACCACTGATACGATATTTGTCGAACGAAAACGTTATACCACGTACATTCGCATAGTCCTTATTTACATACTTCACGTATTTGGTACCTGGTATTACGGTATTAATCTCGGGTGAGGTACCCACCCAACCTCTTATGTCACGATAGAATAGAGTAATGTCCATACGCATATCGTTACGAAACCCCTGTTGTAGGCCTATCTCGTACATTACCGTACGTTGGGCATCAAGGTCTGCATTACCTAAGATTGTGCTTATACCGGAGGTTTTAGGTACCTCAAATTCAGGATTTCTGTAGAGGTATTCGAATTGCGGTATCTGTAAAAAGTGCCCATAAGAGAAGTGTATAACACCCTTATCAGTTATCGGGTAAGCTATACCTAAACGTGGGCTAATCTGCTTTTTGGGGGTGGCTTTCTTCCACCAGATCTTTTCACGTTCCTCGAGCGTCATCTGTTGATGTTCGGGACGCCATGGATCCAATATGTTAGGGTCCGCTGGGTCACGAAGTACTACGCCATCGGGTTCGAAGTAGTCGAACCTCACCCCTACGTTTACTATCATGTCTTTGAATTCTATTTTGTCCTGTACATAGCATGAAGCTAAATATGGGTGTTTATGGTAACGGTTATGGTTAGGTGCAGTGAAGTCAGGTACGTAGGGTTCGAAAGGTACAACTTCGACACCTTCAACAGTTTTGGGGATGATCTCAAACTCATGCATGAACAGGTCGTATAGCTGTAGTTCGAACCCTGTCTTCATTTCATGTGATGGCCTCACCTGTGAGGTAAGGTCAACCTTCAACGTGGTGGTTTTACTCCATCGATAGAAATGCTGCATCTTAGTACCTGCATGTGCAAACGAGTATGGGGGTGCAGTAAGTGAGTCAGGATGTACGTAACGTGGATCATACGGATCCTCATACACGTAATGCTTATAGCTGGAATAGAAATGCGCAATATTAAGGGTATAGAAGGTTTTGGGGCTTATCGTATGCGTAAGTGTAAGCTGGTGATTGTATCCAGTTTTGAACCGCCTCCAGTCGCCATCTGGATTATATTTGAAGTAATGATCGTATTCCTTGTAGTTGATGCGATTGCCAAGATACGCGTAGCTGAGATTCACACCCTTGGTAATCTGGTAAAATAGCTTACCCTGAAAGAACAGCTTACGATAGTAGTTCATGGGTACGATACGGTTATCGCCTGGCTCACCGGTGGGTAAGAATTTACGTATACCATATAGCCATCCATCATTGTAGTAGTAACGTGAGGTTAGGAAAAACGTTAGATTTTTGGTAAAAAGCGGTCCCGATAGCGTGAGACGCACGTTTTTGTTTTGGAATGGGTTGAACTTATTCAACCCCGTAAACTTAGTATCAGTAGTGTAGTAATCAGCTAACCATACAACGAAGTTACCAGAAAACTCATCACTACCTTTCTTAGTGACTATGTTTACCACGCCTGACATTGCTTGCCCATATTCGGCGTTGAATGTACCACTCACTACTTGTAGCTCCTGTATAGCGGAGTTGTCCACCTCAACCGCTATATCACCAGAGTAAGGATCGGTAACTGAGATACCATCTATCATGTAGGCAACCTCACCGTAGCGACCACCCCGTATATGACCTTTGACAACACCTGCTTGTAGGTCGAGTAGTTCACGAAATGTTTCAACCGGCATCACTTCTATATCACGAGATTTCACAATAGATAGGCTGGAGGTTAGGTCACGTCGTATGACTTTACGTTCGGCGACTACAACGATTTCGCCCAACTCCAGCACAGTAGGGGTGAGTTCAAAATTTTGCACCGTAGTGAAATCCGCCGATACGCGTACGCCTTCTACACGCATACGTTGGTAACCCATCATAGAAACGACAAGCGTATACTCGCCAGGTGGTACATTGAGTATGAAGTAGTAGCCGTTGGAATCAGTAGCTGCACCGAGCTGGGTACCTTCAACTATCACATTTGCGAGGGCAAGTGGTTTACCTGTCTCACGATCGATAACCCTTCCAGTGATCTTACCGGTGACGCCTGCAAATAAAGTTGTTGTAAATAAACATTCTATGGCAAGAAAAGTGGGAATTAACCGCTTCATTTTACCCCCTTATGAGTTGGAGTTAAAATAACGCCAGTTCGATATGGTCAATAATGTACGTAAGATGGTGAGGTAGCTTTACACGAGTGAATTTTTGCTATCCATTAAGAGGAGGTTAAGATGGTTTCACGTGATGAGCTACTAAAGTTGTTACATCAGAAAGTGAAGTCCAAAAATCTGATCAAACATATGCTCGCAACCGAAGCCTGTATGCAGGCGCTGGCAGATAGGATGGGTGAAGACAAGGAGAAGTGGGGGTTGGCGGGATTGGTACATGATATAGATTATGAGGAGACCAAGGATAACTTCGACCAACATGGGCTCGTCTCCGCACGTATGTTGGAGGAGATGGGTTTCCCGCAGGATATTATTGATGCAGTCAAGGCACATGCGGGTAAGAAGGAACCAACAACTAAGATGGAATGGGCTTTATATGCGGTAGATCCACTCACCGGCCTCATAGTGGCGGCTGCACTTATGCATCCATCGAAGTCACTAACAGGGATAGATCGCGATTTCGTGCTACGGAGGTTCAAAGAGAAACGGTTTGCGGCAGGTGCCAACCGTGACCAGATACGACAGTGTGAAAAGCTGGGATTAACGCTTGAAGAGTTTATCGACATATGCGTGAAGGCGATGCAGGGTATAGCCAAGGAGTTAGGGTTATGAACGAGTAATGCGGTACGTAACCTTGATCCCGTTGTGTATACTTGCTGGGTTGCTGCTCGCTGGCTGTCGTAAGCTGGAAAATGAACCACCGGGTGCACCTGCTACACCTATGGGCCCAACAACCGGATATGTGGATACAGCTTATATATTTTCGACATCAACAACCGATCCCGATGGCGATAGTATAGCGATAAGGTTCGATTGGGGTGACGGCGAGGTATCTGATTGGAGTAGTTTGGTAGCAAGTGGCTCATCTGTATTTATGTCACACGTGTACTCTGTGGCTGGTATCTATCACATAACAGCGAAAGCAAAGGATATACATGGACATGAATCGGGTTGGTCACACCCACATACAATTATGATAGGGGTGAAGCCAAGCTGGACAAACACCTACGGCGGAAGTTACGACGATTGTGGATATTCTGTGAACCAAACCGCTGACGGTGGCTACATAATAGCGGGGGTAACCTACTCGTATGGGGTAAGCGGATCCGATGCATGGGTGGTCAAAACCGATGCCTATGGTAACGTAAGATGGCAAAAATCCTATGGCGGGGTAGCTGACGATGGTGGCTTGGCAATCATACAGACTGAGGATGGTGGCTACGTAATGGCTGGATATACCAGATCCTACGGTGGAGGTAGCGAAGACGTATGGGTGGTTAAAATGGATGCCAATGGAGATATAGAGTGGCAAAAAGCTTATGGCGGGCCCGATAAAGATTGGGGACGTTCGATTATACAGACTGTCGATGGTGGATACATAATAGTTGGAGGTACATTATCTTATGGTGCAGGTGGCATGGATGTGTTGGTGATTAAAATCGATGCTTATGGACAGATGGAATGGCAGAAAACCTATGGTGGTAACATGTTCGATGATGGCTACGATGTGGTACCCACAGACAATGGATACCTTATAGTGGGGACGACTGCATCTTATGGTGCGGGTGGAATGGACATGTGGGCAATAGAGATTGACAAGAGTGGCGACATCAAATGGCAAAATGCATATGGTGGCGATAACTGGGAATGGGCATATTCAGTTGAATCTACTGCTGATGGTGGCTACCTGCTGGTGGGATACACCGGATCTTATGGTGTAGGTGGTTGGGATGTATGGGCGGTTAAGATTGATACCAAAGGCAACATAGAATGGCAAGCTACGTATGGTGGGGTAGCGGATGATTTGGGATATTCAGTTGTACATGCGGATGATGGTGGATACGTTATTGCTGGAGAAACTTACTCGTATGGTGCAGGCAGATATGATGTACTGATCATCAAAACAGATGCCCACGGTAGAGTAGAATGGCAATTCCCTTATGGTGGGGTAGCTGACGATGGTGGATATTCGGTTATACGAACCGTAGATGGTGGATACGTTATGGTGGGATATACCTGCTCATATGGTTTAGGGGCGATGGACATATGGTTAATAAAAGTAGATGAAGATAAAGATGTTAAGGTATTAACAAAAGGGAACACCTCACATCATTGACCTGCACATGGGTTAAGTTAATTTCACATCTACATGGGTAAACCAGCGAAATCCAAAGATAAAGAGGTTGAAAAGCTTGTACCTGGTCTTTACGTGGTGGGTACACCTATAGGTAACCTCAAAGATATAACGTTGAGAGCGATCGAAACCTTAAAATCTGTGGATGTGATCGCATGCGAAGATACTCGTGTAAGCCAGAAGCTGCTCAACCATTACGGTATAAGTAAGCCACTCATATCGTATCATGAACATAACAAAGAGGAACGTAGTCGCGAGATCATACGTATGATAGAAAAGGGTAAACGTGTGGCATTGATATCAGATGCGGGTATGCCAGGTATATCGGATCCTGGGTTCTACATCATACGTGAGATGCGTCGACATGGGTTACAGGTTACGGTGATACCTGGGCCGACTGCTTTTGTAGCAGCCTTGGTGGTGTCAGGTTTACCGACAGATAAGTTTGTGTATGAAGGGTTTCTACCACGACGTGAGGGTAGACGCAGGAAACGATTAGAGCAATTGAAGGACGAACCCCGTACGATAGTGTTTTATGAATCACCATATAGGGTGGTGAGATTGCTGAACACTTTACTGGAGATATTGGGTGACCGTCACGTATTTATAGCACGTGAGCTGACGAAGAAGTTTGAACAGTTCATCTATGGTAAGATATCGGAGGTTATCGAACATTTTGATAAACAACCACCAAAAGGTGAGTTCGTCGTCATTGTTGAGGGTAAAGCACAATGGGAGAAATCTTCGAAAAGGGGCGTAAGCTCATACGATGGATAGTTGAACCGCTCGCACGTAGGAATGTCAACCCCAACATCCTCACCATTATAGGGTGTATAGTAACAAGTGGTGCAGGCTTACTATTTGCGGGTGGATGGTTCAGATTGGCAGCATTGGTGTTACTGTTGGGCTCCATATGGGATGCGATAGATGGTGAGGTTGCACGACTTGAGAATAGGGTGACAAAATTTGGTGCATACCTGGATTCAGTTACCGACAGGATAGCAGAGATAGCAGTATTTACGGGCATAGTTTATTACTACATGGGGGTATCGAAGCTGTTCGCAACACTATCAGTAGTAGCACTATGTGGGGGGTTGCTTGTCAGTTACACCAGGGCACGTGCGGAGGGGTTAGGTGTCACATGTAAATTAGGGGTGGGTGTCCGTCCTTTAAGAATATTTCTGTTGATAGCTGGGGGGGTTGCCAAACGGCCAACCTTTGATTATATTATAGTAGGATATATACTGGTGACATATTTCACAGCAGGCGAACGCATCGCCTTTACTCGACGTAAACTAAGCTAAAATCGAAAGGAGGCAAGATGAAGAAAATCAGGGTAGCTATTGCGGGAGTAGGTAACTGCGCATCCAGCCTTGTGCAGGGTGTGTTCTACTATAAAGATGCCAGGGAGGACGAATTTATACCTGGCATCATGCATGTGAGGTTTGGCTCCTATCATATTGGGGATATTGAGTTCTCGGCGGCTTTCGATGTCGATGCCAACAAGGTGGGCAAGGATCTCGCTGAGGCGGTATTCACCGAGCCCAACAACACCCATAAGTTTGTGGATGTACCGAAGTTGGGTGTAAAGGTGATGCGTGGTCCCACACTTGATGGGCTTGGTAAATTCCTACGCCCGGTCATAAAAGAGTCGGACGAACCACCTGTAGATGTGGCGCAGGTGTTACGTGAAACCGATACGGATGTGTTGATAAACTACACACCGGTGGGTAGCGAGGAAGCGACTCGTTACTATGCGCAGGCGGCACTCGATGCAGGTGTGGCATTCATCAACGCTATACCAGTGTTTATAGCAAGCGACAGTGAGTGGGAAGCAAAGTTCCGCGACAAAGGGATACCTATCATTGGTGACGATATAAAATCGCAGGTGGGGTCCACAATCGTACATAGGGTGTTGACGAAGCTGTTCCGCGATCGCGGTGTTAAGGTGCTACGTACGTATCAGTTGAATTTCGGTGGTAACACGGACTTCTTGAATATGCTCGAACATGAGCGGTTGAAATCCAAGAGGATATCGAAAACACAGGCAGTGACAGCGATGTTGAACCACAACTTAGATGATGACGATGTACATATAGGGCCATCGGATTATGTGCCATGGCTTACGGATAGGAAGTGGGCGTATATAAGGATAGAGGGACAGACGTTTGGTGACGTACCGCTTAACCTTGAGGTGAAGCTGGAGGTATGGGATTCACCCAACTCCGCAGGCGTGATGATAGACGCAATACGTGCAGCTAAGATAGCGTTGGACAATGGTATAGGTGGTGCGTTGCTTGGCCCCTCCGCGTACTTCATGAAGTCGCCTCCTAAGCAGTTTGATGATAACGTAGCACGTGAGATGGTAGAGGAGTTCATACGCAAGTATGGGGCATGACCCCGGTCTATTAATAACGTTTGAAGGTATCGAAGGTAGCGGTAAAACCACACAGGCACAACGGTTGTACGAATATCTACGTGCGAAACATGGGGATAAGGTGATATTCACGTACGAACCTGGTGATACGGAGGTTGGCCGTCGTATACGTGAGATACTCATCGATAAGCGGTACGTGATAGATGCATGGACGGAACTCTTCTTATATCTGGCGGATAGGGTGGCACATGTGGAGCAAGTCATCAAGCCAGCCCTCGATGAAGGCAAGATCGTGATATCCGATAGGTATGCGGATTCGTCAGTTGCATACCAAGGGGCGGGTGGTGTACCTATCGACACTATCAGGAATTTCAACAAAGTGGCAACCTTTGGCATAAAGCCACAGCTAACGGTGTTGCTGGATCTACCTGTGGAAGAGGGGTTGACACGTCTGGGTGAAAGGGATCGCATTGAAGCAAAAGATGTGGAGTTTCACCAAACCGTACGCCGGTACTATCTTGAGTTAGCCAAGAGCGAACCCGACCGGTTTGTGGTGCTGGATGGTAGCAAGCCCGAAGATGAGATATTTGAAACAATTGTTGGTATTGTCGATAAATTATTAGTAAATCGGGATGCAAGTTGAACGTGCGCCATCACGTGTGTGCCTGTTTGGTGAACATCAGGACTATCTGGGGTTACCAGTTATTGCACAGGCTATAGATCTGTACTTTGAGATAAAAGCGACACCACGCGATGATACGATATTCCATATCGAGAAACCCGACATCGGTGAGGTAGAGGAGTTCGATCCCACCAAACCCATCAAATACACGAAAAGACGTGATTACCTCAAAGCAGCCGTCAAGGTGTTGAAACGTGACCTCACCGTGAAGTTCGATAAGGGGTATAACTTTGTGCTACACAGCGATATACCGATAGGTGCAGGTTGTGGTAGCTCATCTGCTATGTTGGTTGCATGGATACGATTGTTGCTCAAGCTTACGGATAGCCCGTTTAAGGAGCTACCATATCACATAGCGAGGTTGGCATATAAGGCTGAAGTGATAGAGTTTCGTGAACCCGGTGGGATGATGGATCACTACACAGCGGCGATGGGTGGGTTGCTATTTCTCGATTTCAGGCATTACCCAGTGAAAACGGAACGGTTACCGAAACCTGTCGATGGTATTGTGTTGGTAGATACCGGTGAACGCAAAGATACGTTGAAGGTATTACGTGAGATACGTGTGATAACAGAGAGGGGTGTGAAGCTATTGAAGAAAATTGACCCAAAGTTCAACCTACAGGAGACGGCTCGAGATGAGATCGAACCTCAGCTCAAAAGGCTACCGAAAAGGGTTGGCAACGTCATACGTTTACAATTATGTAATCGTGACATCACACTTAAAGCATACGAGATGCTGAAATCAGGTAGCTGGAAGCCAACCGAATTGGGTAAGCTACTGACACAACATCACCACAACCTACGTGATATGGGGGTATCGACGAGGACCATCGATGAATTAATAGAACTTGCACTCTCACACGGTGCGTTGGGTGGTAAGCTTAACGGTAGTGGAGGTGGTGGCACATTCTTTATGTATGCACCCGGTAAGGAAGAGGAGATAGCTGAGCTTATGCGTGAGAAAGGTGTCTCCCCCTACATCGTAAATCCAGCAGTGGATTAACCCCTCTCCTCCTTGTATTTTTTTAACACATCAAGCGTATAGTCGATATCGTATGGTGTATGGTCAGCATTTATCTGAAATCTTATCGTTTCGTCACCCTTGGGTACAACTGGATAGTTGAGCCCTGTTGCAAGTATACCGTTATCGATAAGATAGTTCACCAAGTCGGCTGTCTTCTGTGTATCACGTATAAGCAGCGGTACTATTGGGTGATCGCT
>JAGGUB010000121.1 GCA_021158725.1 Caldifarciminota bacterium | reverse complement strand
TATTTCATTGCGCTAACTCAGGTTATGTATCATGTTATGAATTCGCAAAGCACCTTATGGAAGTGTTGGACATAAAGGGTGAAGTTGTACCTGTTGAGTTGACAGAATTGAATCTCATAGCCAGAAGGCCCAAATTCTCGGCACTCGGCTCGAATAAGATTAGGATGCCAGATTGGCGTGATGCAATCCATAGGTGGGTAAACTCAATCTATTTGGATGAACCATGCAGGAAAATAAGCCACCCACTATAGGTGATATAGTACGCATATTCTGGTACAAGCGGCATCTGGTGTGGTTCAACTTGTGTAGCTTTCTGCTCATGGCAATATTGTTGGCTTTCGTTATGCCACGTAACTATATTTCATCGTTCAAGTTATTCCCTCCATTAGCTACATCGAAATTACCTGGCTCAGAGTTATGGGCAGCACTTATAGTTTCGGCACAACAGCGGGGTTTATATATAGGGGGGAATCCATCCGATTTGGTAAAAGAGATTATACTATCACGTAGTGTGGGGTATGCGGTGATAGATAGCTTGAATTTAGTTCAACGGTTCAAATGCAAGAATAGAGAGGAGGCATTCGAAATACTGCAGAAGATGATCCGTACCATACCACGTGAGGGTAACATACTCGAGGTAGCTGTAAGTTCAACTGACCCAAGGTTATCATATGAAATTGCACAACGGGTGTTAGATGAAACCTATAAAGTGCTGGAGAGGTCGTTATCAAATATAGGGCATAAAGTGTTAGAAGATCTGGGCAATAAGGTGAAAGAAGTTGAACTTAAGCTCCATGTGTTAGAAGATAGTATGTTGCAGTTTCAGGCCAAATACAAGATACTTAACCCTTCAGTAGAGACACAACAATTGTTGAACGAATTAGCTGATTTGAAAGCCGAATATCTATCTACACTTATAGAGTTGGAAATGTTGAAAAAATATGCAGCTACAAGTGGTGCAAGTATTGAGGAGTTACATGCCCGTATGGATGTATTACATGATAGGATTAAAGAGATTGAACATAAAGGGTTGGGCGAATTCTGGGGGCCTGGATTTTCAGTCTCTATATCGGAAATACCGAAGGTGTCACTTCAGTACTTGCAGCTGGATCTTGAAACACGTGTTTATCGTAATTTATACAAAATTATACGCGAAAGTTACGAACGTGCGAGATTTTACGTGGAACAAAAAGCTACACTGCTGGAAGTACTCGACCCACCATACTTACCAGTAAAAGGTAAGCCACGACGATTACTCATAATTGTGGTTACATTTGTCATAGGTGTTATAGTGACAATTGTGGTAACAATTTGTGGTTACTACATTGATGAGGTGATCTCTCGCAATAGGGAGCAGCTACTCGATATCGTGTCAAGAACGCGATTCATGCGATGACTCACAAGTTAATATGAGAATCCCGGATCGGAGGTTTGTAACTTCCACATTTATACTTGGTGTAGGTATGTTAGTGGCGCAGGTGATAAGTTTTGGAATCTCACCTGTACTTACACGCCTATATGTGCCAGAGGGGTTTGGCACTTTAGCGGTCTTCATGTCGGTCGTAAATATTATAGGTGTTGTCGCAACGGGTAGGTATGAGTTGGCGGTGATGTTACCTGCAGATGATGAGGAGGCGATAAATATTGTGCAGCTCTCTATATTCACACTGATGCTGACCATGCTATTAATGTGGGGGATACTATTCATGGGGGTGAAAGTGATACCTTTTGTCAGGCGATGGCAGCTCCCGAATGCTGTCATCCATCTGATGCCAGCTGGTATATTTTCGTTAGGTGTATACAATACATACAGTTACATGATATTGCGTAAGAAATATATTAAGCAACTATCGATATCACACGTGGTACGAAGTTCAGTAACCGCGGCCACACAAACAGTAGGCGGATTGTGTAGATTCGTGATAGGATTACCGATTGGAGTGGCAATCGGTTACTTTGTTGCTGCGCTGTACTTGCGTAGGCTCATCAATCCACGTATAGGGTTTAAGATGAAACTACACGATATAAAAAGGTTGGCAAAACGTTACAGGAAATTTCCCACATATTCTACAGCTTCTATATTATTGAATACAGTTGCACGTGAAAGCCCATCAATACTGCTTGCATATCTATGGGGGACACAGGTAGCTGGATTCTACTATCTTGGGCAACGTGTTATTGGTATGCCACTTACACTTGCTTGTAGCACTATAGGGCGTATATTCTTACAGCGTGCAGCTGAGGAGCAGCGTGCAACTGGAACGGCAACCAGGTCATTACGTGAGACGTTGCGGTTCGTGGGCTTGCTATCGGTGATACCTTTCCCTCTGTTGATGATATTTGCACCACGATTCTTCGCTGTAGTGTTTGGTACGGAATGGCATACAGCGGGTATCTTTGCACGTGTATTGGTACCATTGTGGTGGATAAGATTTATCGTCGTACCAATAACTACTGTGTTCGAGGTATTTCAACGCCAGGAGATAACAACAGTTTGGAACCTTTGTTTATGTATCACGACGTTTGGATGCTTTTTGTTGGGTAAATACTTCTGTCAAGATACTGTGTGGGTGTTAGGACTATTCGCTGGAGTACAAACTTTGCTATATATAGGGTTGCTGGTTATGGCATTACGGGTGGCAAGATGTCAAACGTAAGTGCTATCTCTTTACGCAGGTGGACGGTTATCCTTATCTGGTTGTTTATGGTGATACCTTTTCTGCAGACTTTCATCATATGGGGTAGGTTCATAAAAACGGGTGTGTTGGAGCCATCGACACGTACAGCGTTTATATTGCTGGTGGTTGCATTACCTGTGATCTTAAGAGCCAATATTTGGGTTAATGAGCTTCGTAACATACACTTTTTGTTACCCTTCAGCACACTCATGGGTATGATGATTATGTTTCTGTGTAATCTACCGCGATTGTTTGCAACTAACCCATATTATAGTGTGGGCGAAGCGTTGAGCAATTTCTACAACTTGATTTTCATGCCTTACGTGATGTTCATAGCGGGAGCGATCGGATTCATGGATTTTGTGGAAAGCGTTTCGAAACCTGCAGGTAGAGTGGTATGGATAGTTCTATCGCTTTCGGTGCTTATCTTTTGGCATGCAGTAGTTGTGCGGTTTGGTATAATCGAACGTGTTGGAGGTAAGCTTACTGTCTTGGCATTGAGTGATAGTTTGACGTTGATCTTTTTGATAATGGGTATCACTGTACCTGCTCAGTTTAAGTTACCTATGCTATTGTTAGGTGCCCTATGTCTGTTTATGGTAGGTTCACGTGGTGCATTTTTAGCATATGGGTTAGGGGTAGCCTTGTATGCGATTATCGTAATATTTAGGAACTTGTTTTCTGCTATACATGAGCGTGGTGGTAAGGTTGAACTAATGCATCTGAGGTGTATGTTTAAGCGGTGGGCATACACTGTAATACTTACGATAGCTATAGTATGTATCACCTACATTGCTGTTGAATATCTATTACGGGAGAGCTTTATGCCGTTTGTGGTGAGCAAAATGAAAGCCATAGCATTTCCAACAGGTATACGTGATCCATCGCTACGGTTGAGATTGGTACAGCTGTTGGCTGGATATGAGGTTATAGAAGCCTGTCCTATAACTGGTAAACTTCTGTATGAGGTAGAGGCCTATGGATATGGTACGTACATGCACAATATTTTGAGCTATTGGGCAGAATATGGTGTACTCGTTTTTGTGGGCTTGATACTGAGCATACTATTTGCGATATCCTATCTTGGGGTTAAAACGGCCAGAAAAATGTTTTGGAACGACCTTGAAGTAGCGGTATTGGTGACACTGGTGGTGTTTGGGGTTGAAGTCATGTTCGTACGGTCGCACGTATCGCCATGGATATGGTTGATGTTAGGTGCTTCATACAATGTGTTAAGATGCGACTATACTATATAGCTGTGGTTTATGATAGCATAAGGTCAGGTGTGGGCCAGAAGATAGTTGCCCAGCTTAATGCTATGCGGAGAAACGGTATAAATGCTACGCTCTTCTATTTCACTGCCACTGATATTGGAGATGTTGACTTACCCGGGGTGAATATCGTGAGATTACCAGTCGACCCAACTGTAGGTTACCTAAATATAGGTAAGCTATGTGTGGGTAGGTTTGTTGCTGATTATCTTAGGGATAGGCTACTAAATCGTATGCCTCCAGGTGTTGTGTACTTCAGGTACCATCCACCTGATGCTTATATGCTGAGGGTATTTCATGCATTAGCTTCGAGGGGGTTCAAACTTGTAACCGAACATCAGACTAAGGAGGTTAACGAATATCTTCTGCAGGGGAGCTATGGCAAGGCTATGCTGGAGTTTATGTATGGAAGGCGGTTGGGTAGATATCTATCCGGTATGGTCGCAGTTACACATGAGGTGCTTTCATATCAGATGAAAGTGAGAGGTAAGCTACCTGCAATTGTATTAGGTAACGGTATAGATGTGGAACGTTACCCAGTACGCAAAATACTGGTGGAGCGATATCCTTTGCGACTATTGTTTGTCGGTAGTATACAACGTTGGCATGGGTTGGATAGGTTATTGAAGGGTATGGCTATGAGTGATAAAACCGGGGTGATGCTTGAGATTGTTGGTGAAGGTGACGAGCTGCCGAGGTTAAAGAAACTTACTGCAAAGTTTGGCTTAGAGGGGAGGGTGGTATTTCATAACTTCTTACCTCCGGGTAGGAAGCTGGATGAGTTATTCAATCGTGCACATGTGGGGATAGGTGCACTTGGTATCCACAGGTGTGGATTCAATGAGACAGCATCCATCAAGCTACGTGAATATTGTGCAAGAGGTATACCGTTTGTTGATGCCAGTAATGATGTGGATATTGGTAAGGGGTTTGAATTTAGGCTTAAAATTGAAGCTAACGAATCGCCAGTTGATATTGATAGAATTTGGGAGTTTGCAAATAGGATGATGAGTATAAGTGAACATCCTTTGATGATGCGTGAATATGCGAAACGTAATCTTGATTGGAGGGTTAAGATACCCAAGTTGATGCATTTCCTCATGCGATTGTGATGGCTGCGTATGTGTCAGTGATAATAGTTACATATAATCGACATGATGCGTTGTTGAATGTGATCGAGGATGTTAGACGACAGCAGACAATACATGAGTTTGAAATAATAGTGGTTGACCAGAGTGATACGCCATTGGTTGACCCACCAAGCGATGTACGATACATAAGGTTGGACACCCCGAGTATGGTACGTGCACGTAATCTGGGGATAAGTATTGCAAAGGGACAGCTGGTAGTCTTTATAGATGATGATGTACGTATACCGGATGTGGGATGGCTTGAGGAACTTTGTCATACATTTGAGATCGACGATAATATAGCAGGTGTAGCGGGACGGGTGACACATATGAGGCGGTTGTCGCACCCCATGAAGGTGTTTCTGCGAAACCTATACAAAAGGGTAAAATATCGAGGAGAGTTGCCAGCTATAAAGGTTGACCGATTTGGTGCAGTGATACATGATTTTGATATCCCTGACGTAGTGAAGCCAGTTGATACATTGATAGGATGTAACATGGCGGTGAGGAAGGATTGTGTTGTTGAAGTGGGAGGGTTTGACGAGAACTTCATGGGGTCGTGTCAACGTGAGGAGACAGAAATATCCTTAAGGCTCAGGAAGAGGGGCTGGAAAATATATTACAACGGTAAAGCACAGCTCCTGCATTTGGGGTTACCAGCAGGTGGTACACGTAGTTACAGCCGAAAGGAGCGTCACTTTTACTACTTTTTTAACCAATTTTACTTCTTTTTTAAACATTTTCAGCATATATATTGGCCAATGTTTGTGTTACTTAATATCGTAGATATACTGCATATGTTACGACAGGTATGGGTTGATGGTTTCCCCATATTTATGAAGGCTGTGTGTTCTGCGTATTTGAAAGCCAAAAGACAGAAAGCATATGAGGGTACTACATGTAGGTAAATTCTGCCCACCAGTAAAAGGTGGTATGGAGACGTTTATTGTGGATTTGCTCAAATACCTTAGTAGGTCCATTGATGTGGATTTACTCTGTGTGAGGGAGGATTTGAGGGATCGAGTCATCCATACGCCATTTTACACTATATATGGGTTAGGTCGGATAAGCAATATACTGTCATGTCCGATAACACTTAACCTATATGGGTGGTTGAAGGCACTGATACCACACTACTCGATATTGCATGTTCATCTGCCACACCCATTGGCGACGCTCGCCTGCATATTGGATAACTCACATATACCGATTGTGGTACATTGGCATAGCGATGTCGTACGTCAACAGATGTTTTCACCTATTTATGAATGGATGGTGACGAAGCTACTTGATAAAGCCAGTGCTGTGATAGCAACCTCTCCACATTATGTTAAGGGGTCGCAGTTACTTAACCGGTTTATCGATAAGGTGCACGTTATACCATTAGGGGTGGATCCACACCGTATTGAGGCAACCAAGGAAGGGGTTGAAAAGATAAAAGCTACCTTTAGAGATAGACCTATTATACTGACGGTGGGACGATTGGTATATTATAAGGGGTTTGAGTACCTCATACAGGCGATGAGGGATGTTGATGCTTATCTCATTATTATTGGTATAGGACCATATTACAGGAGGTTGGAGAGGCTCATCCGATACCATAAGTTAGAGAGTAGGGTCAAGTTACTTGGGTACGTACCATCTGAAACTCTGGGTAACTACTATGCTGCATGTGATCTATTTGTGTTACCATCCATTGAACGTAGTGAAGCATTTGGTATCGTACAGGTGGAGGCTATGTATCACGGTAAGCCAGTGATATCTACTGATATACCGTATTCGGGGGTAACGTGGGTGAACGAACATAATGTTACAGGATGGGTAGTACCGCCACGTAACCCAAAAGCACTTGCAGACGCTATACGCTATTTACTAAATGATGTAGCGTTGTCAAAGAGGTTGGGTGAAAATGGGCGAAGGAAATTTGGGCAATGTTTTCACATAAAGTACGTAGCTTCGTATATCTATAAAATATACGAAGATATAACAGCTAATAAATGAAATTAATAAAATAGCGATTGACCTGAATAGGCTACATGTTATAATTAAATGGTATGTTTGTGGCACTTATATTAACTGCGAATTTAGTGAATAGTGGGTTACCTCAATACCAGGTGGGATACACAGAGGGATATAAAGAGTATCAACCCACAATAGTGCCATATGTTGACCCCTATACTTATACGTTGGGGCCAGGTGATGTGTTGACACTCGTACTTAAGGGAAGGGTGAACTATGTCCAAAATCTGATGGTCAACCCCAATGGGTTCTGTGTGATTGTATTGGGTAACCTACGGGGTGAGTTGAGCGGATTATTTTGGGTTGACACCATATACGTGAAGGATAGGGTGTTGAAAGCAGTGGAGGATGAGGTACGCCTTCGTGTCAATAAAATAATCCCAGGTGTGGAGGTATGTCTTTTTGTCTCCACGGTTAGAACGATATCAGTACATGTGGTGGGAGAAGTACATGCGCCAGGTGAGTATAAGCTTACGCCACTCCATAGGGTGCTTGACGCTATTAATATGGCGTACCCAAAGGCAAATGCATCGTTTACTGAGGTTGTGGTCAAAAGGAAGGATGGCGATAGCTTAGTTGTAAACCTCATGGATTACGGGAGGTATGGCGATATAACGCAAAATCCATTTGTACGTGATGAGGACATCATAGTAGTGCAACCATGCAAACGCTGGGTAAAAGTTATTGGTGAGATGGCTGCTTATGTTGAGGAAAGCAAACCGGTGCAGAGGTTGTACCCAGGGGAGATGACCGTACCGATTGAACTACCCAGTAAAGCGGAGGCTGCAAT
>JAGGUB010000102.1 GCA_021158725.1 Caldifarciminota bacterium | reverse complement strand
GTACGTGTGAAGCTGATGCTCGAGAATGCCATCAGCCGCAAAATTATCGATAGTGCCTTACATGTAGAAGAAGATGGTCGTACGCGGTTGGAACATGTTATCGATGCATACGTACAGAAGACTCATACACCAGCTTGGGAGAAACTACGTAATTACCCACTATTTAAAGTTATCGACATAATAAGACGTGCTTTCAATGCAGACGATGAACGTATGAAACGCGAGCTACAGAACCCCACTATTCGTAAGATACTGTTGGTCTCACTTAAATCCCTACGTAAATATGGGTTACAGACACCACAGAACTTTGTCGCACCCATCATGGTGGTGTGGAACTTCACCTATAGATGTAACCTCAGATGTAAACACTGTTACGAAGATGCAGGCGTGTTAAGGTCGGGTCCCACCAATGAGCTAACGACTGATGAGAAGTACCATGTATTGGAGGAGCTGGATAAAAATCTCGTACCTACGATATTCTTCTCGGGTGGCGAACCCCTGATGGCGGCTGACTTTTGGGAGCTCGCCGAGGCGGCCAAAAAGAAAGGCTTCTATCTCAGCATAGCTTCCAACGGTACATTGTTTGCCAACAAGGAGAATGCTGCACGTGCAAAAGAGATTGGCTTCGGCTACATAGCGGTTAGCCTTGACGCAGCCGACCCCAAGAAGCATGACGAATTCCGTGGTGTACCCGGTATGTGGGAACGTGCAGTCCAGGGTATAAAGAACCTCAACGATGTGGGTATCACCACCGTTATACAGTTTACGCTCACGAAATATAATAAGGATGAGCTACCGAAGATGTTCAAGCTACAAAAGGAAATCGGTGCCTACAAGGTTATCGTCTATAATTACATACCCGTAGGACGTGGCGACATGGATAT
The DNA here is from genome assembly GCA_021158725.1 of Caldifarciminota bacterium. Classification (GTDB taxonomy): domain Bacteria; phylum Hydrothermota; class UBA3073; order NMUJ01; family NMUJ01; genus NMUJ01. The sequence continues at coordinate 2,599 of JAGGUB010000102.1, read as the reverse complement.
GGACATTACACCAGAGGAACGTGAAGAGGCCTTCCGTGTTATGTACGAGGAGCTCGAAGCTGGTTACCATTCGGTAGCTACCACAGCGCCACAGCTTGCAAGGTACTGCAAGATGATGGGTTCCGACACCATTATATTCTCACATTATGGTGATGCGAAAGCCAAAGAGCTGGGTGTCATCGCTGATATAGTGGGTGGTTGTGGTGCCGGTAGAGCCTATTGTTCGGTACAACCTGATGGTAGGGTCACCCCCTGCGTGTATATGCCGTATATCACTGTCGGTAACCTACGTGAACAAACGTTTGAAGAGATCTGGAACAGCCCATTCATGGAGTACCTACGTGATCGTTCCGACCTATGGGGACACTGTGCGGAATGTCCCTACCAAGCAGTATGTGGTGGCTGTCGTGCACGTGCTTATGTGTATTTTGATGATTTCAAAGGTCCCGACCCTGGCTGCATATTCAACCGCGAATACTACTATAACCGAGAGAAATATCGACGTATGGGTAAAGCTGCGGAAGCGTTGAACCTCATCCATAAAGCACCGGTGACGGTTAAATAATGGTGCAAAGGTTAGCAATCCTGGGGTTAGCTGTACTAATCGTAGCTGGCTGTAAGAAGCAGGAGCAGACTAAGTTCACACCACCACCTGATGGTAAGGTGACCAAGGAGCTTGCTGATAAATACATAAAAGCGGCAAAGGCGCTTGAGCTTGCCATCGCACGCCATCAAACCTACATACGTGACTTCATGCGCAGGTTTAAGATTGACTCGCTGTCACAGCTACAGGATACCGCCTTCATACGTGAGCACCCTGAGGTTATGGATGCATGGCAACGTCTACAGCGTCGTTGGAAGGAAGCCGAACAAGATGCATATAGGAGGGCAGGGTTGACCGAAGATGCATTCAACTGGATCGGTATGGCACTTACGGATACCATAAATGCCGATATACGTGAATACGTACAACGGGCACTTGCTGCTGAGTAGTACCCAAAATAGGTTGACAATTGCCTTTTTTCCTTAACTTTATAATAAGGAGGTGCTGATGAGATCGAAGAAGTGGGGGTGTCTAATAGTGGGAATTTTTTTACCCATCATCTTGAATGCCTACGATCATGGGCCATTTGTTGAAGCTTGTGCTAAAGTGTTACCTGCAGTCGTTAACATAAGTGCAGAAAGGGTGGTTGAGATACCCAGTCCATTCAGTGAGATGTTTGAAGATCCGTTTTTCAGGTATTTCAAGAAGTACTTCCCTGAGTACGAATGGAAGCAACGCCTGAAGAGCCTCGGCTCGGGTGTCATAATCACATCCGACGGCTATGTGGTAACCAATTACCACGTGATAGCACATGCCGAAAATATTGTAGTAAGCACGGGAGAGGAAACCTTCAAGGATGTCGAAATCGTAGGTATCGACAGCGTAACGGATATCGCATTACTTAAGGTGAAGGCAGAACACGAACTCCCATACATCGAATGGGGTGATTCAGATTCACTCAAAGTAGGTGAATGGGTGATCGCCATCGGTAGCCCGCTTGGCCCCCAATATGCAAGGACTGTCACCATGGGTATAGTGAGTGCTAAAGGTCGTGTGTTACCAATAGGACATACCAAGTATTGGGATCTCATACAAACTGATGCTGCTATCAACCCCGGCAATAGTGGTGGACCGCTCGTCAACATTGAAGGTAAAGTAGTCGGTATAAACGTGGCCATAGCTACTGGTACACGTTACTACATAGGGTTGGGGTTCGCCATACCCAGTAACACCGTAAAACGTGTAGTAGAAGATCTCATGAAATATCACAAGGTACAACGTGCATGGTTGGGTGTCACATATCAGAAGTTGGATGCCGACCTCGCACAGGCGTTGGGGCTCGAAAAAGTAGAAGGTGTAGTCATTGTAGAAGTAGTGGATGGGTCACCTGCCGACAAAGCCGGTATCAAACCCAAAGATGTGATCATAGAGTTTAACGGTAAAAAGGTTACGTTTGCCAACTTTGCCGTCATTGTTGCACACAGCCCTATAGGTGAACCCATAAAGGTTAAGCTGATACGCAATAAACGTGAGATAGAGACCGAAGTGATACTTGAGCCACGTGAGAAGGGTGAAACGAAAATCTACGGGTGGCTCGGCATGCGTGTGGAATCTACAGAAGCTGGTGTCACAGTGATAGATGTGTCACCGGGTTCGCCAGCGGATGAGGCTGGTATACAGAAAGGTGATCGCATCAAGATGATAGGTGATATCGAGATCAAATCGCTTGAAGATTATGAACGTGCAGCCCAGGAGTATAAAAATAGAACTACACCTATATTGTTTGTTATCGAACGTCAAGGTAAAGATATTTTAATTGCTATTAAACCTGAATAAACTAAGGAGGTACAACAATGGTGTATAAAAAGAAAAACCTGGTAGACTTTTATCTATCCGAGATAAAAGATATACCTGTACTTACTGTGGAGGAGGAACGTGAACTCATCAAGAAGGCGAAAGCTGGCGATAAGGAAGCATTCCAGAAACTCATATCCTCATACCTGAAGTTTGTTGTCAGCCTTGCCAAACTCTACCATACGGATGATGTGCCACTCG
>JAGGUB010000095.1 GCA_021158725.1 Caldifarciminota bacterium | reverse complement strand
TAACGTGTGCGTTTGATAAGATGATGCTCGACGTGAAGGTTGTGTTTAACCAGGAATCCAGGATATCAGGGTTGTGGTTCTTACCCTCAACCCAGCTACGCTATGAGATACCATCGTATGTGGATACTACAAGGTTTGTTGAGATCATCGATACCATAGGTATAGCCAGATGGCGGTTACCAGCTGTACTTACGATACCGAAAAGCGGTACAAATTTACCTGCAGTTATACTGGTACATGGATCGGGGCCACATGATTGGGATGAAACCATCGGCCCAAATAAACCATTTAAGGACTTAGCGTGGGGATTAGCCACCCGCGATATAGCTGTGTTACGGTACAGTAAACGGACGTGGTGCTATCCTAACGAAGTGAGAAACAAGTTAAAGGATTTCACAGTTAAGGATGAGGTCATCGATGACGTTATAGCAGCGATCGATTTCGTTGCAAGGCAAAACAGGATCGACCGCCACCGTATATTTGTGTTAGGACATAGCTTTGGTGGTATGTTAGCACCGAGGATTGCGACACAAGATACAACCGTACGTGGTATAATATTGATGGCAGCCAACAGCAGGGATCTGCTCACTCTTATGATAGAGCAGACACGTTATATTGCTGAATTGGATGGTAAACTTGATACCAACGAATTGCGAGAGATTGAAGCTTTACAAAGGAAGGTTGATAAAATAAAGCGGTTGCAGCTCAAACCCGATGAGATAGTATTGGGTGCATCAAAAGCTTACTGGCAGGATCTATTGGACTATGAGCCTGTCGAAGTAGCTAAGCAGCTGGATATACCCATATTGATACTGCAGGGTGGTAGAGACTATCAGGTAACCATGGAGGATTTCAGACTATGGCAAACACTGGGTAATAAGCCCAACATAGAGTTTAAGTTATATCCAGGGCTTAACCATCTATTCATGTACGGTGAGGGTAAATCGACACCTGATGAGTACTTTAAGCCAGCTCATGTAGCGGGACAGGTTATCGAAGATATTGCAAATTGGATACACAGGATAGATTAATGTAGAGATGCGGATGGTGGGACTTTTGGGTGGACTCTCTTGGCATTCGACGATTGAATACTATCGGATCATAAACGACGAGATAGCCAAGAGGTTAGGAAGTAAGCATTCTGCACGCATTATATTGTATAGCTTCGATTTCAACGAAATACATGAGCTACAGAGTAAGGGTGATTGGCATACGATTGTGGATAAGTTCGTACACGCAGGTAAAGTGCTTGAGCATGCAGGTGCAGAGGCCATCCTCATATGTGCTAACACAATGCATAAGGTAGCGGATGAGGTACAATCTAAATTACGGGTGAAGCTCCTACACATATGTGATGCAACAGCTAATGCGATAAAGAGCAAAGGGTTGAGTAAGGTTGGCCTGCTGGGCACCAAGACCACAATGACGGATCCATTCTACAAGGAAAGGCTCGAACGTCATGGTATAGCTGTGATCGTACCCAGCAACAACGATATTGCAACAGTAAACTCCATAATATTTGATGAATTAGTGAGGGGTATTATCAGTGACACAGCTCGTAGTAGGGTGGTGCAAATCATCAACAACCTGGTAGAGGAGGATGCGGAGGGCATCATACTGGGGTGCACTGAGCTACCTTTGCTTATACAGCAAAAACATGTATCGGTACCGTTGTTCAATACCCTGCGGTTGCATGCGATGAGTGCGGTCGAATTTGCGTTAGCATGATATTTCTGTTTATACTCAATACGATAATACATGGTGAGGTTGTCGATTCCGAAACCTCTCACCCTATACGCTATTGCAATGTTTGGGTGAGGTCACATGGAGATCGTTAACGATTTACCGGAAGAGCTGTACCTGGAATACGATGAGTTCCTTGCATACGTAGGGATTTACGATGATAAGCTACGTATAGAGCGATACAAGAAGTTTATCAAGAAACTGAATCCACGGGATAAGGTTTGTGTGGAAGCAGGTGCTGGATATGGTGTATTTGCGGAGTTCATGTTGAAGCTGGGTGCAGATAAGGTCTACGTAGTGGAAAGGAACAGGTTTATGCTCAACATTTTACGAGAGAAGTTTGGCAACAACCCACGTGTGGAGATAATAAGCTGTGATATAAAAGAGTTCATACCGGAAGATGATATATATCTATTGGTGCACGATTTCTACGGCACTATGTTGTACGATGAGGATCTACATGCGGTTGAGGAGCTTAAGTTTAAGCCAGGCAATGTGTTACCGGATGCGGGTAGGCTGATGGTCGCGGTTGTAAACGCGGATGATTACCTGGATACAACAGTAAACCGAAAGGTTTTGGAGCAATTCAAAGGGGTATTGGTGACGGATCTGTTTGTTGTTAAAAATACTTTGGTTAAACAGCTGAAGGGGGTTGAGGTTTTACATTGGCATTATGAAAGTGGGCTCAGAGGTGGTAGATTAGATATATCAAACTATGAGGGTGACCTGCTTGTGTTCTGGGTGGAACTCGTACATGGAGGGCAACTCCTATGTCGGGCTGGTGAATGCTTCAACTGGCCACTTGTGTGGACACCACGTGCAGGTGATGTGTTTGAGATAGGGTTTACAAAACGTGGAGCTGCACCATATTTTAAATGGATAAGGTAGCCTAATATACGAAAAGGTAGGGGGTGTTATGAAAAAGATTGCCACCATCTTAATGGGGTGCTTACCCCTTATAATATGGGCGGATGGTGTGATAATACCAGGACCGGGTGTACCACCGAAGACGTATCTTGAGCTTATCGATCATCACGTTGAGATAAATGTGATCAATAACATATGTAAGGTAGAGGTTACCGAAACTTTCTACAACCCTTACGAACGGCGGGTTGAAGGTGAGTACATATTTCCGTTACCACGTGGTGCGATGCCGTCGTACTTTGCGTTGATGATAGGTGACAAAGAGCTAAAAGGTGAGGTGTTGGAACGTAACGAAGCGAGAAGGATCTACGAAGATATAGTACGTAGGATGCGTGACCCAGCATTGCTGGAGTATTACGATTCGGACCTGTTCAGGGCAAAGGTATTCCCCATACCACCAAAAACAGAACGTAGGGTGATATTCAAGTACGAGTATGAGTTACCGCGTATGGGTGAGTTCTATGAGATAGAATATCCGTTTAAGATAGAGGGTATATCACCCAAACCCATACAGGATGTAGTCATAAAGTTTGACATACAGACGGATAAGCCTTTGAAACAGATATTCTCACCCACACATAAGATAGATTATAAAAAGGAGACCCACCACGCAACAGGTGCGTATGAGGGTGAAAACATCTTACCGGATAGGGATTTTGTACTTTACTATTCTGTATCGCAGCGGGAGTTTGACCTATCACTTATGACATACAAGCGACGTGATGCGGATGGGTTCTTTCTATTGGGTATAAGTACACCGAGTGAACCACCGGAAGCTGAGATATTGCCCAAGAATATAGTGTTTGTGTTGGATGTGTCAGGGTCGATGAGCGGTGAGAAGATTAACCAAGCAAAGCAGGGGTTGAAATTTGTGTTGGAGCACCTTAACCCAGGTGATAGCTTCGATATCGTAGCGTTTGCATCTGATGTGATGCCATTCAGTGGACAGCTTATGAGTGTTTCGGATGTCAATATCGATAGTGCAAAACAGTTTGTGGATATGCTTGATGCACGTGGTGGCACAAATATCAATGATGCATTGATGACGGGGTTGAGGTTATTGCGTGAAGGTAAGCAGCCAAAGTATCTGATATTCCTTACAGATGGACTACCTACGGTGGGGGTAACAGATATTGAAGGTATACTGCGTAATGTTGAACAGGCTGTGGATGATGTACATATATTTGTGTTCGGTGTAGGTTATGATGTAAATACGGTGCTGTTGGATAAGCTTGCAAGATACGGTGGTATAAGTGAATACGTTGAGCCGGGTGAGGATCTGGAGCTCGTGATATCCGCATTTTGTACAAAAATTATGTATCCAGCAGTGGAACAGCCGCAGGTTGAGTTCAAAGGTATCGATGTGTATAAGTTGCAACCACATGAGTTGGGTGACCTATTCTATGGTCAGGATATCATAATCGCAGGTAGATATAGAGGAAGTGGTGAGGCACAGGTGATACTTAAGGGTACAAAGATGGGTAAGAAGTTCGTTGTCGAGGAGACGTACGAATTTCCGGTTGAGGCAAAAGATTGTGATTTCATACCACTTATATGGGCAAATAAGCGGGTGGCATGGTTGTTGTCAGAAATACGGTTACATGGTGAAAGTAAGGAGTTGGTGGATGAGATCATAGAGTTGGGTGAACGCTATGGGATTGTCACACCGTATACTTCGTATCTGGTACGTGAGGAGGAACGTAAACAATACGTGTTGGCGACACCACCACGTGAGTTTATCAAGGCAACCTCAGGTAAACCGGGGTTCGCAATCGCAAAGGGATTGGGAGCAATGGAACGTGAGGTGGTAATCGAGGAACCGCGTACGGTAACAATCAAAAGGGTGGGTGATAAAGTGTTTTACCTTAAAGATAACATATACGTGGATCGTGATTATAAAGAGGGTATGAAGCTGGTGGAGTTGGGGTTTGGGTCACCTGAATATTTTGAGCTCATCCGGAAACATCCAGAGTGTGCAAAATACTTTGCGATAGGTGAATCCATCATTGTGGTGATCGAAGGTAAAGCATATAAAGTGATAACCATGTAACAAGGAGGCAGAAGATGTTTAATAAAATATCGGTTGTGATACTTGCAATATCATTTATCGGTGTGATGGGACAAAAGTTGATAGCCATAGATATAGAGCATGAAGAAAGTAGACGTGAAAGTATCAGCGAAGCGGTGAAGTTTGCGTTTGGTGACCTCGCATATATGGACATAAAGATAAGTGGTGCACAGATGAAGGGGCAAACGAGATTCTATTTTGAAGCTTATAATCCACCCGAATATGGTGGCCATATAGAGAGTGAGCTGCTGTGGCCGTTGGATAACCTATGGACGGGTGCTGAGGTAACTATAGGGGTGAGAGCAACCCCTTACCTGGATATGGCGAGGTTAAAATTCGTGTGGCTTACGAAGCTGGACAGAGCTGCTGGTAGGATGGAAGATTCGGATTGGATAGAAAAGGATGTGGAGTATATCAATACCATCTATGATCTGGCGGATGACGATTCGCTAAACGGTAGTGCGACACCACCGTTTACACCATGGTACCATCCGGGTAAGGATATATACTCGACATCGGATGCGAGGTTGGATTACGGTAGCTATTTGGATATCAACTATACCTACAATGTGGTGGCAGGCGATATCATGGGGTTGGGAGTTGTGGGTGGCTGGAGGCGGTTCGCACTTAAGTCGTCATCGTGGAATGTTGATCAGGTTGGGTATGGACCGTATGGACCTGGATATATGGATCTATCTTACAAGGATACACTTAACTGGAAGTGGATAACATATGAGATAGAGCATAAGATACCGTATCTGGGGGTAAGTGCGGATTGGGCGTTGAGTAGGGTGAGGTTGGGGTTGCAATTTAAATATTCGGATTGGGTGGCGATAAAGGATAAAGATACACACCTGTATCCGGATGAGGATGCGAGCATGGGTTATGATCACGATATGGTATCAACAGGTGAATGTAAAGGTAGGGCATGGATGGCGAGTTTGAGTTTCGGATGTAACCCATTATCTAATTGGTGGTTATGGATATACGGTGAATACTTAGATTTGGAGGCTGAAGGTACGATGTTTCAGGAACATTACGTGGATGGTGAGCTGGTTGATAAAACCGACGAGTGTAAACATACCGTAAGCTCTTATGTATGGAATGTGGGGGTGACATTAAGCTGTAGGTTTTAGTATCGTTAAGTAATGGGAAGAGCAGGTAGAAAGGGGTTAACCTGTATACTGTGGGTGCTGGTAATCTTTCTGGTCACCTACATGGGGTTGGTGTTCACGTATAGGGTGGATGGCTACGCGGTTACGATTGTGGGTATAATATTTGGTGTACTGGGGATGTCACTGTTTGTTGCCAGTGCTAAAATTGGTGGTAACCGTACCCGCAACTACTGTGGGATATTTTCGGGTATATTCCTATGGGCGGCTCTGGGTGAGGTGGCTGAACACATGGGTATGTTCGATTTGGCCAGCTGGCAGATGTGGCCACTGTTGGGGGGTACAATTTTTGTCACGTTGGTGTTAAGCTTAGGACATTATATACCTGTGGGGATGAGGTTTGCGATGGCTACATTTGCTGCGATATGGGGGTTACATTTTGTGATGATCAACGAGTACGAGTTTATGGGCCGCACATCATGGATAACGTATCCAAGTTGTACAATATTTCTGTTGTTAGCGATTGTGTTCGGCTACAGGATGACACGTACACGTAGGGAGGATGAAAATATGGGGTATGCGTTGGCATTGTTGCTTACTGCATGGACGGTGCTCGAATACCTATGGGGATGGCGTATAATACCAGGGCCGTGGATGTTGAAGTGAAACGCTTAGGCTATTTTCATTGACCTCGATCCAGATATCACATTTCTAAAAATGACAGCTTACAGTTGACGATGGATGTGGTTACCTAACTTTACTAAAAAGGGAGGTAAGATGCCGACGTATGTGTT
>JAGGUB010000011.1 GCA_021158725.1 Caldifarciminota bacterium | reverse complement strand
TGAAGAATGGTATCAGGTTGCTGGAGATAGCTTGTGAGATGGCGAAGATCGGTAACCGGAATGCGCTCAGCGATGTAGCAGTTGCTACGGAGATGGCGATGACGGCAGTCAAAGCCGGTAAAGAGAATGTTGAAATCAACTTGCCAATGGTGGATGATGACGACACAAAAGATAAAATAAAACAAGAAGCTGATAAGTTGCTGCAGGAAGCCAATAAGCTATACAGCGAAACAATAAAGGAGATTACAAAACGTAAACACGAGAATGAGGGATGAATTGCAATCCGTTGATACGTATGAGTTTGAGGTAAGCTCGTTGGATGAAGCATCCAGTGGGTACCATTGTGGGTTAAGAAGCAAATAACAAAGGGTCTTTACTTCCTTGTATGAGAAGTAAAATTGAAAAATAATGTTTGTGACGCTATTCCTGTATATTTGTGGATTGCTCGACGTACCTTTCATAGATGGAGACATAAAGTTGGACGGTAAGCTCGACGATCCATGGTATGCAGTGGCATGTAAAGTGACGGAATTTACACAGATATCACCTGTGGTAGGGAGTGCACCACGTGAGTCGACCATCGTGTATATTCTGCAGAACGACAGAGGGCTATATTTTGGTCTCTATTGTGAGACAAAACATCGTAAGCCGGATCTCAGCCCCTCAGGCGATCAGGTATCTGTATATCTTGATACATATTTTGATAGGAAAACAGCGTACCTGTTTACTGTGCTGGCCAATGGCACAAGGATGGAGGCAAGGATAACACAGAATGGTGAGAATTTGGATTACGATTTCGAAACCATATGGTATTGTGCAACGTACACAGCGGATAGTTTTTACAGTGTGGAGATATTCATACCATGGAAAGGGCTCATGGGTAAACCTGGCCCATGGGGTATAAATATAAAGAGGGAATCACCCCCTGACTATATGGTTTCGATGGTGGTTTACGATCCAAACAAGCAACCGCTGAGGGTGTCGGATTTCAAGGTGATGAAAGATATTAAGTTTTCGGCGGAAAAGCCGGTGCTCGAAATACAGCCCATATTGAACATAATCCATGGTACCGATTTTGATGAACATTTCCGATATAAAGTTGAATTTGGTGGCAACCTCTATCTTCGTATCAGAAAGAATATGAAGTTTAGCCTCACTTATAAGCCAGATTTCGCAGAGATAGAGGCTGACCCTTATCGGCTTAATCTAAGCAAATATGCGCTGTTTTATCCAGAGAAGCGACCATTCTTTATCGAGGGTAGGGAGTTCTTTTCGTTCAATATGCCGGATAGGTTGAAGATATTCTATTCACGGCAGATAGGTAAGACACTCTTAACCGGCAAGATAGTGCCCATCATCTTTGGGATGAAAGATTTCATGAAGTTCAGGCATGTGGAGCTATCCTCACTGTGGGTGAGAACCGATTCCGCTCGTGATGCGTTTTCGTATGAACCTGTCACGGATTTTGTGGTCAACAAAATACGGATGCTGCCGAATGAGGCGTTTTCATTCTGTTTGATGGATGCACGCCGGTTTATGAAAGGTGTACAATCGAAAGGATTGACCGGAGTAGAGCTACTGTATCAAACTGAATCGATACTTGCAGGTATCGAATACATTAAGGATAATATAAGGTCGAAAGAACATGCGATGCAGTTACAGCTACACAGGTGGTTTAATGGATTGTCCATCTCATGCAGTATGACCGATATTTCGGATGGGTTTTCGGATAACGGTGTGGGTTATATACCATGGAAAGGGTTACATAGGGAAAAAGCATCCATCCAGTATGTTTACAGATTCGATAGCCGTTACAGGTTATATTATGCAAGTGGTAAGCTATCAGTCACAAGGAAGCGTGAGCTGGATGAACCATTCACATGGGTGAGCACATTATCATTGAGCCTTTATTTCACGAGTAATGTTTTTGTAGGGGGTATCTTCTCGTACGGAAAGGAGTATGAGCTCAATGAGCTATTCAATGCCCCATCATTTACAATCTTTTTAGCTTACAATACAACCCATGTGAATTGCAAGTCTGTATTCTATTTCTATAGGACGTACAACTACCTACGTGGTTATGTGGGTAATGTAAGGTTTATCCAATGTGAAGCTACTCTCACGTATAAACGTACGGTGGCAATGTTATCAGTGTATAGATGGGATGAGTTCGATCCCCAGAATAAGTTAGCATCTACCACATATTCTATACGGGCGTTGGCTGCAGCCACCATAACACCCATTCTGTCAATGTCTTTCTATGTTGACCTACCATACAGTGGGAGGTTGCTATCAAAGCGGGTTGGCTGTCATGTAACGATACGATTTGGTGGTAAGGGGTGGTCCAAATGCGTGCACAATTATTACAGTAGCCATATCGAAGAGGGGTGGCAAACCTACATACGTAAGTCACAGATGAAGTTACGACCTTCATGGGTGATCACGTTGTGAATTGGGGTATGGGAAATTTACCATCTGGTATCTACTTCCTCACCGTACATGCAGGTAGCTTTACCGAGACTGAAAAGTTGATATTATTAAAGTAAAGACTTAAAATGTGGTATAAGATATTAACCGGCGTGCTGGCGATAGGATTATGTTTTATCCTCATTTATGGTAAATCAAATCCTGTTCTTACGGGTACGATGGTGTGGTTGAGCCTCCTCTTCCTATTATGTCTGGTACATTCATTATCGATTAGAG
>JAGGUB010000100.1 GCA_021158725.1 Caldifarciminota bacterium | reverse complement strand
TGTACATGTAAAGCAAGGTGATAACCTAACCACATACAAGTGGGTAAAACTTGGGAGGTAACATGAAACGCTATATCTGTGTGCTGGGGTTCATTTTACCTCTGATGTTATCCGCTATATGGGATGAAGGTGCTCACGATGTGGGTAAACTATACTTGAAGATCACCAATTACGGTAGGATAGGGTTTGAAAATGCAGGCATATGGCCCGCAGGTAGCGGTCAACACTATATATTTGGTGCAGGCATATGGTTTGGCACACTCGTGTATGGTGACGATACCACGGAGTTGACGCAACCACTTGGGGTGGCTGACACAATAGTTTACGTGAGCTCCACGGAGGGGTTTGCCGATCGTGGTGTCATACAGATAGGGGATGAGTTCATTCACTACACTGATAAAACTGATACGTCGTTCCTACATTGTTTGAGAGGGTTTGCCAAAACTGACACCGGTACCTACGATGCAGGTACAGTGGTGATCGAACGTATACCTAAGACACGTATGGGATATAATCCCAGCAGTGCAACAAGCGAGTTCTATCCCGGTGAGCTACCCAACGAACCTGGGTTTACAGATACTACCGACCGCATATACTGGTCGACAATCGATACCGTAGGTTGGCCGGGTGAACCCATAGTGTCGAATCAAGACAGCTACTGTATCTACAACGACGATGATACCACGGATAGGCGGATCGGTATTAAAATCATACAGATAGGTTACGCATGGTCGATCGAGCAATACGAGGATTTTGTATTCCTTACGTTTAAGGTGGTGAACATCAACCCATACACGTTGGATCACTGTTACCTTGGTGCAATATGTGATGCAGACGTTGGCAACTATACCGACGATCTTGTAGGTTCGATACTTGAGCGTGACCTCGGTTATGCATATGATTCAGACTTCTACGAGGCGGGTTGGACAACACCACCGGGCTTCATAGGGTATGACTTTCTCGAAAGTCCAAGAGATAGTCTCGGCAACCGTATCGGGTTGACTGCATTCAAGATATTACGTAACCCAGGTGTACCGGGACCAGGTGATCCGGATCCATCCAATGACGACGAAACCTACATGGTGTTAGCCGGGTACTCGCACTCACTTAATATCTATCATCCAGTGGATTCCATAGAGACACCAACCGATGTGCGGTTCCTGCAATCAACCGGTCCGTTTGAGCTTGAACCTTACGATACAGCCAAAATCGTCATCGCGGTGATATGTGGTGGCGCTGGCGGTGATATGGACGACTTCTTGGATAACGATACACGTGCACAGGCGTTGTACGATGTGGGGTTCCTCACGAATTGGGTACACGTTACGTATCCAAACGGTGGTGAGGAGGTATCCGGTGATGTGAACATCACATGGGAGGATAGTAGTGCTATAGGGGCACCTATGCGGGTGAAGATAGCATGGTCACGAGATAACGGTGAAACCTGGCACGTGATAGCGGATACGGTTGATCTACATGCATTTACGTGGAACACGTTGGATGTACCTGATGGCACAAGGTACAGGATAAGGGTAACCGCATACGATACGGTATGTGTGGGTGAAGACATATCCGATACGACGTTTGTTGTGAACAACCCCGGCAATGGCGTACCGGATGTGGTGTTGATAGCACCACAACAGGGTAGGCTACAGGATACGGTAAGGATAACCTGGTACGCGGGTGACCCCGACGGCGATACGTTAACGGTTGACATATATCTTGGTGATACATATGGTGAGTGGGAGCTACTCGCAGCTGGGTTACCCAACACCGGTAGCTACCTATGGAATACGAAATTGACCAACAACGGTGAGTACAGAGTGAAAGTACTCGCATACGATGCAGATACGTTTGCAGCTGACACATCTACGGGATGGATTGAGGTGGTAAACGACCACTTTGTACTCGACATACCTGAACACATAAGCGGTGCATGTAACACGGTGACAATATTGCCGTTGGAATACAACCCAGCAGAGCTACGTAACCACACGTATGATGTGATATTCCAACCCATTCAACGGATAGGTAGGGATCCAATCTACATCTACAAGCTGTACGATCATCAGCTGACCGATACGATATTGGTGGATACGATCAAACCGCCACTCGATGGTACACTTTACATACACTATTCGCCACAGGTGCATGGGTTTGTGCTCGAGTTTGATATACAGATAGATGCATCCACGTATACGTTTTATAACTTCCGTGCGGTACAGAATCTAAGTGGATACGATGGTCAGCTGTTGATACACGGACAGGATACGTTGGGTATGGCGCATCCACCCTACATACATCGATGGGCGTGGCGTGGTTCAGCTTACGAGATGCATTGGGTGATGGATACGACTGTGGATTCACTTACGTTGAAAGTATACGATATCGATAACGGTGTGGAGGTGCCATACAATCCAGATGGCGGTACGGGTTGGTACATCGGTAGCAGGCATGCACGATACCTTGACCCCACACAGGATAAGAGGATATACCTTGCAAGTACAGTGTTCTGGTTCAACAAGTACGGTGAGATGACCATACCACCAGGTGATGGCGACATATGGGCGGTGGATGCTGCGGGTCACAAAGTACCATGTGAAGGTAACGTGTATAGGTTTAGTGTGACAACGGGTGTGGAGGAGACTCATCCTATAAGCACAAATAGGTTAACTGTATACCCCACAGTATTTTATGATGTGCTCAACATCCGATACGTTGTAGATAAGGAAAGCGAGGTCGAACTTAAACTCTACGATGTGATGGGCAGGTTACAAGCGAGTATGAAGCTGGGTAAGCTCACACCTGGCACACATACTGTACGGTGGAAACCCAACCTGACACCAGGCGTGTACTTCTTGAAGCTGGACAACATTACGACGAAGGTGATCAAAATCGCACAGTAGCACACTATACGGGCGGGCAACCGCCCGTATTATGCTAAAATATTGATAAACTCGTGTTTCTCTACGTCGAACAGCCCTTTATCGGTGAGCTTTAATTTGGGTATAACAGGTAACGTCATAAACGATAGCGTCATAAACGGTGCATGCAGTTGTGAGCCAAGCGATTTGGCGATCCTGTCCAGCTCAACGTACCGGTGTGCGACTTCAGAATAGTCAGCATCACTCATTATACCAGCTATGGGTAATGGTAAAATTGCCTCTATGTCTTTGGATACAGCACATATGCCACCTTTATGGTCGATAATTAGGTTAACCGCTTTGCATATGGATTCGTCGGTTACTCCAACCGCTACGATGTTGTGTGAATCATGTGCTACACTTGATGCAATCGCACCATGTTTGAGGCCAAACCCTCTGACAAACCCTACAGATGGGGTTGTATCCTTGTAGCGATTAACCACGGCTATTTTAAGTATATCGCGCTCGATATCTGGTACAACGTAACCATTGACAACTTTTGGTGGTACAACCAGCCAATCAGTCAGCAGCTGGTCATCGATGGCTTCAATAACGTTGAGCTTACCCCCTCTATAGGGGGTGGCAAAATCATGTGGCTTCTTTTTGCTGGTATTGAAGTTATTCACAATCGTTGGCATCACCCTGGGTATGAGTGGGTTACCTGTTTCGGCGACAAGCTCGCCATTGATATAGGTTTTTAATATGTTGAAATCCCGTAAGTTATCTATCACCAGGAAGTCGGCAGGATCGCCCACCTGTAATAACCCAACATCCAGTTTATAGTGTAGGACAGGGTTTACACAGGCAATCCTTAGCACTTTCATCAGATCTAACCCATAAACTACTGCGCGGGTGACTAACTCATTTATGTGACCTTTCATAAGGTCGTGTGGATGTTTGTCATCGCTACAGAACATACAATCTGTATAATGTTTATCTATAATCGAGATGAGCGTATCGAAATTCTTAGCAGCTGAACCTTCACGTATCTGTATTTTCATACCTAAGCTGAGTTTCTCCAGCGCTTCATCTACAGTGGTACATTCGTGGTCAGTGGATATACCCGCACATACGTATTTCTTCAATGGTTCACCACGTAACCCAGGTGCATGACCATCTACTGGTTTAGAATATCTCTTTGCGATACGAAGCTTCTCCATGATGATGGGATCGTTATCCACAACTGCGGTGAAGTTCATAACCTCAGCCAAACATTTTATCTCATCCAATCTCAGCAGCTCCTCTATCTCTTTCACACCTATCGATGCGCCCGCGGTTTCGAACGCGGATGCTGGTACACATGGGGGTGCACCAAAATAGAATTTAAATGTTACACGACTTGCATCCTCTATCATGTATTTGATACCATCTATACCTAAGATATTGGCTATCTCGTGTACATCCGAGATTGTAGCTACCGTACCGTGTACTGCAGCGATACGTGCAAATTCCGACGGTGTAAGCATCGTACTCTCAATATGTACGTGTGCATCAACAAACCCCGGTATGATATAGGTATCATAATGCTTGTGTTCACGTGTGATGGCTGCTATCCTACCATTGCAGATTTTTAATGTACCTGGATATATCGTGGAGTTCAGTACATCAACGATATTGCCATGGAGTTCAAAATATTTCACGGTTGGGTTATTATTCGCCCTCGGGTAGCTCACCAAACTCCAGTATCCTTGGTGTCACGATAGCGAGTAGAATTGCATCCGTAGTGGTTGCAACTTCACGTTTAAATAGGTAGCCGATGATCGGTATCCAGCTAAGTATTGGTATACCCGTAGTATTTTCACTCGTTATGGTGTAATCTATTCCTCCCACCACGAAAGGCGTATCCTCCTTGGCTATCAATGTGGTGGAGATATATTTGCTTTTAGACTCGACTTGCTGCATGAGGCCAAATTTCACATCCATCAATATGCAGTTGGTATCACCGATATGTGGTGTAAGTTCGAGCATCACGTCTTGATACCTGAGTGTAACCTTGTTCTCATTGAGTACCACACATCGTGGTAGTGTCTTGATGTCAGCTTTACCGGATTGAACAGCTTGCTCGATTATATCCCAGAAAGGTGCAAGTGTAACACCTACCATCCAGTGCTCATGGCCTGTCTTATCCGCAACTTCTTTAATGTAGCTACCACGTATAATTAACTTATGTAGAAGTTCGTTTAGGTCGAACCCGATCTCCTTCAGATACTGCTTATCGATGGTTACAAATTTGGCTTCCAACCATAGCTGTTTGGCGGGTCTATCGAGTATACTCATTATCTCCCTTATGCGGTCGATCTTCGACCGTACATCGGTTACGATTACTGCGTTGAGCTCATCATCAACAAAGGCTGACCCTTCGGGTGAGAGGTTCTTCTCCACCACAGCTAACAACTTCGAGGGTTTCACGTACCTGGGATACAGTACGTCGGTTTCGAGGTGGACGAATTTCTTTATACCGTCTTCGTCGAGCTTCTTCACAAGGTTAACCAGATCCGTAAGTTTAGGCTCCCTATCAGTGATTATTATCTCGTTAGTTATATCATTAACCTGTACCGCACCGTAGGATGATAGCCGCGTGCGGATGAAGGGTTCGACCTCACTTGCACGTAGGTTCTTGAGTTTGACGATTTTTGTCTTTGCGTAGATGCTTAGATCCTCTA
>JAGGUB010000069.1 GCA_021158725.1 Caldifarciminota bacterium | reverse complement strand
TTCTGGTCATCCCATATTACACGTGAAACCTCTACGTGTATCACTCTTCTACCACCCATATTTTTACCTTGGCTTTAACTTCTGGGTGTAGAGTAACTTCAACCGTATAGACTCCTATCTCTTTGATAGGTTCACCAATCTTGATGTTATGTTTATCGACATTGAAGCCAGCCTCCTTCAGTGTGTTAGCGATATCCGTATGTGTGACACTACCGAATAGCTTACCTTCTTCACCCACGGGTTTCGTTATGGTGAATGAACGGCTCTCTAATCTTTCCTTTAGCTCTTCTGCGATCACCTTCTCACGTTCGTACTTCAGACGTTCTGCTCGTATCTTCTCTTCCAATAATTTGCGGTTCTTGGGTGTATCAAATACTGCTATACCTTCGGGTATCAGGTAGTTTCTGGCGTAACCCATTTTAACACGTACGATATCGCCAGCTTTACCTAATTTTTCGTGATCCCTTAACAGTATCACCTCGACAGATTTACCCATATCAATCCACCACGTAAGGTAGTAGTGCCAGCTCACGTGCACGTTTGATTGCACGTGATAGCTGACGTTGATGTTTGCTACACGTACCAGTGGTCCTTCGGTTCAGTATCCTTCCCGTTGGACTCAGGAAGTTCTTTAGAATATCGACCATTTTATAATCTATCTTCTCGATCTTATTCCTACAGAAGTAGCACTTGCTCGATCTTGCTTTCATCACTAAAATGGTAGCTCCTCTTCAGGTTCCTCTTTGGTGTCAGTTGTTACCTCTTCACCTTCCAAGCTGACTGCTTCCGCACGTGTCAGATTCTGTAACTTGAACGCCCTTATCTCGACAACACTGCGTTTCTGACCTTCGGGTGTTTCCCATGACCTACTCTCAAGTTCACCTTCTATGTACACGGCGTCACCCTTTTTCAACGTTTTGCTTATCCTTTCCGCCAGTACACCCCACGCATTTACTGTGATGAATGCAGTACGTTCTTGCCATTCATCCGTATCTTTGGGTTTGAACCGTCGTGTCGATGCTATACCGAATCGGCACACGATTTGACCTGCTGGCGTATATTTAACTTCAG
Source organism: Caldifarciminota bacterium (assembly GCA_021158725.1). Classification (GTDB taxonomy): domain Bacteria; phylum Hydrothermota; class UBA3073; order NMUJ01; family NMUJ01; genus NMUJ01. Next base: position 3,339 of record JAGGUB010000069.1, on the reverse strand, counting down.
GGTCACGAGTTAGGTGCCCTGATATGAGTACCTTGTTAATATTGGGCATCCTATACTGCATGTGCCTCCTTACTTAACTTTTCAGTCTTAAAGATACGAAACCTTAGTATGTTGGGGGCCATACGTAAGTGCTCACGTAACTCGAGCGACATCGGAGGTGGTGCCTCAAAGTATACAAACGCGTAATACCCCTGTTGGCGCTTCTTGATAGGATATGCGAGCTCCCTACGCCCCCATTCCTCTATACCCTGTACGTGACCACCTTTGGATTCGATCCATTCACGGATTTTGCGGAGCTCATCCTGTACCTGATCGTCTTCAAGCTCCGCGTCCAGGATAATCGCTAATTCGTATAGCATTTTTGCCTCACCCATACTTTAAAATAATGTAGATATGAGTTGGGTCAACCTTTCATGAAATGTTAATATCTTGACAAAACGTGTACCTCCACTATTTAAAGAGGATGCTCGATTTAACGCGTTTGGTAGACGATGGTTACTGTTTCGCATGCGGTACGAGAAACCCTATAGGATTACAGCTTAAATTCAAACAGCATGGGGAGAGGGTTGAGGCATCATTTTTACCCAAACGTGAGTATCAGGGCTATAATGGGGTGCTCCATGGTGGTATAATAGCAACGTTGTTGGACGAAGCCTTAGCATGGGCATCTAAACCTGAAGGTATTACAGTGACTGCAAGCTTAGAGGTGCGGTTCAAGAAACCCATACCGATAGGTGAACCCCTAAAGGTTATAGGTCGTATCACTGAGAAGAAGAAACACATACTATATGGTGAGTCATGGATAGAAGATAAAAGTGGTGTACGTTTGGCGGCTGCACACGGTAAGTTGGTACTTGTTGGGAGCAAGGAAGATGCATCTTCCGTCATGGATTAAGGAGCGGCACTTTGTATCTCCGAACCACGATCCACTGTATAGATTGCTACATGATGCACAGCTTCATACCGTATGTGAGGAAGCACGTTGTCCCAACATTGTTGAATGTTATCGCAACAAGACAGCCACATTCTTAATATTGGGCGATACATGTACAAGGGGCTGCCGTTTCTGTGCAGTAAAAACCGGTATCCCCAAACCTGTAGATCCAAACGAGCCCGAACGTATTGCATGCCTGGTGGAGGAGATGGGCTTAGATTATGTGGTTATCACATCCGTAACACGGGATGACCTGCAAGATGGTGGTGCACACCATTTTGTCGACGTTGTACATAGATTAAGGGAAAGGTTACCCAATATTAAGTTGGAGCTACTTATACCAGATTTTAAATTCAACACCTCAGCAATTGAGCAGATCATTGCATTGAATGTGGAGGTATTAAACCACAACATTGAGACTGTGAAGCGGTTGACCCCAATCGTGCGACCACAAGCTTCGTACAAACGTTCATTGGATGTGCTGAGTTTCATAAAAAGGATCAAACCCGACCAAGTGACCAAGTCTGGCATAATGGTGGGGTTGGGTGAAACCGATGCTGAGGTCTATTCAGCTATGAGGGATCTACGTGATGTAGGTGTCGATATAATCACTATAGGGCAATATTTACGGCCAACCCGATGGCATCTACCGGTAGCGCGTTACGTACATCCAGATACGTTCAAAAAGTACGAGGAATGGGGTAAGCAGCTGGGGTTTAAGGCCACTGTGGCGGGTACATTCGTACGCAGTAGTTATAAAGCTAAAGAATCGTATCAAAAATGTCTAACAGGAGGGTCTTAACAGGTACACATTTCTGGCAAGGCGATATTGCCTGCGCCGAGGGTGGTATAGCTGCTGGATGTAATGTATTTGCGGGTTATCCCATAACACCATCTTCTGAGATTATGGAACATATGGCGAGAAGGTTACCTGAGGTTGGTGGTGTGTTCATACAGATGGAGGATGAGATAGCCTCTGCAGTAACGATAATAGGTGCATCATGGGCTGGTGCCAAAGCGATGACAGCCACAAGTGGGCCCGGTATTTCGCTAATGATGGAAAGCATAGGGTTGGCAGCGATGATGGAAACCCCGGTGGTATTAGTAAACGTGCAACGTGGTGGCCCATCTACGGGGTTACCTACGTTATGGGCACAACAGGATGTGATGCAAGCAAGATGGGGTAGCCACGGTGATTACGAGGTTATTGCGGTTGCACCTAACTCACCACAGGAGATGTTCGACCTCACCATAGAGGCGTTTAATCTTGCTGAAATGTATCGTGTACCAGTAATAGTGCTATCGGATGCAATAGTAGGGCATATGACGGAAAAGGTGGTAGTACCGTCGGTTGAAGATATTCAGCTTGTTACACGTAAATATACGGATAAATCGCCAACCGAGTACCTACCGTATCTGGCAGACGATAGCCTTGTACCCGAGATGGTTAAGGCGGGTGATGGTTACTTCATACATACGACAGGGTTAACACATGATGAGATGGGTTACCCCGCAATGAGTGGTGATGCACAGAAGAAGCTTGTCACTCGTCTGGTGAACAAGATACGCAACAATGCAGATAAGATAATAAAGATAGAGGAACACGATACTGAGGACGCAGATGTCATCGTCGTAGCGTATGGTATAACAGCACGTGTGGTTATCCCCGCCATAAGGAGGGCAAAATCACATGGTGTGAAGGTGGGTTTGTTGCGGCCCATCACGATATGGCCGTTCCCTGAGAAACGTATCGTTGAACTGAACCGGTACGTGGGGGGATGGGTGATGGTGGAACTCAACTGCAAACAGCTCTATTTTGAAGTTGAACGTCTCCTTAAAGATGATAGTAAGCTGGCATTTGTTGGCCATCCCGGTGGTGGGTTGCCCAGTGAGGAAGAGATCTACAACGCTATAATGGAGGTGGCAAAATGAGTGTCAAGCGAGAGGTGATACATCCGTTGGATCCATACCTGAGGACGGAGCGGTTTCCACACATATGGTGTCCGGGTTGTGGTATAGGTGTGGTGATAGGTGCATTTCTACGTGGGTGGCTTGAAACCAACATACCACGTGAGAAGCTGGTCGTGGTCTCCGGTATCGGATGTACCAGCCGTGCACCAGGCTATTTGTTGTTTGATACGTTCCATGCAACCCATGGTAGGGGGATACCGTTTGCAACTGGGTTGAAGATAGCGAACCCCGACCTCACTGTGGTGGTGATCGCAGGTGATGGTGACCTCTTCAGCATAGGGGGTAACCATTTCATACATGCAGCACGTAGGAATGTTGACTTAACCATCATCTGTGTGAATAACTTCAACTATGGGATGACAGGTGGACAGATGGCACCTACAACACCTACGGATAGTAAGACAACCACCTCACCATATGGTAACATAGAGCAG
>JAGGUB010000033.1 GCA_021158725.1 Caldifarciminota bacterium | reverse complement strand
ATATAAATAGAATTTACATTGGTACTAATCGTGGGTTATATATCTTAACGTATAATAGCGATACGATATGGACAAAAGCGGATATCGACACGGTTGAAGTGCATGAGATAATACCAGACGAAGCTGACTCTATGCTACTTTACGCGGCTACATCAAATGGTATCTACAAATCTGAGGATAGAGGTATGACATGGACTGTATGGGCGCTTGAGGGTAAAGATGTATGTACATTCTACAAGGGTGAGGATATTTATTACGCGGGCACATATGGTGAAGGTATCTACAAGTCTACGGATGGTACAACATGGGAGGAATTTAACGATGAGCTTACACATTGGGGGTATCCAAGATTTGTACTCAGGGTACACTCGATAGCGGGGTATGATGGTGAGGTTATCGCTACTACAGATCATGGTGTGTTTACACTTAAAGATAACAAATGGGTAGAAGATAACTACGGGATACTGCTTTTTGTATTTACGGATGAAGAGATAGATTCAATTGTTACATTTTATGATACACTTGCGGATAAGGTTGAAGAAATTTGGCAGGGTACAATACCAGATGTGGATAGCGATGGCAAGGTTGCTATACTCATAACGGATGTACAGGCGGTAGATGGAGAAGGTAGGCAGCTTGAAGATTATTATGGGTTTGTGAATTTGAAGGATTATGATACGACGTTCGAGTACGCAAATCTCGCAGATATCATATACTTAGATTATGATGGTATAATGGGGACCGATGTACAAAATGCATTCATACGCTCATGTGCGGAGCTTGTTTCATATGCTAAGGATAGCGATGAGGAGACTTGGCTCCGAAAGGGGTTAGCGTATGTTACGTTCCCTCTCTTAGGGATAGAGAATCCTGATATTGCCACTATAAAATATCCATCAGATCGCGACATAACTGGATACAGTACAGCGGCCGATTTTGGTGAGGATCGTGCTCAGTCGTACGCAATGATGCTATATATTTACGAAAAACAGGGTATGGACAAGTTGCTCGAAATTATGAACGATACAGCCAACGGTATAAACTCCATTGAAGGATGCTTAGGTGTTTCGTTTGAAGATATGCTGGAGAACTTTTACAAAGCATGCTATGTGAGCGATTTCGAACACACAACGGTGGAGCTTACTAAAGAGAGGTTGATGCCAAATAGCCCTCCGCTATCCACATTAACTTCGTGGGGAGTTAGATTCTTCGATACAAATCTTGACGTTATGATAGGCGATACACTTGTCTTTAATGGTGAAGACTATGTACCGCTCCATGTTATAGGGGTGTACGACGATACGTTATTTGTAGTACGTGAGCTTGATACATTGAATCGCACTAAATTTCATATATCGGATGAGGTGGTGTCTTTTGCACTGATTGTTTACGGTGGCGAATATGAACGTCCTATGAGGTTTGTTGCTAAATCTGACGTGTGGAGCCCATCGTTTGCCAAGCTCGTGCTATCACAAAATGCGCTTGCGGATGAGTTTATCGACCTCTACCTATACGTAGATGAAAAAGCGTATAATTACGAGTTGGAGGAGGTACCGCTTGTTAAAGTTACCATGGGGGATACGTCTACTATGATCTTGATGAATACGTTCGATCGACCAGGTACCGATTCTATCAACACGATCTACGATGCGAGGATGAGACTATGGGGTACAGGTATAGCGGAGTTCAACCTCTATAGGACAGGTGATGTTGCGGGTAATCCAATCGTTATTGCTGAAAGTTTAAGCATTGTGAGGATGGTTGCTTCAGAAGGTGGTGAAATAGTGAGCCCAGAGGGTATGCTTAAGTTGTTTGTACCAAAGATGGCACTCGATCGTGATCGGTACCTGACGATAAGCCGATATGGGGAAGAATACAGGATAGGGCCGATGGGTTTGGTGCTACGTAAGAGTGCAACACTCAAGTATAGATACAAAGGGAAGAAACCCAACCTGTACTATTGGGATGGTACCAGCTGGCATAAAGTGCCTGTATGGGTGGATGAAGTTAACCACATAATATGGGCTGAGATAGATAAGCTTGGCACGTATAGGTTGTCGACACAGGAGCTGGCACAGGGGACACCATTACCTACACGATACGAGGTACGACGACCGTTCCCTAACCCAATGGTTGACGTAACATATATAGCGGTAGCACTTCCGAAAGCGAGCCATGTAACGCTCGAGCTGTATAATATAGTGGGACAGAAGATACACACGATAATGGATGGTAGCATGGAAGCTGGTTATCATCTCATAACATGGGATCGTAAAGACAGGAATGGGGATAGGTTAACCCCTGGGGTGTACTTCATGCGAATAAAGGTTGGGCCATACGAAAAAGTTCATAAGTTAGTTATATTGGAGTAAGGAGGAATTATGAAAAAGCTCACACTGTTAATAGCTGTAGCTGTTACAGTGATGATGGTTACCTCATGTGGCCAGAAGAAAGGGCCTGCACCCGCAGAGTATCTATCCGTAGAGGAATGGGTGGAACTGGGTTGGCAAAAGTATGCCGAACGTGATTATGAAGCTGCCAAGGCGGCGTTCGATTCAGCGCTTGTGTTTGAAGCTGACCATGTGGAGGCTAACTTGGGGGCTGGTTGGAGTAGGATACATCTCGAGAAATACGATGATGCACAGGCTAAATTCGATATAGCGATTGCACAGGAGGGGGTTAAACCTATAAGTATGGTGGTGGGTGGCAACCTAATTGTATTGGATTCGGTGACACTGGCGCCACCTGATACGCCGATGTTGGGGTTGATGAACTATGTGATAAAAGCGAAGGAGATCGTCGAAATCGACACTACCGTTGTGATAGATACACTTACTGGGGATACAATAGAGGCGACGATAGATACGGTTTTAGGTAGTCCACACGAGTTTAATGTGGTGAGGTTCACCCCATATAGGATTTACGTTGAGCCCGAAGCTGATACACTTTACGTAGATGCTGTACCGCTTAGGTTTGAGGTAGATTATGCGTATTACAAGGGTGGTGGTACGATTCGGCAGGGTGATGCGTTCGCCGGTAAGTGTACTGGCTATATGTTACAGGAGGATTATATATCTGCTGTTATTACGGGTAACGTTGTGTTCTTCATACCGGGATGGGAGTACTTTGACAAGGATAGCGTGCATGTGAATAGAACGAGGTTACATGTATTGATGGCACAAATCTATTACAGGATGAAGTTTTAT
>JAGGUB010000013.1 GCA_021158725.1 Caldifarciminota bacterium | reverse complement strand
TGTTATTACGGGTAACGTTGTGTTCTTCATACCGGGATGGGAGTACTTTGACAAGGATAGCGTGCATGTGAATAGAACGAGGTTACATGTATTGATGGCACAAATCTATTACAGGATGAAGTTTTATTTAAATGCGCTTGATGAAATACAGAAAGCTGATCCAACGTGGGAACCTCCGGAGCCCAGTGACCCTGATTTCTTATATAAATTACAGGAGAAGATTGAGGAGCTTTTGGGTCGTTCTTAAAAACTTAAAATGTATGTTTTATTTAACTACCCCATATGGAGCTATAAAAAGGAGGTAACATGAAGCGAGCATTTGTGTTGTTAGTGTGCTTGTTCCTTGCATCGAGTCTGTTTGGTGCGGGTCAATTGATGGTGCTCACACCTACACAACCAGGTGGTAAGAGCGATCTCATACCGATTGAGGAGTTGCCGCGGGTGATGGAGAGTCAACATAGCCGGCCGAAGGGTGGTATTGAAAATGCCAACTATATTATCGAGTACATAGACGGTGAATACCCTGATTTCGAGTGGTACTACTACGTTCCGCGTGATGTAGGTGATACTCTCTGCGTGTGGTTCGACCCACCTGCTGCTTGTACGTTAGTGGCTATATCGAGGATATGGTACTTCGGTGGTGACGCCAGTGGTACAGAGGGCACCCCCTATCAGGCGTTTGTTGCATATACTGCACCTGGTATAACGCTTGATAGTCTTGATATCTACCCTGGAAGCCCGGGTCCCAGCCCGATTGGTGAGTGGATAGTTCCACCTACCGATATGATAGCACCTAACGAAAGTTTCGCTTGGGATACGCTGTTGGTACCCAATGTGGATGTTGGTAGGAATTCGTTCATTGGTGGTTACGTCGTAGGTGCTGAGAACCAGGCGACATTGAGTGATGATGAATCACATCCAACTTATCATTCAGTATTTTACCGTACCGCACCACCTACTGGTGAACCTGGTTGGTACAGGTATGATGTCGATTTTGGTATTGTTGCATTCGTGATTGCTTACGAGGATCTACCGCCCAAGGTTACTATGGAATACTTACCATGGAGCTACACAACGGATGAACGTGTTGTAAGGGCATATGCTAAGGATATACTCGGTGTACCTGAGGATGTGTGGGGGCTTGACCATGTAACCCTCTACTATAACGTGAACGGTGGTGACTTTAGTGCGATTGAAATGGTACTTGTTGAAGGCGACGATAAAGACGGTGTTTGGGAAGCCACTATACCTGGTGTAGAGGTTGGCGATTCGGTAAGTTACTATATGATAGGTGTTGACAAGGCAGGGCTTGCAGATACGACTGAGGTGTGGTGGTACAAGATCATTGAGGGTACACCTGGGAATATCTTCTTCTACAACGATGACTACTATGGTGGACCATCGCCACTTCCTCCGGATTTTGTGGGTATGGTGTATGAGAATGTAGACTATTGGGATGGCGAAGTACAAGGTACGCCTGATGAATCAGTGATCGGATTCTACACACCCGGTAAAGGGCCAGGTGCACCTGTAGTGTTATGGAACAGCTGGGGTGGTGAGACATTTGCTGAAGCAGTAGGAGCAGGTGTGATACAGAGTTTCCTTGACGCAGGTGGTAACCTGTTCATGAGTGGTCAGGATTTCCTCTATGGGTTAGCAGGCACATATGAACAGGTGGAGTGGGAGGCAGGTACATTCCCGTATGATTATCTAAAGTTCTACGTGACAACGGATGATCCTGTGATTGTATCACCTAACGATTATGCAACCTTCTACGGCGGTCCAGAAGATACTATTACTGCACCGTTTGAGGAAGGCATATACGTATGGCCATACATATGGAATGGTAGAGGTCTTACATGGTGTGGTGAGATTGTAGAGACAGATGCTATCCCAATATTCTTCTACGAAGAGGGTGAGATTTCTGGTGCACGTTACGAGTCGGATAAGGGTTACAAATACGTATTCCTTTACTGGCCGTTTGCTTACATCGTAGAGGTGGAGGCTGATACATGGACTGGTGCATATGATGTGGATGCTGAAAAGACGCTCGTACGTAGGATACTGCAGTGGTTTGGTCTTGAGGTCGGTGTAGAGGAAGAACCTATGGCGAGACCAGCAATCCATGTACCGACGGTGTTCACAAACGCTATCAACATCAGCTATGAGGTGTCTAACGAGCTACCACTGGATGTTAAGCTGTACGATCTTACGGGTAGGAAGCTGGATGAATTGAACATCAAATTGACAGGTAAGGGTACCTACAGCTGGGATGCATCACATCTACCGGTGGGTGTGTACTTCATGAAGCTGTATCTGGGTGATAGGTCGACCACACACAAGCTGGTGAAGTTACGCTAAACGTGGTTGCTTTTGACCTGGGGATGCATTTGCATCCCCAGGATTTTTATGAAATTTGTCGCTCTCGGTGTACTTCAAGGGTTAACAGAGTTTTTACCTATATCATCCTCAGGGCATCTTGCGGTATTTGAACATTATCTAAGGTTCCACGAACCCTTGTTTTGGATAGTGTTTGCACATTTTGGTAGCTTGGTTGCACTTGTCTTATTGATCTGGCGTAAGATAGGGATCTTACGTCGCTATGCGATGAAGTCGTTGCTGTTGTGGGTGGTTATCGCTACGATACCCGCAGCAGTTGTTGGATTTGTTGGATTATGTTTCTATGATTTATTCGAAAAGATAGCGGGTTCGGTCAAACTCATCAGCATACTATGGATAATCAATGGCATAATTCTCATCTTAACTAAGAAGTTGCATCGCCCATACACCAGCTTATCGCTCAAAAATACGTTTGTGGTGGGGTTAGCGCAGGCGTTGGCATTGTTACCGGGGATATCGAGGTCAGGTATCACGATATCAGTTGCGTTGTTTTTGGGTATAAAAGAAGATGATGCGGTAGAGTTCTCGATATTACTGTCGTTACCGGCGATATTGGGTGCAAACGTTGTTGAATTCATGAAAGTAAAGGTGATGCCTCACGTAGTGAGTTTGCTCTCACTGTTTTTGGCATCATTTGTGACAAGTTACCTTGCATTGATGTTACTTATAATTGTGACACGTAGACGTAAGTTGCACCTGTTTGGAATTTATACAGTTGCATTAGGTGTTGGATTATTGTTGATCGATACAATTGGTCTGCTGTGATATTATAATCCCCTTTTATAACTGGATTTATGGGTTGACGTCTGGGCTGCGACGATAAATTTGAGTGGGGGAGATGATGCCAAAACAAGTGTCATTTGCATTAGTGTTAATTCTGACATTACCTACTGGGTTGATGGGCTTGACTATGGCGTCCACTCTTATGGCTAAAGGGTACACGGATGTATGGTTATTACCTACGGTACCGGGTACATCAAGTAAGACAGCACCTATCGTAAAAGGTGGCGAGAAGCAGGTTGATATTTGGTTACGATATGACGACAATGAAGCAAACAATGTACTGTTGGGATTGGAGGATGTTGATACACTTTGTGTGGTTTTCGAGCCTCCCGCAGCATGTAGCGTACTGGCTATGGAGTTCTGTGCGATATGCTACTATGTTACTTCTCACACTACAGTGGAGAAGTTTATAGCAGTATCGGATAGTGTATCAGGGCCATGGCAATTTGTGGCAGGACCGGTACCTTCTAAACCAATAGATACAGTGTGGACCTGGGACACGTTATGGGTCCCTTTTGAGAACATACCAGATGTGGGTACAAATCCGTTCGTAGCAGGTTGGATAAAGGTGTTGGGTGATAGTTCACCCAACCCAAGGATAACTCCGAATGTAGAGCCACCATGGCATTCGTTTATATACAGGCATGAACCTGCCGGTGGAGGGCCACCGGGTTGGTACTCCTCATGGCATCAGTTCTGGATCCGTGCACTCGTAAGGGTTTATGAGGATATGCCACCAATTATACATTCGGTGGATAAGCTACCATGGAGCTACACTACAGGGTCACGTACAGTGACTGCTGAGGTAGAGGATGCCATAGGTATACCAGAAGATAAGTGGGGTGTTGCATCAGCAACACTTGTTTATAATGTTAACGGTGATGGTTGGCAGACAGTCCCTATGGCTTGTGTGGATACCATAGAAACGATAGGTGATAACATTAAACATGGTATATGGGCGGCTGATATACCAGGTGTGGGAGCTGGTGACTCCGTAAGTTATTATGTGGTTGCGGAGGATTTGGCTGGATTGAGTGATACATGGTCAACGATTTACTGGTACAAGATAATTGAGGGTACACCTGGAAATATCTTCTTCTACAATGATGATTATTATGGGCCACCGTTTACGCCTGATTTTGTGGGTATGGTATATGATAAAGTCGACTATTGGGATGGCAATGTACAAGGTACGCCTGATGAATCAGTAATCGGGTTCTACACACCCGGTAAAGGGCCAGGTGCACCTGTGATATTATGGAACAGCTGGGGTGGTGAGATATTTGCCGAAGCAGTAGGTGCAGGTGTGATACAGAGCTTCCTCGATGCAGGTGGTA
>JAGGUB010000124.1 GCA_021158725.1 Caldifarciminota bacterium | reverse complement strand
TGGAAGATGCTGACCTATCATATGCGGTTACACGTATCAAGGTGGGTGGGTTTGCGGTTGCGGGACAGGTCTGTATATCCGTGCAGCGGGTGTATGTGGATGCACGAATCTATGATGAGTTTAAGGATAAGTTGGTTGCTGAGGTACGTAAGATGAAGGTAGGTAACCCACTGGATGAGGCTACGGATATGGGGCCAATGATATCGGAAGCAGCTGCAAGACGGTTGGAAAGCTGGATAGACGAAGCTGTCAACCGAGGTGCGAAAGTTATCATAGGGGGTGAACGCAAAGGTACGCTGTTCTATCCCACGTTGATGGAAAACGTACCTGAAGATGTGTCACTGTTTCGTGAAGAGGCATTTGGGCCAATAATCTTGCTGTACCCATACGATACGATAGAAGATGCCATACGTGGGGTTAATAACACAAAGTATGGGTTACAGGCGGGTGTGTTTACAAATGACTACAGGAGGGCGCTCGATATCGTACGTAGGGTTGAAGTGGGTGGGGTGATGATCAACGATGTACCCACGTATAGGGCGGACCAGATGCCGTATGGTGGGGTGAAACATAGCGGGCTCGGTAGAGAAGGGCCACGTTTCGCTATAGAGGAGTTGACTGAGATCAAGGTGATAACGTTTGATATGAAGAATGTTAGGCGTAATGGCTGAATGCAGAATATGGATTGAAAATGCAAAAATCAAAATGCAGACTAAAAATGCAAAATAGAAGCGATTTGTCAGGACGGCTATCAGAGTTCGCAGGATGATTTTGCAATTTGCACTTAAAACGCAAGGAAAAATAAATTTAACTTTTGCACTTTGCAATCTCCATTTTGCACTGGAGCGAAGCGACAGTAGGGGGTGATATGGAGGTTAAGGTGGGGGATAAAAAGGTTATCATCAAACAGGCTGATATCACCGAGGAACAGGTCGATGCTATAGTGAATGCGGCTAACCCATATCTTAAACATGGTGGCGGTGTGGCAGGCGCTATTGTACGTAAAGGGGGTAAGATCATACAGGAGGAGAGCAATAAAATTGGCTACGTACCTGTGGGTGAGGTTGCAGTTACAACGGCGGGTAAGTTAAAAGCTAAGTACGTGATACATGCGGTAGGGCCAAGATGGGGTGAAGGTGATGAGGAAGCCAAGCTACGGCGTGCGGTACGTAATGCGTTGAGTAAAGCTACGGAGTTGAAGCTGAAATCGATAGCTATGCCAGCTATAAGTACAGGGATATTTGGGTACCCCAAGGAAGAAGGTACACGCGTGATACTGGAGGAGGTGGTGAATTTCCTGAAACAGGAGACAACGACGGTGGATGAGGTACGGCTCGTAAGCATAGACAAGGCTACATATGAGATGTTTCTTAAGCATGCGGATAGATTGAAGTAGATGGCAATCATTTGGATAATAGCGGGGTTGGAGCTGGTTGATGTGATATACTTCAGGGGATGGGATTACCCGAAGTCGGTTTATGTGGCACCTGATGGTAACAAGGTGTATGTGGCCAACCTCGAGGGGCAGAACGTTGTTGTGGTGGATGCGAAATCCCATAGAGTGAGAGAACGGATTGAAGTACCGGGTAAGCCTGTTGAAATAGCGTTTAGTCGAGGTGGCCGTTGGGTATGGATAACGTTGTTGGATCGCGGTGAGCTGGTGGTATACGATACATTGGTAAAGGGGATATTACGTACGATAGAGGTGGGTGAAGAACCTAAGATAGTGAGGGTATCGCCAGACGATAGGGTTGCGGTGGTTGCTAACTGGAAAAGTGGCGATATATCAGTGATCGATACGAAGCGATTGGAAGAGATCAAACGTGTGAAGGTGGGACGTCACCCACGGGGTATGGCGTTCCATCCGAACCGTCCCTTACTGTATGTGGCGTTGATGGGTGGTGGTGGCATAGCGGTACTACATACGTCAGGGTTCGATGTGGTAGGCTTTATACCGACGGAGGTGACGCCACGTCATATTGTGGTGACAAAGGATGGTAATACTGCATATGTGAGCTGTAATCTGGCTAATTGTGTGGAGGTGATCGATTTGCGGATGAATAGGGTTATTAAGAGTATAAAGGTGAAGGATAGGCCACGTACGATAGTGTTGTCACCCGATAATAGGTACCTGTACGTGGTGAATTACGAGTCTGATACGTTGGGGGTGGTGAATCTCATAGATGACGAGGTTACATATTATCCAGCTGGTGAGCATCCTGTGGGTGTGGATGTGACACCCGACGGTAAGTATGTATGGGTGACGAATTACTTTCCAAGGTGTTCACTGTACATATATCGAAGGGATTGAAAGGTTATAGGTGAGATTGCTACTCTGAAGGTTCGAGATATGGTATTGTGATACTGCCTTCGGGCATGATGAGTACACGAAGGTTGTCACCTTTCATACTATAGGCGGTGTCGATGGCGGATTGGAGTGAATCGAATGGCCGTATGAAAATGCGGTTAAGCACGTTGGGGGGTAGATCGGTGACTGCCCACATGTGTGCCCATGTGGCGATTTCGGCCAACTTGGCTGCTTTGTGGTAGCCGAGTTTGTAGCCCTTGGCGATACGGTTGAGGACAGCTTGTGGGGTGGGTTCTTGGCTCAGCAGCTCGTAGAAGACCTGTTCACCGATACCTTCACGACACTTTGATACCAGTAACAATATACCGTTGGGGGTGAGGGCGAGTTTGGCGTTATCGATAGCTTTCTGTGACTGATAGAGGTCGACATCCATGGGGAAGGGTGCTACGGTGATAACCATGTCAGCTTTGGTATCTATGGGGGTGACGAAGATTTCGTGTGCAGTGGTGACTGCTTTGAGGAAGCTTGCATCCATGTCACCAGTGAATGCTGCATAGATACGATGGTGGCGATCGAGTACGAGTTGGATGAAAAACATGGGTGGTGCGTGTTGTAACACCATATGGGCACCTTCGTGCATGTCCTCAGCGACGGGATTACCGTCGAGCTTCAACGCATGTGAGTCAGGTAGTAGTGCAAGCTTGTGGTTAGCTTCTATGGTCTCGTACGCGGTGATACCGGGGAGGATGGACTTACGGCCACCGGTGAACCCTGCAAAGTAATGGGGTTCAACAGAAGTTATAACCACCACACGAGGGAACTCGAACAGACATTTATGCACCCACATGGGGGTGCCACGTGATGTGGTACCCATAAACCTGTAGTTGGATTTGTTCTCGGAATCGTTGAAATATATCCTATCTTGGGAGACTTCATAGAAATCGCCCAGTATGCGACGTAGTTCGGTGGGGTTCGACCGTCGATGTATACCGGTGGCGATTAGAAAATGTAGCTCCTTATTAGCAAGGTGAGGTTTTAGCAGCTCTAACACCTTGGCGGAGGGGGTAGGTCTGGTATGGTCGTTTACCACAAAAAGTAGCTTATCTGTGTTGAGGAATTCATGTATTGGCGGTGCATCGATGGGATGGGCAAGCGCCTCCTGAAGGACGGATAGTTCGTCACGTGTGGGTACCTCGTTTGGATATACGAAGTCAACTTGCCACGAATCGGGTAGCTCCGCTACTTGTTTATCGTGTTCACCATAAGGGAGTTCAATATGCATGATAAATGCCGGGGCCCGGAATCGAACCGGGGACACCGGGATTTTCAGTCCCGTGCTCTACCAACTGAGCTACCCCGGCTTATGTTTAGGATATGGGAAGATGGGTGGTTGTCAAGCTGTAATGGTCGTATCTGTAGACAACTGATACGCTTCACAGTGTACTGGATAATCGTTTATTCAATTGCTCAAGCAATTTATCGAGATCAACTTCATACTTTATGGCGGCTTCCTCGATCGTATCCCAGGGGGGTTCACCACATACGAGACATGGTATACCGAAATCCATAAATACTTTGATAGTTTGTGGAAACTTTTCTATCACCTCATCTATCTTCATATCCTTCGTGATCTTATTCGCCATGCTCAATATTTACACGATGTATGTGTCATGTCAAGCTACTGGTCGCTGTATCAGTTACCATGATTGTTGACTTCAACCCAAATTGGTTAAATTTAATGGACTCGGGGCGTAGCGCAGCCTGGTTAGCGCACCAGCATGGGGGGCTGGGGGTCGGTGGTTCAAATCCACTCGCCCCGAGTTTAAATTATGATCCTTTTCTACTGGGTGATTGCGGGGCTTTCACATATCTTGCCACGAAATGTGGCGTTGTTCATAACGTACAGGATAGCCGACCTTATGTATATCACGCTGTATAGGCATAGGTTGCCTATAGTTTATAAAAACCTCGATATGTTATATGGGTTCAAAATCCCATTGTGGCGTAAGAAGCGGCTTGCGTTGCGGATATATCGTAACTTTGCACGCTTCATATATGAGTTTCTGTTGTTGCCAAGGATTAGGGATGAGAAGGTTTTGGCCACATTTGTTGAGTATTCAGAGGATTACAAAATACGGCAGCTGGTGGAAAGAGGTGAACCAGTGATCGTACTTACTGCACATCTGGGGAATTGGGAGCTTGGTGCCACTATGTTGGCAGTTAAGGGGTATAAGCCCATTGTTATTGCGTTGAGGCCACGTTCGAAGCTTGTGGCACAGTTCTTCACCCGCCGTAGGTTGAAGGCGGGTATGGAGGTTCTGTATTTGGGTGAACCGATGTTCGTTGCGATTAAGGGGTTACGTGCTAACCGTGTGGTGGCTACATTGGGTGATAGAGATTATGTGGGTGATGGCATAGAGATGGATTTTCTGGCTGGTAGGACTGTCTTCCCACGTGGTATATTTGAGCTCGCCTATCGTACGGGTGCGTATATAGCGCCTGCGTTCTGTTTACATCAGAACAGGGCTCGTTATTTTATATATTTTGAAACCCCATACAAAGTGGAAGATGTCGAATCTGGCATACGACGATGGGTTGAGATTTTGGCCAACTATATACGTAAGTCGCCTACTGAATGGTATGTGTTTGATATGATATGGAGAAAGCACTAATCCTACTACCTGCGTACAATGTGGGGCCATTGGTGGGTGAGGTGATAGAGCGTATACGGTATCCACGTAACCACATACTTGTGGTGGATGATGGGTCTACCGATAACACAAGTGAGGTGGCACGATCAAAAGGTGTGATAGTGATACGACATACGAGAAACTTAGGTAAGGGTGCTGCACATAAGACAGGTTTCCGTTATGCGGTAACCCACGGTTATGACTATGTGATAACCATAGATGCGGATGGGCAACACGATCCTGATGAGATACCGCGGTTCATGGAGGCTATAAAGCACTACGATATGGTGATAGGTAGGCGATACTTTTCTTGGCGTAATATGCCGCTGGTGCGGGTGTTTACAAATGTGACAACATCGTTTATTGTGTCATTACTTAGTGGACAGCGGTTACGTGATGTGCAATCCGGTTATCGTGCCATCCGTCGTACGGTTATCGAGCGTGTGCGATTACGTACGAATAGGTATCAAACTGAATCTGAGATAATAGTGCAGGCGGCGAGGTTGGGCTTCAGGATAGGTGAGATACCTATCTCAACAATATATCGGCGTGAGGCACGTAGCCATATCAACCCGATTATTGATACGTTGCGGTTCATAAAATTTGCAATATCTTCACTTCGGTTATGATAATACTGTTGACAAACGACGACGGTATAGATGCACCGGGTATCAATGCATTATATCAACAATTAATTGCAAAACATGAGGTGTGGATGGTTGCACCTCGTTACCCTGTTAATGCTATTAGCCACGCTATAACTATTGGTAAAGAGATAAGGGTGGAACCACGTAACTCGAGGGTGTTTGCGGTGTATGGTACGCCGGCGGATTGTGTGTTGCTGGGGGTTAATGACATAATGCCGTATAGGCCGGAGCTTGTGGTTTCAGGCATAAATGCGGGGCCTAACCTTGGTGACGATGTTACCTATTCCGGTACTGTAGGGGCTGCTATGGAGGGTGTGATATGGGGGATAACCTCGATATCGGTGTCGATGATGGAGCCATCGCTTGGTTATTGGCAGGAGGCCAGTATATGGGTGGATAAACTCATAGCGTGTGTGAAGAGGTTACCGCGACCGGTGCTGTTGAATATCAACATACCACCACAGCCGAAAGGTGTGAAGGTGACGCGGTTGGGTAAACGTACCTACGAGAATATTGTTACAAAGAAGTCCGATTATATATATGTGTTGGGGGGTAACCCCGTAGCACATCCGACAGAGGGTACAGATATGGCTGCTGTAAGTGATGGTTATATTGCAGTGACACCGTTGAAGATTGATATAACAGATGATGAAATATTACCGCGAGTCAGAGCCGTCATCCGAGTTTGATAAGTTACGTAAGAGGATGGTGGAGGAACAGCTTATCACACGTGGTATAACTGATGAGCGGGTCATCTCGGCTATGTTAAAGGTGCCACGTGAGAAGTTTCTGCCACCGGATTTACAGCCATATGCTTATAAAGATGGACCGTTACCTATAGGTGAGGGGCAGACGATTTCACAACCGTTTATGGTAGCATATATGACGCAGGGGTTGGAGTTACAACCTATGGATAAGGTGTTGGAAATAGGGACAGGGTCGGGTTATCAAACTGCGATACTGGCTGAAATAGCGTGTGAGGTCTATACAGTGGAGAGGATTGCCAGCCTGCTGGAAGCTGCACGTAATGTATTGGGGAAGCTGGGCTATACCAATGTATACTTTAAGGTAGGTAATGGTACATTGGGGTGGAAGGAATATGCCCCATACGATAAAATTATAGTGACAGCGGCTGCACCTGAGGTACCTAAGCCACTGATCGAACAGCTGAAGGATGGAGGTAGGATAGTTATCCCGATAGGGGGTGCATGGTCACAACGTATAGCGTTTGTCACCAAGAAAGGTAATAAGGTGAGTATGGATTGGGGTATAGATTGTGTGTTCGTGCCTTTGGTTGGTGAGTATGGGTGGAGGGAGGACTACGAGTGAAGTTGAAATGTACTTGGGGATCGATGTAGGATCGGTAAGCACGGATATTGTGGTGATAGATGATAAGTTCAATGTGGTTGCATCGGCTTATCTACCTACAGCGGGCGATCCCATATTGGCTATAAAGAAGGGGTTGGAGGCAATACATGATGCGGTGGGTGAAATCAACATATCGGGTGTGGGGGCTACAGGTAGTGGACGTGAGCTGGCGGGGTTGTTCGTAGGTGCGGATGTGGTGAAGAATGAGATAACGGCACACACTGTGGCAGCATTACAGTATGAACCTAACGTACGCACGATAATCGAGATTGGTGGACAGGACTCTAAAATCATCATCGTGAGGAATCGTGTGCCGGTGGATTTCGCTATGAACACAGTATGTGCGGCAGGGACGGGATCGTTTCTTGACCACCAAGCTAATAGGCTTGGCATCCCTATTGAGGAGTTCGGTGATTATGCGTTGCGGGCGAAGTCACCTGCAAGGATTGCGGGTAGATGTACAGTGTTTGCCGAATCTGATATGATACATAAGCAGCAGCTGGGCTACAAAAAGGAAGACATTATCGCGGGGTTGTGTGAAGCACTTGTACGTAATTTTCTTGCTAATGTAGCTAAAGGTAAGGAGGTGTTGCCACCTGTGTTGTTTCAGGGTGGTGTCGCCAGCAACAAGGGTATGGTGATGGCGTTCCGCAAAATATTGGGGTTGGATGTTATAGTGCCACCATACCATAAGTTTATGGGTGCTATTGGGGTCGCAATACTTGCACGTGATCACATACAGAGTACGGGCGGTAAGACGCAGTTCAAGGGGTTCCGCATATGTGAGGTGGAGCTCGAACGTGACACATTTATCTGTAAAGACTGTCCCAATGAATGTGAAGTGGTGATACTTAAAGAGGGTGGCCAGATACTGGCGGTGTGGGGGTCGAGGTGTGGCAAATGGCGTGATAGGTTGGTGAGAGGGGTTACATCAACCACATGTACACGGTGTATGGGGTAGGTTGACGTTGCATAGTTAGGTATATATTCAATTGAGGTGCTTTGTGGCGATGAAGGTGTTATTTGCAACCGATTGTTTTTATCCACAGATTATTGGTAGCGCGTATGCTGTGTATAGGATATCACGTGCATTGGCTGCGAAGGGACATAAGGTGATGGTGGTCACCCCAGATGTGGGTGGTGGCTCACCGCAGGGTGATGATAATTATCGTGTCACGTATGTGCATTCGATACCGTTACCGTATTTCAGGGAGATAAGGACACCTATCATACCGTTGCCTGTGATGACAAAGGTTAGGATGTTCAACCCTGACATAGTGCATATACATCATCCGTTTGTTGTTGGACATGGTGCGTTGTGGGTGGCACGATGGTACCATATACCGGTGGTGATCACTAACCATCTGTTACCTGAGAGTTTCCTTATGTTTGTGCCAAAAGCTGGTATATTCGATGGTGCAACACGTTCGGCAATACTTAATAATACATGGCGTATCATAGTTAATTTCTGCAATCGTGCAGATGTGGTGACAGCACCCACACGTACGGCGGTGGAGTTGCTTAAACTACATGGTGTTAAGAGGGAGGTTATCCCCATATCTAATGGGATAGAGTTCAATAAGTTCAACATTGATCAGAAATGTGACGATTTGAAGCAGAGGTTGAGGTTACCGGATTTACCTGTAATCCTGTATGCGGGTAGGTTGAGTGAGGAGAAGCGTGTTGATGTACTTATAAAAGCGATGAAGTATGTTCTGACTGAAATGGAGGTGCATTTGCTTATTGTGGGTGATGGTCTACATCGTGGGTATTTGGAGCAGCTTGTTGCTGAACTGAAGTTGGACAAATATGTGACGTTTGCGGGGTTTTTGGATGAACATGACTATGTGAGGGTGTTTAGGTTGGCTTCAGTGTTTGTGATGCCATCACAGTCGGAACTACAGTGTGTAGCATGTATTGAAGCGATGGCAAGCGGGTTGCCACTTGTGGCAGCCAACCAGTATGCATTGCGGGAGCTTATCGATGGCAATGGTTACCTTTTTGAACCCGGTAACCCAGTTGATCTGGCGAAAAAGCTTGTAACCATACTTGGTGATAACGAGTTACGTACCGCTATGGGACGTAAGTCACGCATTATAGCGGGTGCACATGATATTGATAAGGTTATCGAGGAGTACGAAACCGTATATGAAAAGCTAATTAGGAGGTATAAATGCAACCAGCGATATTCCTTATCCACGGTATAACGAAGACACCGGAGGAGTGGCTACCATTGAAGAGGAAGCTCGAAGCTGTCGGTGTACACGTGGAGACACCGACGTTGCCGGGGCATGGTACCTGTAAACAGGGGTATGGTACATGTATATTTGATTTCCTCCAAACAGGGTATGAGGATTGGAAGGCTGCTATGTTGCGTGAATATAAGGAGTTTGAGAAAGCATATCCGATGAATCTGGTGGGTGGTGTATCGTTGGGTGCAACCATCGCGTTATATATAGCGGCTGAATGTAACCCACGGGGTGTGGTAACCCTTAATGCACCTGTTTATGTTACGAGCCCGTTGAGGATTGGGTCAGCTGCTATGAGTGCGATAAAGAGGTTCTTACCATCGAAGGAAGGACATACGATGTATCATCACGTACCAGTGAATGGGCTTTTAAGTATGAAAGAAGCGCTTAGGGAGATACGGGAGCTGTTGCCGAGGATTGAGGTACCTATCCTTATACTACAGGGGGTGGAAGATGATCTTGTGTTACCCAAGAGTGCAAAGTTTATCTTCACTCATGTACGTAGTTCTTACAAGAAGGTGGGGTGGCTGAAGAATATAGCGCATGGTATAGATTCAGAGGAGGGTGCTACGGAGGTGTTTAACCACATAACGAAGATGTTGAAAGAGATTGACCTCCTTTAATGTATAAAGTTGTTCCGTTTGTTATTGGGTATCTGGTGGGCTCGATACCGTTTGCGTGGATAGTCGCTCGTTGTAGGGGTGTGGATATACTGCGTGTGGGTACGGGTAACCCGGGTGCAGGTAATGTTTATGATAATGTGGGTAAGCTCGAAGGTGTAATCGTCTGGTTACTGGATATGTCAAAAGGTATACTTGCGTGCTGGATAGGTAAGCGGTGTGGGCTACCTATACTGCTTATATTTGTGGTTGGTGGGCTATCGGTGTTGGGACATTGTTACCCTGTGTGGTTGAAGTTTCGTGGCGGTAGGGGGGTATCGACGTTGGGTGGTGTGGTGCTGTTCATCACACCTAAGGTGTTTCCAATAGGGGCGTTTTTCTACTACATTAAGGATAAGATAAAGGTGAGGATTTTACGTGAACCGCTTCTGATTGTGTTGCTGTTTGTGATATTGTATTTGCTATATAGACCGAAATTCAGTGATGTGGCATTAGGTTATGTGGTGCTGGCGGTGGCTGTTGTTATC
Organism: Caldifarciminota bacterium; assembly: GCA_021158725.1. Lineage (GTDB taxonomy): Bacteria > Hydrothermota > UBA3073 > NMUJ01 > NMUJ01 > NMUJ01. The sequence continues at coordinate 1,349 of JAGGUB010000124.1, read as the reverse complement.
GGTAATATACCACATTTTAAAGCATTGAGAAGCAACCATAAGTGAAGGATGAATGAAACGTGCAAGCAAATTATTTATTGGTGATGAGGTTACGTAGGTAGATGCTGAGCTTGTCGTTGGTACCTTCCTCACCATCGTAGAACATGTTGATGATCGGTACGTTATAGTCTTGGCTAACCTTGCGGAAGATTGCGGCAGTTAATGTGCCCGGCATACAGGTGAAAGGTGCTACATTTACGATGATGTCGGCACCGTTAGCTACTGCGAAGATGATCGCTCTACCTATTGTTAAGACGGCTTCGGTACCACATTCGAATGGTAGGTACTGTTCGGTGTAGTGTCTGATCTCTGATACGGTGGGTTCCTCCCTATCTTTGAGTAACGCACGTGCTTGTTTATAGATGTGGGTTTCCATGTGATCCATGAACCAGTTTGTTAACACTGTCTTGAGTGCATCCAGTGGTTTGCCACGTTTGTGGGCACGCAGTTTAGCCGAATAAGCTGTGTAATGGAACCATTCCGATAGTGGTACGAGCCAGGCTTCGCCACCTTCGTTTTCGATGTAGGAGATGACGTTTTCGTTGGAGAATGGGTCACTACGTACGTAGATCTCACCTACTATACCGACGAGCGGTTTGCGGTGTGTTGTATCTATCGGTATGTGACGGAATGCATCTAACACCTGTGGCCATACCTCGGGGTCACGACCTTCGGTGATGGCTTCATCCAGCAGGTTGATGGATTTTTGGAAGATCTGCTCTGTGAGGCCGGGTTTGAGTTCGTAAGGTTTGATCTTACACCTTAGTTTCAACAGTATGTCGGACATAAGTAGTATCTGCCATAGCTTTTTACGCATACGTTGTGGTAACCCCGCATATGCGTTGTAGGATGAGGGTGCAATTATTATGATGTCATTGTAGCCAAGTCTATCCAATATCATACGGTAGAGGTTGATGTATTGACCGAACCTACATGGGCCGTCGGAGGTGGCCAAGAAGAGTGCGTGATCGTGTGGATTGGCTTGTATTTCACGTAGTTTCTTGATGAACGTGCCGATGACGACGACGGCGGGTAGACATTCTTTACCTATGGTGAGCGATTTACCGATATTCAATGCGAGTTTATCGGTTTGTGGTAGAGCTTCGGCGTTGTAGCCGAAACGACGGAAGACGCTCGCGAATAAGCGAGTACCGATGGGATGCATGGGTGGTATCCAGATCTTGCGGTTACGGAAATCGGGTATCGAGCTACCCCATTCGGGTATGGTGAACAGTTTGCGGGTACGTGGTTTGTAAGAGGTGATGGATTCACCGAAGGCTTCGATCCTGGTTGTGTAGCCACCACGGGAG
>JAGGUB010000119.1 GCA_021158725.1 Caldifarciminota bacterium | reverse complement strand
TCACGGTCAGCACTTGTAAGGAATTCCATCTTCAGCTGTTGTGCAGTATTGGCAAGCTTCTCAGCAGCTTGCCAAACGGATTCGTAATCCTTTTTACCAAACGTGAGGTTACCCACCATAGCGATTAATGAAGCACCCAACGCACCTGAGATTGCAGCCACACTACCGCCACCTGGTGTAGGTGTATCCAAAGATAGTGTGTTGAGGAATTGCTCCATCGACATTGAGCCAAACCTCAACGGTTTGGCAATCTTATACTCGATGATCTTCTCTTCAGGTATGAATTGTGTCACATCATTAAGTCCAAGCGACAATATCGCGGTATGTATGATCTCGGGTTCAGGTACCGCAGTCGATTTACCCTGTTTCTGCAGGTAGTATCTACCAGTCATAAGTAGTGCATCTTTAGGTACAAGGCCCACAATCTCACTACCTGTAACCCGTAACCCAAGCTTCTCAGCCTCCTCCTTAGCGGTTTCGAACACCACATGTAAAGGTGTCACCTTATAGTTGAGCAGGTTTATCGATATCTGTGCACACCCATACTCTTCAATGTACCAACCTATCGCACGTACAGCCTTAAGCCTACCCGGTACGTGTTCTTTGGTACCATCGGGTCGCTTAACATTGTAGCCGGTTTCACGTATGATTTTGGCCACCTTATGTGCAAGCTTACGGTCACGTGTGTTGAGATTGATATTATATGCGATTAAGAATTCACGTGCCCCTATGATTGTGGCACCTGTTTTGGGGTTGAACTCCGCCGGCCCATAGTCGGGTTGCCAGTTGGGATCCTTGAGCTTATCAGGTAACCCCTCATATTCACCTTCACGCACCTTAGATAGGTCACGCCGTTCAGGTTTGGTAGCTGCCTCAGCATACAGGTAGACAGGTATTTTGAGCTCCTCACCAACCCGCCTACCAAGCTTATGTGCGAGCTCAATACAATCATCCATCGTTACCCCACTTACGGGTACAAACGGACACACATCGGTAGCCCCCATACGTGGGTGTGCACCTTTGTGTTTGGACATATCAATAAGCTCAGCTGCCTTCTTGATGGCTTGGAATGCAGCTTCAAGCACAGCATCTGGTGTGCCAACAAACGTCATCACTGTGCGGTTGGTTGCCTCTCCTGGATCTATATCCAACAGCTGCACGTCAGGTACCGACCTTATCGCATCCGCGATAGCATCGATGATGGCCTTGTTCCTACCCTCACTGAAGTTAGGTACACACTCAACTATTTTATCCATGATGATTTAAAATAGGAGGTCGCACATATCGTCAAGCTGCACAGTATTGGGCTATCCTTTGCATCGCTTCTTTGCAAAATTTAGTACCAGATTCACGTTCCTCCTGTGGTGCTATAGGACATGGTTCACATAGAACACCATAATAACCACAACCCTGGCATGCAGATGGTGGTGTCTTAATCCCCGTTTGCCATAATTCAAAGAACTTCCTGAAATGCACAGAATTCATGACATCTTGGATCGTCGAATATCTAACATCTGGAAGCCCATCCCAACCCAGTAATGTGGTTGAGTAACTACATGGAATAAGTTTACCGCTACCTGATACATAACTCTGTGGTGTACCAGCAAGGCATAAATGATCAGAGCATGGTGCACTACTGCCAGAAACAATATTACCATATTCTACCCATTTCGGAAAAAATCGAAAGTTTACGATCGTCACCCCTTTTATGTGGGTCACCATTGTTGTCAATTTAGGCATAATATCAAGTATCTCCTCTGCTTCCAATACGATGAGCTCTTTGTATTTTAAGGCCCTACCTTCAGGTTGTGTAGCCTCTAAATATACGCTCTCAGGGTTGAGTGACAGAATAAGTTCTTCCAGCTGTCTAATCTTCGTGCTTTTTGTTGCCCAAATCTTGTTAACACCGATCTCAAGCGATATTATTGGTGGAGATATCCCATTCTTTGTTAGACGTGCTTGTTTTAGATATTCGATAGCTTTTAAAGTTCGCTCAAATGTACCCGCTCCCCTTATGTAATCATTAGTCTCAGCATCCGGCCCTTCAATTGAAAAGGTAACAGTCCTCACACCGGATCTCACTAAATATTTGGCATAAACACGATCTATAAGCTGCCCATTGGTGTTGAAGCTAGTACTGATACCCAGCTTACGACATAAACTTAAAATCTCCAAGAAGTCGTCCCTTAAAGTGGGTTCACCCCCCAAGAAATGTATATGAGTAACTCCCCATTTTTTAACATTATACAACGCACATTTGATATCTTCGAAACTTAACTCACCCTTACAATATAAATCACCAGTATCTGATACACAACAATGTTTACATCGTAGATTACATCGTTCAGTGATAAACCATCCCAAATACCGTATATAGGACATAGACCAATGCTATGGGAGGATTCTACATCCACTGTAATTACAGCATGTACTACAACCGTTTTGACTCGGATACCCTGCATAAGGTACAATCTCCCTAACAATATCGAACAATTTCTCCACCTCCATCATCTTACGTGTAGCAGCTGCCCATTCACTCACTATTTTCTTCTCCTCATCCGTTAGCTTGTAACCCGATTGCTCTAACATTTCCGGAAAATATTGTAAGTAATAACTGACCTTCAATCTCTCTAATTTATCACGCCACCCTTTTTCCATCAATCCTCCTTTCATTATAAAATGAAGTATAAATCTTATCGTCAATCCTCTTCACAAACACACGGTATACGGCCGCACTTCGGGCATCCGGTTTGGTACTTTTTGATAGCCTCCTCCATATCGACACCTACGAGGTTGGCGAGCGAAAACAACCACGCTACCACGTCGGCAAACTCCTCGTGATAACCTTCACCCTTACGTATAGAGCGCGCAAGTTCACCCACTTCTTCAACAAACCACCTAAACGTACCCTCAACCCCACGTGCTGCATCTTTCTCGTAATATATGCGGGCGATCAGATTCTGAAACTCCTTAATCTCCATAAAATTAAAATGGCCACTTATAAACAGTGTCAACTCATGTACGGTATGATACCGTGTCCCAAACAATGAGCTACCCTTATCTGCTACTTGATATATCAAGAGTTAAGATTACTTTAACTTGATAATGTGGCGTTCAGCACTTATTGAGAAAACCGTCTATTTCATACTGTTTCTACTCGCACTCTATGCGATAGTGTTCGGCCTACGTATAGGGGTGCAACTTCTACGTAAGTTATC
>JAGGUB010000002.1 GCA_021158725.1 Caldifarciminota bacterium | reverse complement strand
TTAGGTCATTATAAGATGATGGACGAATTGTATAAAGTGCCAAAGATCAAAGATCTACCGCCAGAAGAGAAGCCACGCGAGAAGCTCATAAAGTATGGCCCACAAGCGCTTAAGAATTACGAATTGATGGCCGTGATATTAGGTAGAGGTACAAGGAAAGAAGGTGTACTCGAGATCGCACAGCGGATAATATCGCAGTACAGTAACCATGCAATCTTCACCGAAGGTGATGTAAAGAAGGTTGAGAAAGTCCTCGGTTTATCACCCGTACAGGCGTGTCAGGTGGTGGCAGTATTTGAACTCGGTAAGCGGTTGTTCGGTAAGCCCACCGATGTATTCCTCAGGTCACCACAAGAGGTATACGAATACGTACGCGATATGGAGCGCTACAAAAAGGAGCTACTACGTGGGTTATACCTCGATGTAAGGAACAAACTCATCCGTGACGAGATAATCTCCATCGGTACACTTGAGGCGAGCCTCGCACATCCACGTGAAATATTCTATCCAGCAATTGAATCACATGCAGCCTCAATAATACTGGTGCATAACCATCCATCGGGTGATCCCACACCCAGCCAAGACGATGTTAAGCTCACCCAACGCATACTGAAAGTGAGCAAGATGATGGAGATAGAGCTTCTCGACCACATAATTATTGGTAACAATAAATACTACAGTATGCACCAAAATACAGATATATGGGAAAATCGTTAACCAGCTTCCCAATCGCTCTATTATGACTAACTATTCTATATGGTGACTACAACTTTGGTCCAATAGCTATTATCTGTACCCATCCCGCAGCAGAGTTACCTTTATGGTCACGAATCGTTAACCAGCACCCATCAGCTGCATTATTAACCGCACACACCATAAGGGCTACACCACCTGCTTGCCCGCTGGTAATTATCACAGGTGCCTCTCTAAACGGTGGCGAAAATTCCACCTGGTCACCATCTTCATGCCATGCAACCTCTGTCCATACAGTTAGATCTTCGTTCCACGTACCACGTGCCATAGCTATCGTCTGTACCCAACCTGCAGCTGGATTACCGTTATGATCGTACATTGATAGCCAACACCCATCAGTTGCATTATCGACAGCACATGCCATCTCAGCCACCCCACCCGCTTGTGCACTACTGACTATCACGGGTGAGACATCGAATTCTGGCACAAACTGCAGAACATCGCCATTACCATGCCATGCACATTGACGCCACACACTGAAGCTGTCAATGTTAGGGTCACCCTTCCCAATAGCTATTATCTGTACCCATCCCTCAGCTGGCTCACCACTGTGATCATAAATTGATAACCAGCAACTATCTACACCATTATCCACAGTAGCTACCATCTTCGCCACACCTCCTGCCTGTGCACTTGTTACAATCGTTGGCGGTGAGCTGAACCCATTGAAATGTATCACATCACCATTACTATGCCAGCTACAATTAATCCACACATGTGTACCATACACAGGTGGTTGTGCCACATACATTGTATCGATATTCACACCTCTTGTTTCTTTACCAGCTTCCACCTCTATCGACTTGGGTATAACCACCTTCCCTGTTAACGTATCACGTTCACCGTACCAGCCAATAAGGTCCTCTTCTGGTTCATACGTGAAGTTGTTATTCACATCCTTGATAGCAACAACAAAGTACGTACCGGGTTCCACCAACTGTATCTTGTACCTACCATCATTACCTGTTAGTGTACCATTCAATTTAGTGTAGTCGATACTCTCACCTGCTATAAGGCTATCTTTACCAATCGCCAACACTATCGCACCGCTTACGGGGTTACCACCATTCGTGACCGTACCCGATATGCTACCCTTGTGCTTGAGCCACGAGCAACCTGCCACTATGATAATAACACACAATGGTATCAATTTTTTCATCTTACCTCCATACTTACTTAATAAACCATTCTGCATATCAACTACTTTACTTTCACATCTATTCTATGTTTTTGTGACAAAAACTCACCCACCTTACTTGCTATTTTATTTGGTGTCAACCCATGTATTTCAAGCAATTCCCCCCTGCTGCCATGTTTGACAAATTCATCCTCAATCCCAACATTTAATATCTCCACACCTGTTAGCATCTCACGTACGGCAGCACCAAATCCACCCACCACCGTATTCTCTTCCACGGTTATAATTGGTCGATCTGCAATACTTTGTAACACATCTCTATCGAGTGGCTTCACAAACCTCGCATTTATTATACCAACATCGTAACCCCGCTGCTTCAATATCTTAGATGCTTCAACCGCTGTTTGTACCATTGAACCGATTGCAACAATGTTACCATCAACACCCACACGTAAAACTTCTGCCTCCCCAATATTGATCTTTCTCATCGGTCGTCGCCAATCCACCTCATCCACAGTAGCCTTTGGATACCTAATCGCCACAGGTCCATCTTCATACTCTATAGCAGTATACAACATGTCACGAAACTCATCACCATCCTTTGGCGCCATAACCACAATATTGGGTATCATCCGCAAATACGATACATCAAATATACCTTGATGTGTCACACCGTCACCACCTACTATACCAGCACGATCGATCACAAACACCACAGGTAACCTCTGTATCGCCACATCATGTATGACCTGATCAAATGCCCGCTGCAAGAATGTCGAATATATCGCACATACCGGACGTAACCCCTCAACTGCCAACCCCGCACTAAATGTCACCGCATGCTGTTCGGCTATCCCGACATCAAAACATCGTTCAGGGAACCGCTCCTTAAAATACTGCAACCCCGTACCTGCCAGCATAGCCGCAGTCACCGCTACAATACGTTCATCATCGGCTGCCAATTCAGCTAACGTTTTACCTAACAACTTCGAATACGTCAATTTGTCATCCTGTATCAACTCACCCGTATCTGGATCAAACGGCCCCGGCCCATGATAAGTGGTAGGATCGTAAGTTGCGGGCCTATACCCATAACCTTTTTGTGTGATAACATGTACAAAATATGGGCCACGTAGCCGTTTGACGCGTTTGAACGTATCAATAAGCTGTTCGAGATCATGCCCATCTATCGGACCAACATAGCTTATGCCGAGCTCCTCAAACACAGTAGTCTGTCCCGCCAGGCTCCGTATGCTCTCCTTTATGCGTCTCATAAGGTCGATGGCAGGTTCGCTCACCGTATTCGGTAATTCGTTCAACATCTCCCATAGCTTATCTTTGAGCCTACGATATACAGGTGATGTAGCTATCCTCGATAGGTGTGACGACATACCACCAACATTTTTCGATATACTCATCTGGTTATCGTTCAACACCACTATCATATCCGTCTTTAAGAAGCCGAGCTGGTTCAACCCCTCATACGCCATACCTGCAGTAAGTGCACCATCCCCTATAACTGCTATAACTTTATAATCCTCACCCTTAAGATCGCGTGCCACCGCTATACCGAGTGCTGCCGATATCGACGTACCTGCGTGCCCGGTACCAAATACATCGTATTCGCTTTCGTCACGTGATGGGAACCCACTTATACCACCGTACTGACGTAGTGTATGGAATTTGTCCTTCCTACCGGTGATTATCTTATGGGTATAGGATTGGTGTCCTACATCCCAGATTATCTTATCCGTAGGTGCATCAAACACATAATGTAATGCAAGCGTAAGTTCGACCGCACCAAGGTTAGGTGCAAGGTGGCCACCTGTTTGGCTCACCGTACGTATGATGAACTCACGTATCTCCTCAGCTAATATCTTAAGCTCCGCTATAGATAACGACTTTAGGTCAGCTGGCGTGTTTATGCTATCCAAAATGCGCATCTACTTGAGGTCACGTAACTTATAACCCTCCTTATCTTTGATGAGCTCCTTGACCTTCAGTTCGGCTGCTTCAAGCTTCTTACGACAAAACTCTAACAATCTCTTACCCTCTTCATACAATGTGATGGCTTCTTCCAATGGTATATTGCCACGCTCAAGCGTTGATACGATTTCCTCCACCCTCTGTAGCGCCTGTTCAAACGTCAGCTGATCTTTCATCTTATGACGATAAGTTTATGCATCGCCTCATATTGACCAGCTTTGAATCTCAAGAAGTACACACCAGCAGGTAACTCAATCGGCACCTCATACTCGTATCTACCGGGGTCGTACAACTTATGCAACAAGCTACCTACCTGTTGACCCAACACATTATATAGTGTGATGGATACACACTCCTTGGTTGGTAACTCATACTGTAGCCTTATCCTATCAACCACGGGGTTGGTCACGTGTAGGTTGAACCTCGTTATAGCTGGGGTGGTCTCCTCCACACCCGTAAGTATCGCATATTTTATCGCTACATCGTCTATGTACCAACCCGCCTCTGTGATCGAGTAATCGCTACCGAAATGAAACTTTATAATCACGGTATCACCTGCATATGGAGTGAGGTCACATATCACCCTATGCCATGTTGTATCGGTACCTGTGAAGCATGGTTCATTGGGTATACCCGCATTACCGTAGCTTGCCGTCCCTGTATAATATGGCTCTGTATCCAATATACGCCAGCTGGTACCACCATCCGTGGATATCTTCACGTTACCGCCGTCCCAACCACTTTCGATATCGTACCATTGCCAGAACTCAAGCGCTATCACCGTATCACCGTTCTTGCTGAACCCAGACAGGTCAATCTCCGGCGATCTCAACCATGCGTTTGCATTATTGGAGTATTCGTCATCAAGATCTGTACCCCATAATTTATCACCACTATGTGCAACAGATGGCCCCACTACGGGGGTACCCCACTCCCACAGTATTCCATGCGACATAAACCCGCCATCTGAGGTTTCAAAATCAAACTCATATAAGGTATGGTAAGGTGCAAGCGTTAACTCAACGAACACCGTATCGTACTCACCCACTTGTGTATCAACCCTAACCGTTGCATACCCCTCTTTCGCAGCACATAATGTATATCTACCAGGGTAGACCGGGAATTCAAACCTACCACTTGTATCCGTGATCGTACATCCATCAGGGATTAGAGTTACCTTTATACCTTCACGACCATCGTCACGCGTACTCGCTATCCCATATATTAACGAAGGAGGTGGTGGCTCCTCAGTCAATAGGTAATATACTGTGTTAGCCAATAAGTTATGTCGTGTAATACTATCGCTGATGCTGGCAAAATTCAATGCATAGAAAACAATCTGTGCACTCTGAGGTACGGGGTTGTTGTCATAAACCAGTATACCAGCACAATTTGTACGATTCGTAGTATGGTAAACAAGATACGCATCCTCTGTAGGTATGAGTGCATCCTCATCACCAAAATCGTCGTAATTTAACGAAATCGTACTGGACACCGAATACGGTGTACTGACTATGGGATGATCTTCCATACCGGATTCGACTACCAGTGGCCCAGCGTTGTCGGTTTCCCAATCCACAATATGTAGCACGTTACGTGCAAATTCAACATCATCCCGAAAGTCGAACCCCACTTCACCACCTTCTATCAATAACTTACCACCTGCCTGCACGTAATCTATAAGCCAATCCCGATACTGAGATGACTCCAACGGGTCATGGTCGTCACCATCACTCCAGATAAGTAAATCATAATTCCACCAATCGTCCGGGTTGGTG
>JAGGUB010000091.1 GCA_021158725.1 Caldifarciminota bacterium | reverse complement strand
GTCCTTATCCGCCGCGGGCGTAGGAGACTTGAGGGGAGCTGCCCCTAGTACGAGAGGACCGGGGTGGGGGGGCCTCTGGTGTACCAGCTGTCGCGCCAGCGGCACCGCTGGGTAGCTATGCCCCTAAGGGATAACCGCTGAAAGCATCTAAGCGGGAAGCCCTCCCCAAGATTAGGTCTCCCTCCCGATCCGAAAGGATCGGGACTGAAGGCCCCCGGAAGATGACCGGGTTGATAGGCCGCAGGTGTAAGCCCCGTAAGGGGTTGAGCCGAGCGGTACTAATAGGCCGTGCGTTCTACCTTGCCAACCTTCAACCTCCGACCCAAAAATTTACCCCTCATCTTACCCTCCTCGCCGCGGGGCTGCCCTCCCCCCGCGGTTACCAAACGACTAAAACGGAATCTATATGCTTGACACTTTACCCTATAACTTATCTTATTATAGGCTACCCTAAAAAAGTTTGATAATTGAAAGAAGGAGGTAAGATGTGGTGGTTTTGGCATCCATGGTATTGGTGGGCATGTAGGTGGTTTCCGTGGTTACCGCGTTGGTGGTGGACCGGCATATATGGTCCAGTTTACTGGGGACCTTATGGGCCGCAGATTGTGTGGTCAAAGGAGGATGAGATCCGTATGTTGGAGGAGGAGTCGCGCATGTTACGCGAACGTCTTGATATTATAGAGAAGAGGCTTGAAGAGCTTAAAAAGGAGGCATAATGTGGCGTGGTAGAGGTTGGTGGTGGGGTCCATGGCCTGGTCATGGACCTTTTAGTTACTTGCCACCGTGGTTACGACCTGGTTGGTGGTTTGGTCGCGGTTGGTGTTGGTGGTTCTACCCCTATCTGATGGGTTATCCGTATTACTCACCATGGCTATATCCTTACGTTCCTCCATCTCCAGTTGGGATGTACTCCTATCCTCCCACTTATCCCTATACACAACCACCCAAATCGGAGGTTAAATGAAGCTACTCATAGCGAGTGCAGGTGAAGGTGGGCTCGACGATATGGTATCACCTGTATTCGGTAGGTGTCCATCCTTCACTATAGTGGAGGTTGAGAACAATCAGATCAACGATGTTCGTGTCATACCTAACCAGTACGTATCAGCTGCAGGTGGTGCCGGTATTCAAGCTGCTCAGTTAGCAGCCAACGAAGGTGTAACTGCAGTGATTGCAGGTCATTTCGGGCCCAACGCCACGATGGTACTACAGCAAGCCGGTATAGAGGCTGTGTCTGCACCTCAGATGACTGTACGTGATGCAGTAAACCGTTATCTAAAGGGTGAACTCACCTCACAACCGAGTGCACCCACATATGGGGTACCACCATATGGTCCAGGTATGCCTTACGGCCCTGGTATGGGTTATGGTCCTGGCATGGGTTACGGCCCCGGTATGGGCTACGGTCGTGGTATGGGCTATGGTCGCGGTTATGGCGGTTGGACACCTCCCCCCTATCCACCTGCTGGACCTCCACGTGAACTTGAGAAAGAGTGGCTCGAATTCGAGAAACGCATGTTGGAGGAGCGGTTGAAGCAGATCGAACGTCGACTTAAAGAGCTTAAGTAATGCCAGGTCGCAGATATCGAGGTGGTAGAAATCTATGGCCCGGTCGCTGGCCTTATCCCATAAGATGGTGGCCGGGCCAGTATCAACTACCGGTTAGAACTTACCCCACAGTTGACAGCTCCTTATGCAAAGGTTGTGGCATCTGTACAACCGTATGTCCTACCGGTGCTATAAGGGTTGAAAATAAAGTGGCTAAGATTGACGCTTCTCGATGTATCCAGTGTGGTCAATGTGCGTATGCATGTCCATTTGGTGCGATTAGGTTCTAATGGTGATCGCTATCGCCTCGGGCAAGGGTGGTACCGGTAAAACTACTGTTGCAGTCAACCTCGCGTTATCACTTGCTGATGTACAATTCATAGATGCGGATGTTGAAGAACCCAATGCCAATCTATTTCTTAAAGTTGATCTACAGAAGCTCGAAGATGTAGCGATACCCATACCACAGGTGAACGCCAACTGTAGCTTCTGTGGTAGATGTGCTGAATTCTGTCAGTACAATGCGATCGTTGTTATACCCAACAAGGTGATCGTATTTCCTGAACTATGTCATGGCTGCGGTGGTTGTAAACTCGTATGTCCAAACAATGCAATCGCTGAGCAACCCCACATCATAGGGTATATAGAATATGGCAAAACCGATACTATCGAATTCTATCATGGTGTGTTGCAACCGGGTAAACCCTCCGCTACCCCCATCATACGGCAACTCAAACGCAAGATCGACCCCACCCGTACCGTTATCATAGACGTAGCCCCCGGTATTGGCTGTACGGTTATCGAATCTCTGCGGGGGGTGGATTTCTGTCTACTTGTGACCGAACCCACACCGTTTGGATTGTATGATCTTGATCTCACCGTGAATGTTATAAAACAGCTCCATATACCCTGTGGTGTGGTGATCAATCGTTCCACTATAGGTGATGATAGGGTTCAACGCTACTGTGAAGCCCATAATATACCCGTACTTTTAGAGATACCATACGATGATAGGATTGCACAATTATACTCACAAGGTATACCTTTTGTCTCACAATTTGACGGTTGGCGTGATAAGTTTCGTAGCCTATTCGATAAAATAAATGAAGCAGCTCACCATAATAAGTGGTAAAGGTGGTACCGGTAAAACCACTATCACGGCCAGCTTTGCAATACTTGCAGACAATCCAGTGATAGCGGATGCTGATGTGGATGCACCTGATCTCCACCTTATCTTAGCTCCAAAACCGTTTGAAACCATACCATATGTTGGTATGAAAGTAGCCGTTAAAGATCATACCCTCTGTAAGTTATGTGCTGAATGTCGCAAATACTGTAGGTTTGATGCCATCGATGAGGAGCTCAACATCATCGAAGATCTGTGTGAAGGTTGTGGCGTATGTGCACACGTATGTCCTAACGATGCAATATCTTTAAAACCTACCCCTGCAGGCTATGCGTATATGTCAGAAACAAGGGCAGGCCCTATGTCACATGCGGTGTTGAAACCTGGTGCTTCAACCTCCGGTAAGCTTGTCACCCTTGTACGTGAGAATGCACGTAAGCTCGCCCGTCGTTACAATAGGGGGTTGATAATAATTGATGGACCACCTGGTATCGGGTGTCCAGTTATTGCTGCCATCGTAGGGGTTGACCTTGTTCTGATAGTCACTGAACCCAGTGTCACTGCTATACACGATATGGAACGCATACTGGAGGTGGTAACCCATTTCCGTATACCTGTGCTCGTCTGTATCAACAAATATGATCTCAACCCATCCATGACACATAAGATTGAACACTATTGTAAAGCCCGTAATGTAAAGGTTGCAGGTAAGTTGCCATTCGACAAGACTGCTACCCGAGCTATGGTAGCCGGTAAATCTGTGGTCGAGTTCAATGACAGCTTGTTGGCACAGCAGCTACGTATACTATGGAAGCATATTGATATGGGGTTGAAAAATGGCTACGATGATCTGCTGTAATATACTTTAAGGATGGATTTCGTGATCGATTTCAATGACTCCAACACCCCTATGCCACGGATGGCTATCGATTCAAAGGTTGGTACACTATCTATGTTAAGGTCATGATCGAGCTCCTCCCTTGATAGTATATTTGTGAGATCGCGCTTATTATACATCAGTACATACGGGATATCATGTAGCGTTAACCCATATGTTGATAGGTTGGACTTCAAATTCTCCATGCTGATGATATTGTCGCGACGTCGCTCCTTCTGCGAATCTGCAACAAACACAATACCGTCGGCACCACGTAGTATTATCCTTCTTGATGCATTATAGTAGACCTGTCCCGGTACGGTGTATAGATGGATCCTAACCTTGAATCCCCTAATTTCACCAAGCTCCATCGGTAAGAAATCAAAAAATAGCGTACGATCATACTCTGTTGCAAGTGTGATGAGCTTTCCTTTAAACCTCGAATCCAGCCTATCGTAGATGTATTGGATGCAGGTTGTTTTACCGCTAAAAGCTGGCCCATAGTAAACTATTTTTAAATTTATCTCCCGTTTGGCGTAATTGATGAGTGCCATCTTAAATCTAAATGGTCAATGTAAGGGATACACTGACTTAGTTACCAAATAGCCTGTCGAAATCCTGTTCAATATCGTGTGTGATATCGGGTATCTCACGATGTGGTTCAACCTCTACGTTTGAGGATTCGCTCTCTGCCTGCTTGAATATCTCGTCTATTATAGAGGATATGGCTTTTGCTGTATTCTCTGTCTTTATGCGTACAAGGCCTAACGAGGTTCTACGATCAAATATTACCGCAAGCACTATACCTTTTGTCACGAATTGGAAATACAGGTTATGTGTCTCACCTTGATGGTATAGGGTCTCAAAGTCTTGTTCACCGACAAGTGAGGCAATCTCCGCTGTGGCAGCAAAATTTGCAGCTACAAGTGCAGAAAATGACTCTATATCTATGCCGCTCAGGTCACCCGAATAGGCGACTGGGGCACCCGCTTTATCGATAAGGATGGCACACTTGGCATCACTCTCTTGTAATAGCTTATCTATGTTCGACTTTATTCTTTCAAACCGCTCCCCATATATCCTTATACGTTCCATCGGTAGCGATATATTGCGTTCATTATTTCCATTTTCACCCAATTTGAGGAATCTTCCCATATCTCACCTCCTTCTATTAATTTTACCCATATGGAAAGATTGTCAACTACCATGTTGACAAGCGGGATCATCCCGTAATATTAAAGAGAGATGAGGTGCATCATGAAAATAAAAGGAAGCCAATTACTGTGCGGGTTGATGTTAGTTGTATGGCTGGATGCACAAGCTGTTAGCTTAAAAATAGCAGTCGTTGGGCCATTCAGTGGCACATCGGCTGCTGATATGTATTCTATCTTAAGGGGTGCACAGCTTGCAGTTGAAGAGCTGAACGCCAGTGGTGGAATAAAGGGGGCCAAACTTACCATAATTGCTGTGGATGATATGGCCAACCCTAAGCGTGCGATAAAGGTGGCCGACTCATTAGCTAAGCTTAAAGATGTAATCGCAGTTGTGGGACATTATAACTCATCATGTACAAAGGCGGCTGCTTTCATCTATAATCGGAGTGGACTTGTCGCTATATCGCCGGCATCGACATCACCAACAATCAGAGAAGCCGGTGAATACATATTTAGGGTGTGTCCATCTGATATAGTTATTGGCGATAAGTTGGCAAAATTCGTTACCAACACAATGGGAGTGAAGCGTATCATCGTAATTTATGACGATGAAAACAAGGGATTGAAATATTTCTTTACACTTGGGGTCAAAAATAATGGTGCACAGATACTGGCCGAAATACCGTACAAGGGGAAGATAGATTTCATCGATACTATCAAAGGGCTACAGCCTGAGCTCATCTTCCTTGCATGTACAATGTCAACAGCTGCAGAGATATGTATCGCATTACGCGAATCCGATATTGACATACCCATAGTGGGTGGTGATGACATGATGTCAAGTGAGTTTCGTAAACGTACCGGTAAGGCTTGCGAAGGTGTAATATATGTGACGTATATCAACCCAGAGCTTACGAATACGAAGGGGTTCATCAGGAAATACGTGAATCGATACGGTGAAAACCCATCAGGTTGGGCAGCATTGGCTTACGAAGCGACATCCGCAATAATAATGGCATTGAAGAATGGTAACCTAACCCGAAAATCTGTAAAGGAGTATCTAAGCAAACTGGGGTACAGTGGTTCCCCCATACCTGGGGTAAGTGATACCATAATGTTCGACCAATACGGTGATATATCAAGAGACATATGGATTGCACAGATCATAAATGGTGAGCCAACTATATTACACGGTAAGCCCGTGACTTTGGCCAGCATTGAGGTTGAGAAATCCACTACAATGCCAGTAATTGAAACCACCGCTATCAACATACCGCTACCAGTGCGACCAGAGATACCGTTAGATGAACAGGTCAAGGCTATAGAATTTGCCGAACATGATAAGTTACCACCTGAGGTACCAGTGGATACGATGCCCGAGTTTATACCATACGATAAGCCTCCAAAACTCATCTATATGCCGGAACCTACTTACCCGGAAGCTGCACGTGCAGCACATATTGAAGGTGAAGTAGTGCTTCTGGTAAAAATTGACACCACCGGTAAGGTGACGGGGGTCAAGGTGGTGAAATCTTTACACCCGCTACTCGATGAGGAGGCCATAAAAGTGGCACGAAGGGCGAGATTTGAACCCGCCATGCAACGCGACAAACCCGTACCTGTGATTATAAACTTGCGGGTCAATTTTAAGCTCTAAAATTAAACGGTTGACGAAACCATTTATAGGTTAAATTTTCCAAAAAGGAGTGACAATGATAGAGGTGTTAAAGGATTTGATTAAACTTAAAGGAGTGTATGGAGCATTTATCAGTGATAATAAAGGGAATATAATCGCATATGATATGCCACCAGGCTATGAGAAAGATGCGATGGAGGAAGCTTCTCATACAGTATTACGTATCGTGGAGGGGCTCGATACAGTTGGATGTAATGTTGACCATATTTTATGGGAATATGATGAGTATCGATTTATCTCCAGGAAGGTGAAGGATGGGTTCATCTCCGTACTGTGTTCCAAAACAATATCTTTACCGCTGTTGAATCTCAGCCTAAATGTTATCGTGAAACAGATTAATGAGGGGCTCATAAAGGTAAAACCCCATGAGAATAAGAAGAAAGAATTGCCACCGGAGTTAGCTGTTGCCGTTGATACATCTGTATTCAATACAATAGAGCAGGAGCTAACTAAATTCATAGGCCCAGTGGCCGAGATCCTAATTACGAGAAAGATCCGTGAACTTGGTGAAGAGCGTGATAATTTCCCACGTGGTAGGTTAGAAGAGCTCATTGATTCACTAAGTGCTGAGATCGATAACGAAGAGGAGCGTGAACTCTTCAAAAAACGTATGAGTGATATTTTATCTAAATAATTAGGAGGGGTTATGCGAAAATTTGTATTGGGGATTTTTTTGCTATCGGTGATCTCATTTGTGGCTGGCTGTAAAAAGAAAGCACCTACCCCAAAACCCACTGCAATTAAGATAGGTGTGGTAGGACCGTTTACGGGACCACTATCCGCGGATGCATACTCTATACTTGAAGGTGTTAAGCTGGCGGTTGATGAAGTCAATGCCAAGGGTGGTATCAACAATATGAAGGTTGAGATTGTGACCGGTGATGATATGGCCAACCCCGCACGTGCAGTCAAGGTGGCAGATTCGTTGGCATCGGATCGCAATGTATTGGCAATCATCGGGCACTATAATTCATCATGTACAATAGCAGCCTCCTATGTGTACAACCGCCATGGGGTGGTCGCTATATCGCCAGCATCTACGTCACCAAGGATTACAGAGGCTGGTAAATACATCTTCCGTGTATGTCCATCGGATGCACAACAGGGTAAAGAGCTGGGTAGATTTGCCACCAAGACGCTGGGTAAGCGACGAATTGCCATCATCTATGATAATGATGATTATGGTAAAGGGTTAAAGTACTGTTTCTCTATGGAGGCGAAGCGTGCAGGTGCAGATATAGTGGCTGAAATACCCTATGGCGAGGATATTGCCGATAGGGTGAGGAGGTTGGTTGGATTGAAACCTGATTTGATATTTGTTGCATGTGTGATGTCATCAGCTGCCGAAGTGTGTAGGGCATTGCATGAACTTCCATTGGAAGCTACGATATTGGGTGGCGATGGTATGATATCGGATGAATTTCGTCGCCGTGCAGGTGTTGCATGTGAGGGTGTGATACATACGGTGTTTTTCCATCCAGATTTACCCGGGGCAAGGGAATTTGTTCGAAAATATGAATCCAAATACGGGCATGCACCTGGTGGATGGGCTGCCCTTGCATACGATGCTACAAATGCGGTACTAAAGGCGATGAAAGAAGTAGGTATCAACCGTGAGGCGATAAGAAATTATTTGGCATCGCTTGGAACTACGAGGCCTCCACTGCATGGGGTGAGTGGCGATATTGCGTTTGATGCATTTGGCGATATAGTGAGAGAAATATTATTTGCACAGGTAAGAAACGGTAACCCAGAAATCATAAAAGTAAAATAATAGGGAGGTACGATGTGGGCTAAATTTTCATTGCGTCGAAAGATACTGTTACTCACTATGGGTGGTATACTGCTCATGGGTATAGCTATACTGGTGTACCTTACAACCTCTGTAGCAGCTACATTAAGGGGGGAGCTTGAGAAACGTGGTGTGACGATTGCAAATGAGTTAGCCAAACGTGTACAGAAACCGATCATCGATGGGGATGAACTCACACTTATGGAGCTCGTTAATGAGACAAAACAAATATCACCCGATATTGCGTACGTGTTCATACTTGGGCCAGACAACAAGCCACTCGCACATACGTTTGAGAAGTTTCCTAACGAGCTCATAAACAAGAACCCTTTGAAGAAAGGTCAACCCTACAGGATAGAAATTATAAAGACTGAAGCTGGTATCGTACGCGATGTTGCAGTACCAATAATTGGTGGTGCACTTGGTACGGTGAGGATAGGTTTATCAGAAGCAGTGGTTAGGCGCACATTTATGAGAACATTCTTTGTGATACTGGGGATAACGGTTGTATTGCTGATAGCTGGCGGTATAGTATCATTTTTTGTCTCGAGAAGTATTACACGTCCGATATTGCATCTCACTGAAGCAGTCAACCGCATATCATTGGGTGAAACCGATGTACCTATTGAGGTGAAATCAAAAGACGAGATAGGTCAGCTTGCGGAAGCTTTTAAGCGACTACAGGCATCACTGAAGGTGGCAATTAAATATCTTGAGGAACGTAAATAACGCTGAATATAGGTGAGATATGCAACCCAATAAACCACAAAAATCTGGAAACATAAGTAATGTGAGCTTGGATACGCTTCTGCAGCTATATGCCTATGAAAACAAGGCTTGTACAATAGAGGTGAGAGCTACCGAAGGTAAAGGTTATATCTACATCGATAAGGGTAACCTTGTGTATTGTGAATTCGGTGATAAAAAGGGTAAATCTGCATTAATGGAGATGCTGCAACTCGATGAGTACTTTTTTGAAGTAAAAAATGGTAAACGTCAGGTTGAGCCAAATATAAATATGCCGGTAGAATATGCATTACTTGATGCGATAAGATTGATAGATGAGGAAAACAAACCAGATGAGGAGGGAGTGATGCAAAATGCTGCCCCAGGAAGTAAAAATGAGAAGTTGGATGATTTGCTTGAAAGAATCGTCTCACAGGTAGACAAGGTTAAGGGTGTATTAGCAGTGGCGGAAGATGGTATCGTACTTGCCAATAAGGGAGTTGATACACCTGAAGATTTGGGTGCTATCACAACATTTGTGGCATCAGCAGGTGTGATGATAGGCGACAGTTTGGCGATTGGTAACTTCCGTACTGCGGCGGTAGAATTAAAAGATAAGAAATTGCTGGCGGTCAATTGTAAAAAATATTATCTGGGAATACTGCTCGAACCCACTGCTTCAATCACATATACGATAGACGCAATCGATAAGCTATTATCAGCGTGATAGTTAAGCGCTTCCTACAAGTAGTTCTTCTAACTGCTTAGAGTATTGTCTCAATTTGATGAGTAAGAGGCCTAATTTTACACTTTGATCTGTAATTAATGTAAGTACAGCATCTTTCCCTATATAAGAGAGCGCTACATAGCCGTTGGGTGTACGTGCAAGCAGCTGTTGGAATTCACCTCTGTCAAGCTCCTTTGAGGCACGTTCACAGAGTGCAAGCATCACGGCTGCCATTGCTGTGACATTATCTTCGTTCATATCGGGTGATAGATCAGCCGCTATAAGCAACCCGTCAGTTGATACAATGGCGGCACCCTCTACACCGTCCATGGATTGACGCAACTCCATAAGTAAATTATCGAGCTTTTCGCTCATCGTTTTCGCCATGTTACCTCCTTTTAAACTAATTTGCATTACGGTTCGATATGTCAATACATGACTTGTTAAGGTATTATAGAGGTTAACTTTATAAAATGGATTGGTATGGGTGGTGCGGTAAATTGGTGGATATTGACCTCTCTCGTAGAAAGATACAGGTGATACCGTTAGAATTAGACATAATGAGGTTATATCTTGGTGGTAGAGGGTTGGGTGTGTATTTGGTGTATAATGAGCTTACCAGTGGAATCGATCCACTATCTGCGGATAACGTGTTGGTATTTGCGACAGGGCCACTCACTGGTACACCGGTACCAACTACGGGAAGGTTTGCATGTGTATCGAAGTCACCTCTCACCGGTACAATACTGGATTCCAACTGTGGTGGTAGGTTTGGCCCCTACCTTAAATTTGCCGGCTACGATGCCATTATAGTGCGTGGTGCCTCACGTACCCCGGTCTACATAAGGATTGCAGACAATGTTATATCAATAGAGGATGCACGTTCGTTATGGGGTAAAAACGTACGTGATACTACCGCTGCATTAAAGGGATACGGTTCCGTTCTATGTATAGGGACTGCTGGTGAACGTTTGGTGAGGTTTGCCAGCATAATGAATGATAACACGTCTGCGTTGGGTAGGGGTGGCTTAGGTGCAGTAATGGGTAGCAAAAACCTAAAAGCTATCGTGGTCAATGGTTCAAACCGACCCAGGGTGTACGAGCCTAATCTTCTGCGGTATCGTAACGCTGACATCACGCGGTTACTTGTTGCAAGCCCAGTATCCTCCAAAGGTCTACGTGTGTACGGTACACCAGTACTTATGAATCTCATCAATTACATGAAGGTATTACCGACCGCCAACTTTCGCAGGTCAACCTCCCCTCATGCGTATGAGTTATCCGGTGAACATATACATGAGCGGTTTGAGGTCAGACTTACCCCATGTTATGGATGCCCCATAGCTTGTAAACGTGAGATCAGATCCTCCGGTATGGAGGTACCCGAATACGAAACATTGGCAATGCTGGGTACCAGCTGTGAAGTTACCAACTTAAATGCTATAATAGAGGTTAACCACCTCTGTAACGACTATGGTATGGACACCATATCTTGTGGCGCTACAATAGCATGTTATGCTGAACTCAATAACTTACAGCTTGACCCGAAGACGCTCATTTCGCTCGTACATAAGATTGGTACACGCAGGGACGTGGGGGATGAGCTCGCTGAGGGTGCACACCGTTACGCTAATAAGATGGGACATCCCGAACTCAGTATGGATGTTAAGGGGCTTGAACTTCCCGGCTACGATCCAAGAGGTGTACTGGGTATGGCGCTCGGTTATGCAACCTCCAATCGTGGTGGTTGTCACACACGTGCATATATGGTGGGGATGGAAATCTTTGGTAAACCCAAACTCATACATCGTCTATCGTGGGTTGGTAAACCCAACCTCGTGGCCCTACTGCAGAACATATTTGCGGCAGTAGATTCAACCGTAATGTGTAAATTTGCATTATTTTCAGTAAGTGAGGAGGAGATCGCCAATGCATTATCGGCTGTTACGGGGATTGATTTCACCTCTGAGGACTTTATCCAAGTGGGTGAACGTATCTGGAATCTCGAGCGTCTCTTTAACCTACGTGAGGGGTTCACTAAATTGGATGATACGCTACCGGAACGTTTCTTCCAGGAGGATACAGATATAAGAAGGATATCCAAGGCTGAGTTCATGTCAGCATTATTGGAGTATTATCGTGCAAGGGATTGGACTAAGGATGGTATACCCACACACGATAAACTACAAGCGCTTTCAATAGCAGGTGAGTACAGTCATGTGGCGTGAATTCAACAAATTTGGCAAAAAGTTGGTACAGTATGGGTTAACGCATTCGCATTTCGGTAACATGAGCGTAAGGGTAGGTGATAAGATGTTTATCACCCGTAGTGGTAGTATGCTTGATGAGTTGGATGAGAACCAAGTTGTGGAGGTACACCTCCATAAACCGACGAGCTTCGATATCATTGCATCCTCTGAGCTTATCGTGCATCGTGAAATCTATAAAAATACATCTGCGTTGGCAATAATACATGCACATTCGCCGTTCGCAATTATACTGTCGTTGTTGATAGATGAGAAAGAGATCATACCGATGGATTCCGAAAGCATATATTTTCTGCATGAGATCCCCATAATCACCGGTAAGGTAGGGTCAACGGAGCTCGCACATAATGCGGCAGATGCGCTCAAAGATCACAAGGCTGTGATAATCAAGGGGCATGGTACAATTGCCATAGGTAAAATTTTAGAAGAAGCCTACGTCCACACATGCTGTGTCGAACATGCCTGTAAGGTTAAGTATTTTGTGGATTTACAAAATGCGTTAACTCGACGACTTTAGCTTCTCGTAGGCAAGTTTCGCCAACCCACCCGCAATATGCGCCTTGAGTGTCTTCTCCTGTAGCTCGCCTTCAAGCCGTTTCATGACAGTCTCAGTATCTGCACGCAGTATATTGCGTACGGTTTGACGTGTTATACCGAGGTATTCGGCGATCTCGGCTTCCGTCTTTTGATAGTCATTAGCTAATACCACCACATAAGCAGCTTCAAATAAGCTTGGTAGCCAGGTGAGGTTACGATACGTGATCAACTTCTTTGGACCGCCCAAAATCTCCAAGGTTTTGAGAAACACCTGGATGGCGGTGCTATCGACATCGGGACGCTGAATTTCATCGGGCTTCAAAATTGCCATCTTACCTCCCTTATGATGATTTACGCATAAGTGTGGTAAGGCTTGGCCCTATGCGGACAAGGCCTGTCTTTGTGATTTCCATAACATGTGTATCAGTGTCGTGGCCACATAAACGACAACCATCGATCCTAAACAACCGTATGAGTTCACCGACTGGCCGTTTATAGAGACGTTCGTCGTATGTGCTGCTGATCATCTTTTTGGTTAACACCATCGTACCATCTAATATATGGGCTACTGCATAGCCACCAGCTGCTTCAGCTGAAAGTTCCTCATGGCCGGACCGTTTCTGTGATACAAAAAGTGCAGTCTGATACCAGCGTTTCATAAAGTTATACAGTTGACGTACTATTGAGCGTGCCATCATCTCCCTTGCCTCAAACAACCCGGTGATTGAATCTATCACCGTAATTTTTATGTCGTATTTTTTAATAGCATATGCGAGCGTATTGAGTAACGTGGGTATCTCCTCACGTAACGATGCATATGATGCAGCATCTATTAGGATGAGGTTGGATTCGATCTCCTCGTAATCCAAAGACATTGCAATCGCACGCGATTTCAATGCAGATGCCAGGAATGCAGCCGGTGTTTCAACTGTTACAAACGCTACCGGTAGGCCTATTGAAGCTTGTTTCAATGCAAATTGTTCAACCATAAGGCTCTTACCGGTATCCGGTATACCAGTGAGATTTAACACAGCGTATTGGGGGAACCCACCCAGTGGTACACGTTTGGGGCCAGCTTCTGTTACCTTTGTTGTGAAAAACAGTTCATCCAAACCTTCCACACCTGTCGGTATACCACGTATTTCAGGGGCGGACTTGGTAGCTTCTCGTAGTTCCGTTACTGCGGGTTCGACAATCTCATACTCCTTATGTGTCATATTATAAAATATGTCAAATGGAAAAGTGGCAACTGCGACATCATGATAGGAGTTGACGTTACACTTTTTGGTAGAATTTTAAATAAGCTATCAACATGAAGCGCATCATGGTGACGGGTGCGTTGGGTCAGATAGGGTCGGAACTTATCGTTAAACTACGTGAAAAATATGGTAGCGATTCGGTGCTCGCTGTGGACTACAGGGTACCTGACAAGGATTATGCTGGATTGTTTGAATTAGCCGATGTACGTGATAGGGAGGCACTCGACCGGCTTGTTACCAAATATAAGATAGACACAATTTACCATCTTGCAGCTATACTATCAGCTAAGGGTGAAAGTAATCCACAGCTTGCGTTCGAAACCAACATACTGGGATTGTACAATGTGCTTGAGGTGGGGCTCAAACATCGAATTGAACGCATAATAGTGCCGAGTTCAATAGCTGTGTTTGGCCCTGATGCTCCAAAGGAGAACACACCGGTTGAGGTGGCACTACAGCCTACCACGATGTATGGTATTACGAAGGTAACAGGTGAATTGCTTGGCAATTATTACTACCATAGGTTTGGGCTCGACGTACGAGGTGTACGGTTACCAGGTATTATAAGTAGTGAAACACTGCCGGGTGGTGGTACCACCGATTATGCGGTGGAAATGTTCTACGCTGCGGTTAAGGGTGAACCTTATGTATGTTTCGTACGTGCAGATACCGTGTTACCCATGATGTATATGCCGGATTGCATAAAAGCGCTTATACAGCTGGCGGAAGCTGATGGTTCAAACTTACGCTATAGATGCAATTATAATGTAACCGCTATGAGCTTCTCTGCGGGTGAGCTGGCGGATGCGATTCGTGAGTTTATACCCGATTTCGTGTGTGAGTTTAAGCCCGATCATCGTCAAAAGATAGCAGATGCGTGGCCCAGGTCGTTAGATGATTCTGCAGCACGTGAGGATTGGGGATGGCAACCCGATTACGATCTCAAATCCATGACAAAAGATATGATAGATAAACTGAGGAAGAAACTTCATCCCTCAAAGTAGGAGGGTAAATGTGGTGGTTCGACCCCCTCTACATTTTTATGATGATACCGGTTTTCATAATATCCATAATAGCACAGATGTGGGTCAAAAGTGCATATGCTAAATATTCGAGGATACCCAATCGCAACAGGGTGACAGGTGCAGAAGCAGCGCAAATCATAGCACGTAGGATGGGCCTTCAGATAAATGTGGAGTTAACTTCTGGCTTGCTGTCAGATCATTATGATCCACGTACACGTACGTTGAGGCTATCACCGCACGTCTATAATGGATACAGTATTGCGGCTGTCGGTATCGCTGCACATGAAGCTGGACATGCCATCCAACATGCACATGGATATGCACCACTACAGTTACGTAATGCGCTCGTACCGGTAACAATGTTGGGGTCGAACCTCGCATGGCCACTTATATTTGTGGGCTTCGTATTTCATTGGCTTGCACTCATAAAGGTGGGGATACTGTTCTTCACCGCGGTGGTGGTGTTCCAGCTTATCACCTTGCCGGTGGAGTTCAATGCCAGCCGTCGTGCATTGAAAGTTCTACACGATACCAATATACTAACCAAGCATGAGCTACCGGGTGCACGTGAGGTGTTGACAGCGGCAGCACTCACCTACGTGGCAGCTGCTACTGCAGCTATACTACAGCTACTATATTTCCTTATACGGGCGGGACTTATCGGTGGCCATGAAGAGTAAGTAACACACCCGGCTTAACCTAAGTGACGTCTGTTATTATGCTTTAATTGACCTACATCATATCACACTTATCTTACTATGATGGTTGATAAAAAATTAACCCAAAAATATAGGTGGGGTAAATTTGCTGCTTTATTAATGGTATGGGTTGTTACGACTGCATGCTTTGTGGCCATCTATGCTACAGTTGATTACGTGTTTGTGTTGACTTTTGTGTTACGGATGGTTTTGTTCACATTATACCTGATAACACTTGGTATCTCTATCTATCTGCAATTACGTAAGTTACCTACGTTACGTGAGGTAGCGTGGCAGATTGATAAGGATGAGGGGTTCAAAGGGCATCTTATCACATTGGTTGAACGCAAGAAGCTGATACGTCTCCCCTATTCCAAGGATTTGCTCAACCTCGTATCGGAGCGTGCGAATCGATTTAAGGTTTTGCCGTTCTTAAAATTCTGGCGTCGATACCTGTTGTATCCATTACAGGTTGGCTATATAAGCATAGGGGTGATAGCTTTAACTTTGATCTCACCATTACGTCATAATGTTTCACATCTATTTAACCGTAACTACTTCAGCTTACAGCTGTTACCCGGTGATACAGAGTTGGTGATAGGTGATTCACTTACCATCAAAGTTACACCTGTAGGGGTAAAACCACACAAAATCTATTTGTGGATGGACTCCACCCGCTACGTATTGAGGCCATACGATGGGTTCACGTTTTCACTTATACCACATCGTGGGTTCACCTATCGTGCACAGCTTGCGGATGTGAGTACCCCCACTTATGAGGTTGACCTACTTGTACCGCCATGGGTTAAACGATGGTCTATCAAATGCAGGTACCCCACATATACAGGGTTACCACCTACTATATCGGATAACCCCAATCTACAGGTGCTGGTGGGTACACATGTATCGATATCGGGGGTGGCAAATACATCACTCGCTATGGTGGATCTCATACTGGGTGACGAACCCCACCCCGCACAGGTATATGGTGATAGCTTCAATTTTGACCTAATCGTCGATAGTTCACTCAATTATGGTGTAGTGCTTCACGATATCAATGGGTTATCGAGTGATACCTGCTTCTACTTCATCTATGTATATGCGGACGAACCGCCTGAGATATCGCTGTTACATCCGCTCTATAGCCAACCCATACCCGAAGACGCACGTGTACGTGTGATAGGTAGGTTACGTGACGATTATGGGGTAGCTAAGGTGTTGCTTATCAGTTCATGTGATACGATCGAACTTGCTACATTTCACAACGTCACGGATACAATTTATGATTACATATGGGATCTCAACTCATATGGGTTGATGCCCGGCGATACTGTATGGTTTAAGCTACGAGTTTACGATAACGACACTTATAAAGGGCCAAAATATGCGGATAGCCCAGAATTATTTGTGTACTTTCCCACACTTGAAGAGCTCTATACCCAAATGGAAAGATACAGCGAACAGCTAAATATGGAAAGTACCGATCTACAGTCGATGATCGACGAACTTACAACAAAAATTATGGAACTCAAAGCACACGAACTTACTGACACTATGCGTGAGGAAATAGGGGAGCTTGAACAACAGGTTGAACAGCTTCGCCATGCTGTGAAGCAGTTCG
>JAGGUB010000006.1 GCA_021158725.1 Caldifarciminota bacterium | reverse complement strand
TTATAGTGGTTGAAGCTGCCATCACGTCAGGCGTCATGCATACCGTACGGTGGGCGTTAGAGCTTGGTCGTGATGTACTTGCAGTACCTGGTAACATAACCAGCCGTATGAGTGAAGGTACGAATATGCTTATAGCACAGGGGGCACATGTTATCACCAAGGTGGAGGATGTGTTTGAGCTACTCAATATCGACTATAAGGTGAAGAAGGTTGAGGTTGAATTAACCGATGAAGAACAATCTGTATTGGAGGTGTTGACAGACGAACCTCAACATGTCGACGATATAGCTGAACGGCTGAACATGCCCGTACAGAGGTTGACCGCCATACTTCTGACATTAGAGTTAAAACGTCAAGTTAAACAATTACCTGGACGAAACTTCATACGTCTACCTTGACAAAATTGTGACAACCTTAAGATGTAAGTTAGAAAAGGAGGTAAGATGCGAGTGACCATAGACGAGGACGCATGCATCGGTTGTGGCGTGTGTGAAGCTATGTGTCCAGAAGTCTTCAAGGTGGAGGGTGACAAGGCGAAGGTCATCAATCCCGAAGGCTGTAACGGGTGCAACTGCCAGGAAGTGGCTGAGTCCTGTCCCACACAAGCTATAATAATCGAGGCGTGATGACGGGTAGCTTTTCAGGCTGGTATAGGTTTGTCGGTTACGGGAAAGGTGCTCGCATTTTAAGGAAGGGGGCCACAGATTGCGAAGTCAATATACACTCTAATACTGCTGGGGGTACTTGTGTGGCCCCCTTCCCATAACCATGGAGATATAGATACATATGAAACATACTCATACAGTGTTGCTGTTCATTATAATATTTATGGGATGCGTACATTTTAAATCCTACTTCAACCTTTTCTACAATGCGAAACGAGACTACGAGGAAGCGATCAAAACCGAACCACCGTCCACACAGAAACTGGATAAGGTGATAGAAAGGTGTGGCAAGATAATAAAGTACTACCCTACATCACGTTGGGTACCTGATGCCGTATTACTTATGGGTAAGGCGTTCCTTGCAAAGGGTGAGTACAGTCAAGCTGAGGAGAAGTTTCGTGAATTCATCACGTTTTTCCCCGAACACAAAGCCTGCGACGAAGCACGCTATATGCTGGCAGAGACCTACATCAAACAAGGTGACCTCATAAAGGCACGTGAGCTGTTGGAACCCCTCATATCCACAAACAAAGGGCAGTTCTGTGAAAGAGCTTATTATCTGTTGATACAATCATACTTCGAAGAGCATGCCTATTATGAAGCCATAGATAAGGGTGAACAGTTCCTGAAGCGATTCCCAAAGAGTTCATACAAAGGTGATGTGTTGTTGACATTAGGTGCAGCATATGATTCGCTTCACGAATACGAACATGCAGCCACCATGTACCAGCAAGCGCTACAGTTTGCGACACGCAAAAACCCCATACTCATAAAGCTGGCACGTGCTGAAATATTGATGGGCAACGTAGAGGAGGGGCTAAATAGGCTCGAGGAGCTACGTAAGAGGGTGACCGATCCCACCGAAGAGGAAGCTATTGCGTTGGAGATGGCAAGAGGTTACATAGAGCTGGGTGACACAAATAGGGCTATCGACCTACTACAGAAATATACGAATTCGGTCAATGCATTGGTGTTACTTGCGGAGATACATGAATGGCTATGTAACTACAAAGAAGCAGCCCAGTATTACGATGAGATCACAAAGAAGGGCGATCCACTCCTACGTGCACGGGCAAGCTTACGTAAAGAGGCTATCGATAAGCTTCTCAAGTATGAAGCAGATACAAGTATGACGGATACCAGTATATTTAGGTTGGCAGAATTGTATCTGTTTGAGTTCGATCAACTCGATAAGGCACGCCAATATTATCTCAAGGTGTGGCAGGATTATCCCCAAAGCCGGTACGCACCCAAGGCGGGGTTGGCTCTGGCATGGATCGCACGTCATAAGGATGATAACCCTGAATTGGCTTGCAAATATTATGAGGCAGTAATCAAACGTTACCCCAACACCTACTATGCACGTAAAGCAAGTGAGCTGTTGAATGCAGTACGTGAAGGTCAAGGTAATAAAGAACAGTAAAGTAGCAGCTCAGATATTTGAGCTACAGGTGGAGGTTGATCTCGGTCACGTGAAGCCAGGTCAGTTTGTGCTCCTGTACCCGAAGGGATGCCTTCTACCGCGTCCATTTAGTATCGGGGATTATGTCGATAATGTGCTTACCATCTTCTACAAGGTTGTAGGTAAAGGTACACGTGAGCTCACCAAGCTGCAACCCACGGCCAGCATCTACTTGTTGGGTCCATTAGGGAATGGGTTCGATATCCCCACCCATCACATAAACGTGATCGCTGGTGGGATAGGGATCGCACCCTTCTTCTTACTTAAACGGGTTGCAGACGATGTAACCCTTGTGTGGGGTGTCAAAACCAAAGATGAGTTCTTTGGGTTGGAGAGGTTCAAAGGCTGGGATATACACCTTTATACCGAGGATGGTTCCCATGGGATGCAGGGTATGGCTACGGATTGCCTCAATACAATAAGTAAGGATACGATATTGGCATGTGGCCCGATTGAGATGCTTAA
Source organism: Caldifarciminota bacterium (assembly GCA_021158725.1). Lineage (GTDB taxonomy): Bacteria > Hydrothermota > UBA3073 > NMUJ01 > NMUJ01 > NMUJ01. The sequence continues at coordinate 9,593 of JAGGUB010000006.1, read as the reverse complement.
CCAGCTCATAGATTTCGCCATAAGTAATAACCGATATGTGCAGGTATTAGTTGAACAGCGTATGGGTTGCGGTATAGGTGCATGTCGTGGCTGTGCCATACGTAGGCGAGCTGGCGGATATTTCCATTTGTGTGAGGATGGACCCGTCTTTGATGCACGCACGATAGTGCTATGAAGCGACTTGAGGTGCAAGCTTTTGGTGTAACGTTTAGAAATCCGATATTGTTGGCTTCAGGTACGTGGTCACCGAGGTTGAACGAACTCTATCCGTTGTCGATGTTGGGTGGCTTGGTGACCAAAACCATAACAGTTGAACCGCGTGAAGGTAACCCACCACCCAGGATCTGGGAAACCGAACATGGGGTGCTCAACTCAATAGGTCTGGAGAACCCCGGTATCGATAGATTCATAGATAAGGTGTTGCCTGAATTGGAACAACTCAACCCCATCATCATAGTGAGTATAGCGGGTAGTAAGCCAGAAGAGTTCTATACATTAGTGGAACGGCTCAACCCCACCAATGTAACCGCATACGAGATAAACGTATCATGTCCAAACGTTACACGTGGAGGTATCGAGCTGGGTAAAGATACCACCAGTTTATTAGATATAGCACGTAACCTACGTGAGTTGAGCCATAAACCGCTAATCTACAAGCTATCGATAGTACATGATATCGACCAAATAGTGCCACTACTTACACCGTATGCGGATGGGTTCACCCTCATAAACAGTGTACCGGCAATGGCTATCGATTTACAAACACGTAGACCGCAGCTCGGTAATGTAACAGGTGGGCTATCGGGGCCCAGCATCAAACCTATCGCCCTGTATGCTGTACATAAAGCGAAAAAGCTTACCCACTTACCGATCATCGGGTGTGGTGGTGTGTCGAAGCTCGAAGATGTGCTCGAATTCATCACCGTAGGTGCATCACTCGTACAGGTGGGTAGCGCTAACTTCAACCACCCACTCATCGGTAAGGAATTAGTAGAGGGGTTAATGGAAAACTTAATCTAAGAACAGCTCTCTGATATTGACACAATATCCCCCTATTTAATATTATCATCAGATGTATCATAAATCCATAGCAGTGGTGGACGACGAACCTGATATTATTGAACTTGTAATGCATCATCTTAAAAAAGAAGGGTTCCAGGTTGAAACATTCTCTGAAGCACGTGGTTTGTTAGAATATCTCAGGAACCACTTGGTAGACTTAATAATTCTTGATTTGATGTTACCCGATATCGATGGGTTAGACGTTTGTCGTATACTCAAGAAGAACGAACGTACGGCTCTTATCCCCATAATTATATTAACTGCAAAGGGTGACGAACCCGACCGCGTGGTGGGATTAGAACTTGGTGCCGATGACTATGTAGTTAAACCGTTCTCACCGCGTGAGCTGGTTGCACGTGTCAAGGCAGTATTACGTAGAAGCGATACCATCGTAAAACCACGTCACGCTATCAAAATAGGTAAGGAGTTAATAATAGATCTCAAGCGTTACGAAGTATATGTTAACGGTGAAAAAGTCGACCTCACACCCACTGAATTCAACCTATTACGTATACTTGCAGAAAGGAAAGGCTGGGTATTCACAAGAACTCAGCTACTCGATAGATTATGGGGGAAAGACAAATCAGTACTTGATAGAACCATAGACGTACATATCCGACACTTGCGGAGTAAGCTCAAGGATGCGGGTAGATTTATAAAAAGTGTCAGAGGTATGGGGTATAAACTGGATATCGATTAACCATGTGATAGTTAATGTTCCGCAAGCTATTAGTGGAACACTTCATCATCATTACAATTACTGTGACACTAATACTATTTGTGAGTTTTACTGAAATACGACATCACTATATCGATACATTGACCTCAACACTTACCGAGAAAGCAAATATTCTCGCACCCACAGTCACATCAATGTTACATGAACATGATATAGATAGGATAGACTCGTTCGTCGATAGCATGGGAGAGCTCGCAAACATCAGGATAACGGTTGTGGATACAGCAGGCGTTGTATTAGGGGATTCGGAGAAAGATCCACGCATGATGGAAAATCATCGCAATCGCCCTGAAATTATGGCTGCATATGCTGGTAGGATAGGTACTAGCATACGGTATAGTACGACACTTAAACAACATATGCTTTATGTAGCTATACCAATAGTGAAAGATGGACACTTACTGGGAGTGTTACGTACCAGCATGTCATTACATAGGATAGACTATCTGCTGGGTAGGTTAAGATCCAAAATTTTACGATACTCGATCATTATGCTACTAATCATGGTAATTATCACCACATACTTCACAAAGAGGGTATCCGCACCTATCAGAGAGATGTTAAACGTTGTGCATGAAATGTCGAGTGGCAACCTGAGTGCACGTATTCACAGCAGCTCAAAGGATGAAATAGGTAGACTCGCAAATGCATTCAACCATATGGCAACTGAGATGGAGAGGATGTTTCATGAGATAACGGTTGAGCGCGAAAAACTCCACACTATAATAGCCAATCTGCATGAAGGATTGTTAGTGATGAGACAAACCGGTACGATTATCTTAGTGAATAACAGTTTAAAAAATATCGTAGGAAATACTGCTGTCGGTAAATTCTATTGGCAGGTGTTGAGGTACCCCGATTTTATGAAGTTAATAGAACAACTGTTACAAAGCAAACAGCCAACACATTCAGAAGTTGTGATCAATGATAAAACCTACCTATGTAGTGCCACCATGACGCCAACCCATGATATTATAGTGGTTTTCCACGATATCACCGAGATGAAGCAGTTAGAACGCATGAAGCGCGACTTTGTAGTCAACGTATCACATGAATTACGTACACCATTGACCGCAATAAAGGGGTTTGTTGAAACAATCGAAGAGATGACAAACGATACTCAGATACAACATTATTTACAAATCATCAAGCGTCATACAGATAGGATGATAAATATAGTGGCGGACTTGTTGACATTGGCTAAGTTGGAAGATAAAACCATACAACTCGATAAACAGAAGATCTACCTACCCGATATTGCAAGTGATGTGATTAAAATATTCACCCCCAATGCACAGCGTAAGGGATTGACCATAGAGATGAAACTCCATGAACCGATACCTGAGATAGAAGCTGATCCATCCCTGTTGGAACAGCTCATCATCAATCTGATAGACAATGCCATTAAATACACCGATGAAGGTAAAGTTGTATTGGAAATATCCCACAATGATAATTTCGTCAAACTAACTGTTAAGGATACCGGTATCGGTATACCAGCTGAACATATCAATCGCATATTTGAGCGTTTCTATGTAGTTGATAAGTCACGCTCAAAGCGTCATGGTGGTACGGGGTTAGGTCTATCTATCGTAAAACATATAGTGCTATTACATAATGGTAAGATAGATGTGAAGAGTACACCAGGTAAAGGTAGTACATTCACTGTCTACCTACCCACATCTTAACCTATCCTTAACATAACCTTTATACACGTTTAACCTACCACGGTATTTTGGTAACATGAACAACCTTAACCACAAGGAGGTAGGATGAAACAGCTTGTTACAGTGTTGTGTGGCACATGTTTATTAACATCTTTCGCATACGGTGAGTCGACCAAGCTTAGTCTACATGTATGGAATCGCCACACACTCACGATGATAGGTGATAGCATAAAAGAGAATGCATCCGCTATTAAGCGTGGCTATCTATCGATTAAGCATAAATTCACAGATAAGATAAAGGCAAGGTTCACACTCGACTTCTTCTCATCTGATGATTACAAATACGGTGCTGGCATTAAGCTCAAATACGGATACATAGATATTGAGCGTCCCATAGCGATACCATCTGCCAAGCTAACATTTGGGTTGATAAAAACCTACTTCGGTAAAACATACGATTGGACATACCCAACGATAACAAAGGTATTAGAGGAAAAAGAGAAGCTTATTGCATCCGCAGATTATGGGATAGCAATATTTGGCTATCTACCTCGTGGCTATGGTGAATATGCACTCTCAATACTCAATGGTGAGGGTTACAAAAAAACCGGTGACAAGGTGAACATTCACCCCGCATACGTTGCTAATGTACGTGTTATACCCATACCTGGTATAACGATAGGCGGATCGTTGTTTTACGAAAAAGCTGGTATCGGCAAGTACGAGAACCGTTTACTATACGCGGGTATGGTACAGCTGATACGTAGGCCGTTCAACCTATGGGTTGAATATCTACGCAAATCTGGTGGTTCCACAAGCGAAGGCTATATGGTTGTATCTATCTTCAACTTACGTGAAACCATAGGTAGGATGGTTGAACTTGTTGCACGATACGATAAGTGGGATGAAGATATTCACCAATCCAATGATGCACATTCACGCATCATTGTGGGATCCAATTGGCATATGTTGCCACCTCATAAAGGTAAACCTACACTTATGTTGCAGGTTAATTGGGAACATACAGAATTTGAGAATGCAAATAAACCAGAAGATAGGGTTATGTTGCAACTAAGATGGATAATTAGTACAAAAATTAGCAGATAGGAGGTAAGATGTTACACATAAGAACCTATTTGACTGCCATTAGTTTGTTTGTTGGTGCCTCACTACTTGCAGTGGAGGAGAAGACACTCACATTGGCGGGTTCAACTACGGTGTTACCAATCGCACAACGTGTAGCAGAAGAATTTATGGAGCTACATCCCGATGTTAACATATCCGTACGTGGTGGTGGCTCAGGTGTCGGTATTGCTGCACTCATAGATGGTGTGGTCGACATAGCGAATGCATCACGTCCTATGAAAGATGAAGAGTTAAAGCTTGCACGTGAACGCGGTGTCAATCCTGTACCAACGATTATCGCCAATGACGGTATAGCCATAATAGTACATCCGGAGAATCCCATCGATGAGATATCACTCGACCAGCTGAAAGCCATCTATACAGGTGGAATATCACGATGGAGTGAACTCGGTGGTACGAACAGACCAATAGTTGTGATATCACGTGATGTAGCATCCGGTACGTTTGAAGTCTTCAAAAAGCTTGTACTTGAGGGTGAAAATGTGCGTCCAGACGCTATAAGGTTGGCATCCAACAAAGCAGTTGCAGTAACCGTAGCTAAAACACCTGATGCAATCGGTTATGTGGGGTTGGGCTTCTTATCACCTGAGGTGAAACCACTTAAGGTAGATGGTGTTTCACCCACACCAGAGAATGTGATATCAGGTAAATATAAAATAGTGCGTCCACTCTACATGTATACGAACGGCGAACCAAAAGGGTTAGCAAAAGAGTTCATACAGTTTATCCTCAGTGATGAGGGGCAAAACCTTATTAAGGAACTCGGTTTCGTACCTGTAAGGTTACCAAAGTAAAGCGATTACGGTTGGATACCTATGCCTCACTAAACGTATACTTAATGGGATGAAAGAACGGCTCATCAAATATCTGCTGTTGATAGCTGCATCGCTGTCGATTGTTTTCATATTCGGTATATGTTTCATGTTATTCAACGAGGGTCTGCCAATATTTAGACATGTTGGGGTTATAAAATTTATCATCGGTAAATATTGGTATCCAACCTCTGAGCCGCCAGAATTCGGTATACTGCCACTCATATTGGGGTCGATATGTGTGACAGTTGTTGCACTACTGTTAGCCGTCCCAATCAGTATAGGTACAGCGATATACATTGCAGAGCTTGCACCACCAGGGATCAAGGAGCTACTTAAACCAATCATTGAGCTACTTGCAGCTATACCATCTGTAATCTATGGATTCTTTGGTATGGTGTTCTTAGCCCCCCTTATACAACGTGTATTCGATATACCAGTTGGATTGAATTGCTTCACAGCATCTCTAATGCTGAGCATTATGGCAATCCCTACAATAGCGACGATTGCAGAAGATGCGATAACCGCTGTACCGCATGAACTACGTATGGCATCGTATGCATTAGGTGCATTGAAATGGGACACCATCCGCAGTATTGTTTTGCCAGCCGCCGCTCGAGGTATAGTAGCAGCTGTAATACTCGGGTTCGGCCGTATAATAGGGGAGACAATGACTGTGTTAATGGTAGCAGGTGGTGCACCAGTAATACCGCGGTCAATATTCCAGCCAGTACGTACTATGACAGCCACTATAGCAGCTGAAATGGGTGAAACCACTTTCGGTAGCCTACATTATCATGCATTGTTTGGCATCGGTGTAGTGTTGTTTGTGATCACATTAGCTGCTAATCTCGTGGTAGATTGGTGGGTACATCGTCACTCATGAAGCTGTTACGACAGAAGGTGTGGTTCATAATATTTCATATAGCTGTGCTGATAGGTATTGTATTCCTATTTACTATCATTGTAGTGATAATGCTTAACGGAATGAAGGTACTATCCATAGAATTTATCACAGGGTTTCCACGTAAGGGTATGACCGAGGGCGGCATATTCCCCGCTATTATAGGGACACTTCTATTAGCTATGATAGCCATATGCTTTGCATTACCGTTGGGTGTATTTGCAGCCATCTATCTATGTGAATACGCAGAAAATAGGCTACTGCTACGTATCATACGTGGAGCAAATAATGCACTGGCTGGTACACCGTCGGTGGTGTTTGGACTTTTCGGTCTATCAGTATTTGTGAAATTGTTTGGGTTCGGTGTATCCTTACTGTCAGGTGGGCTCACACTCGGTATATTGATATTACCAGTGATTATAAGGGCTACAGAGGAGGCAATCCGTGCAGTACCTCATGAGTTCAGATACGCTTCCTATGCGTTAGGGGCTACAAAGTGGCAAACTATACGTGGGACGGTTTTGCCGGTTGCAATACCTGGAATACTTACGAGTGCTATACTGGGGATTGGACGTGCTGCAGGTGAGACTGCACCTATACTATTTACAGCTGCCACGTTTTATACGAGAAGGTTACCACGGTCCTTATTTGACGAAGTTATGGCGTTACCAGTTCACATATATGGACTGATGACCGAAGGCATGTACCCTCAATACCATGTACCTATTGCATACGGTACGGCATTTGTGTTATTGATGTTAGTATTGGCTATCAACTTGATCGCTATAATCATACGTTACCATATGCGTAGGGCTAAAAGATGGTGAGATCAAAAATTGTGATAGAACATCTGAACTTGTGGTTTGATGACAATCACGTGTTGAAAAACATAAACCTGCACATACCTGAGCAAGCAGTCACTGCAATAATGGGGCCATCAGGTTGTGGTAAGTCAACCTTACTTAGATGTATCAACCGTATGAATGACTTCATACCGGGCACAAGGATAGAGGGGCATATTCTAATCGACGGTAAAGATATTTACCATGATACCATAAACGTCTATGAATTACGTAAACGTGTAGGTATGGTGTTTCAGAAGCCAAATCCATTCCCTAAATCGATCTTCGAAAATGTAGCGTACGGATTAAAGATACATGGGATAAGAGATAGGAAGCTGTTACACGAGAAGGTGCGTAAAGCATTGATAGATGCAAACCTATGGGATGAAATAAAGAATAGATTACATGAACCTGCACTGGAATTATCAGGTGGTCAACAGCAACGTCTTTGTATAGCAAGAGCGTTAGCAGTTGAACCTGAAATCATCTTATTGGATGAACCAGCGTCTGCACTCGACCCAATATCAACAGCTAAACTGGAGGAGTTGATACGTAAATTACGTGAAAAATATACCATAGTGATCGTAACACATAACTTACAACAAGCAGCAAGAGTTTCTGACTATACAGCCTTTATGTTAATGGGTGAAATTGTTGAGTTCGATGTAACCACAAAGATATTTACCAACCCAAAAGATAGGCGTACGGAGAATTATCTGATGGGTAAGTTTGGATAGGAGAGCTATGATTACAGAAAAGATACATGAGTTAAGTAAGAAGGTCATCGAACAAGCAGGTATGGTTGAAAAGATGATCAAGGATAGTATCGATTCACTTATAAACAGGGATAGAGAGAAAGCTATAAAGGTGATCGAAATATATGAACCACGTGTCAATGATACGGAGATAGAGATTGACGAGATGGTCACCAACCTCATAGCACTCTATCAACCAGAAGCCAAACATCTACGCACCATATTGATGATACTTAAGATGAACAACGACCTTGAACGTATCGGTGATCTCGCCGTAAATATAGCAGAAAGTAGCCTGTTTCTTATGGAAAAGCCACCCGTTAAACCATTGATTGACCTACCCAGGATGGCAGAAGAAGTCATGCTCATGTTGCGTAATAGTATATTGGCATTTATTAACGAGGACACAGAATTGGCGATAGAAGTATGCAAACATGATGATATGGTAGATGCATTACGTGACCAAATTTATAGAGAACTTATAACTTACATGATGAGCGACCCGAGTACCATTGAACGTGCATTACACCTAATGCGTATATCGCGTAACCTTGAACGTATAGCCGACCTTGCTACCAATATCTGTGAAGACGCAATATATACAGCAGAGGGTAAAGTTATCAAACACCACAGGTTGGGTTAGCCTACCAATATTGCAATTTGTTTCTCTTAGCTTATTTTTATCACGATAGATGCGTAACGTGTGGCTGTTGGGTATGACGAGCCTGCTCACCGATGTATCAAGCGAAATGATACTACCTATACTACCGTTCTTTATAGAAGCGCTCGGTGGTAAGGGGTTAGCTATTGGGTTGGCGGCAGGTTTGGGTGAAGCGGCAGCTTCGTTCTTCAAGTTATTTTCGGGCTGGTTAGCTGAACGTACACGTAAGAAAGGGTTGGTATTCACCGGATATGGGCTATCCTCTGTCGCTAAGCTATTCATGGGGATGGCATCCACCTGGAGTGCAGTGGTTGCGTTCAGGACCATCGACCGTATCGGTAAAGGTATACGTACATCGCCAAGAGATGCATTGATTGCCGAAAGTGTAACCGCACGTGGACGTGGGTTCGGTCTTCATCGTGCACTTGACACAGCGGGTGCAATTATTGGATCAATCATCGTACTAACATACCTTTACTGCACTGTGCCACAGCTTGCAAACTATAAGATTGTCATCTTTGTAGCTGCAATAATAGGGTTTACGGCTTTGATACCACTTATATGGGTGAGGGAGAAACATATCACCCACGAACCTATAAGCTTCAAGCGACTACCGTGGTCACCTGAGTTCAAGGCATTCCTGACAATCACAACATTGTTTGCATTCGGTAACGTAAATTATATGTTCTTCTTGTTGAAGCTTGCGAAGGGGTTAGAACTTACGGTAACCGCCGAACGTGCCATCCTCATAACGCTCGCGTTCTATATATTGTTTAATATCATCTACACTGCGTTCGCATACCCTATCGGTAAGTGTAGCGACCGTATCGGTAAACACCCAGTAGTTATTACCGCATTCGGCTTATATTTCCTAATAGCTATGGGGTTTGCGACACTTGATGGATACTGGTTATTGGTACCGTTCATGTTCTATGGGTTATTTTTTGCATTACTCGAGGGTACACAACGTGCATGGGGTGCCGATATTATGAAACGCCATTATGG
>JAGGUB010000111.1 GCA_021158725.1 Caldifarciminota bacterium | reverse complement strand
TCGCATAGTTCTGTCGATTACCTGTAACTGCTTCCATGATATCACAGACAGGTTCACGGTACCGCCATGCCCACATAAAGACTGTATCGTATCCAATGAAGTGACCCGCAAGCCCAAACCACAACAGGTGCGAATGTATTCTCTCCAACTCAGCAATTATCGACCGTATATATTTAGCACGTTCGGGTATCTCAACCCCACACAGATCTTCAACCGCATTACAGAATGCGATCGGGTGTGAGGTTGAACATATCCCACAAACACGTTCAACAAGAAACGTAACCTGGTCAAAAGATAGCGATTCAGAAACCTTCTCTATACCACGATGGTTGTACCCCGTCTTCCAGTCAATATCCACAACGGTTTCACCTTCCACATAAAGTTGGAAGAACTCACCTTCCTTCTGTAACGGATGGTATGGTCCAATCGGTATCACGGTACGTTTACTCATCTTGCCCTGCCTTATAATCTTTACGTAACGGGTATTTACCTTCTGGCCAATCATCTGGCAGTATAAACCGTCTGGGGTCGGGGTGGTTTAGGAACTTCACACCCAAGATATCCTGTATTTCACGCTCTATCCACTGTGCACCCGTCACAATGCGGCTGATGGATTCGACTTCCGGGTTTTCTCTATCGAGTGTCACCCGCAACGTTACCACCTTACCAATATTATCGAAACTAAAGTGATACAGCACCTCTATATGATCGGGTGGGTTATCAACCCCACTCAGTATCATATATCGTGCATGTAGTTCGTTGAATATGTAGTCAACGAAATCCAGCAGATCCTCTTTCCTGATATCAATATAGTATCGACGTGGCGACTTCTCGTGAAACTTCACAATCTTATCCTTAAACTTTTCCTTTACACTATCTATTGGGTTCATTTCAACTTACTCAACAGCTTCACCACCCCCATAATTATAGCTTCAGGTTTGGGTGGACACCCAGGTATATATACATCCACAGGTATAATCTTATCGACTGGCCCTGCCATATTATACGAAGGTGCAAATATACCACCCGAACATGCGCACGTACCTACAGCTACAACAAATATGGGTTTGGGTGCCTGCTCATATAGTAGCTTCAACCTTGGTGCCGCCTGCCGTGATACAAATCCTGTAACCATCATAACGTCTGCATGACGTATGCTACCAACAAGCTTGATACCAAATCGCTCCAAGTCGTATCGTGGTGTTAGACAATCCACGATTTCAATATCACAGTTGTTACACGACCCGCTATTGAAGTGGAACAACCAAATTGAACGTTTAAGTGCTTTAAGCTTGACACTCATCACACCCCCACAAATGCAAGAATTATCGCAACGATCGCCAACGGTGTAACACCCCACCAGAAGAATTTCAACGCCTGGTCAATCCTAACCCTTGGGTTGGTCACCTTGACCAATATCACAAACCCCAAAATCATTATGTATTTGAGTATACCCCACAGTATATGCCAGCCATGTAAACTTATACCACCCATAAACATAAATATCACAAACATTGGTAAAACAAACAACAACATCCATCGCGATAGCTTGAAGATTGCCAACGGTGTACCCGAATATTCGATTAGCGGTCCATTATTTATCTCGGTTTCAGCCTCCGGTATATCAAACGGTACATATGCGAGTTTCGCCTGTATACATGCAAGCACACATGCAAACGCTATAGCACCCGACCATGACCCGATAAATAAACCATTTTCCCATTGGTAAGTTAGCAGGTCACCCAATTTGATGCTACCGCCCGCTTTTATCACAGGTACGAACATCGCTATGATGAACGGCAACTCGTAACTCAGCAGCAGCTTGATTTCGCGGCTCACACCCAGTGAAGCGAGTGGGTTCCTTGATACCGCACCCCCTATGATTAGTGCAATCGACGGTATTGTCAACAAATACAATGTGACAATTAGATCCCCAACAAACCCTCTCTCTGGCCATAACATCACATTCCAGATCATAGTTGACACTATGGTCACCGATACAAGGCTTGATATAGGTGCCAACACGAACGTACCGAAACTACCCTTCGGGATAATTGTTTCCTTACCCAATAGTTTAACAAAATCATAAAGTGGCTGCAAAACCGGTGGCCCCACTCGCCACTGTACACGGGCGGTAAGTTTGCGATCAAACCAACTCGCCAACATCCCTATGGCTGCGGTGAATATGAACCCCGGAAACACTATGAAATTGAACAGCCAGTTCATTTCACCTCTTCCTTAATCCATGGTATACTATGTACTGCAAGATGATCACCTATGAGATATATGTCCCTTTCTTTATCCTCCACCACCTCTTCATACCTCAACGCTCCATGTGGACATGTCTCCACACATAGGGGTTGATTTTCCACCCGTCCAATACAGTAATCACAACGTGACACCAAATACGGTATGATCTCAGGATAAATCGTACCAAACGGGCATGCCAACGAACACGTACCACAACCAGTACATAACATGATGTGACGGACCACTACACCGTCTTCACGCTTCTCGAGCGCCTCATTGGGACAGCTAACGACACAGGGTGCATCCTCACATTTGCGGCACACAAGTACACGTGCAACCTGTTCCAGCAGGCTCACAATCCCATTATTCTCTGGATGGTGTGGGTAGCTACATTTCGCCACACATTCACGACACCTGTAGCATACCTCCAAATCTATGAATAAGCGTTTCATTCCCATATCTCCGGTATATCCATTATCATATCGTAACTGAATACCGGCCCATCCTTACAGACAAAGTATCTACCCAATGCACAATGGCCACACTTACCAAGTCCACACGACATGTTTTTCTCCATCGAAAGGTAAATATTTTCAGGTTTGAACCCCAATTCGAGCAACTTCAAAGTACCAAACTTCATCATTATTGGTGGCCCACACACCACAGCTACTGCGTTATCATAGTCCATTTTGAATTTGTCCAACAACACAGTTACAACACCCTCGGTTTCTTTCCAGGTTTCGTCCTTCCTGTCCACACTACGGAAGACCTCAAGATATTTGTTCTGCATCCACTCCTTTTCAAACTGCTCTTTATACACTATATCCTGTGGTGTACGTGCACCATAACATAACACAATACGTTTGAACTTATCGGGTGTCTCAAGCACCGTAAGCAGGAACGATCGCAATGGCGCCATACCTACGCCACCACCAAGTATCAAAACCTCTTTCCCATACATCTTGTCAAGCGGGTACCCTTTCCCATACGGGCCACGTATCCCCACAACGTCACCTTCCTTCATCTCGTGCAACTTCTCGGTAACTGTACCGACTTTCATGATAGTTACGTCAAGTTTGTCTTTCACAAAGGGTGACGAAGATGGAGTAAAAGGTGCCTCACCTACACCCGGTACTGTTATCTCCACAAATTGACCGGTTGTAAACTCAATCGGCTTCTCCGGTATCAATACAAACGTTTTGATTGTAGGTGTCTCATCAATCACGCGGTCGATCTTCGCTTTAATGGGTTTGTAAATGCTCATCCCACTACTTAGCTAAATCAGTCAACACCTCCCGCATATCGATCTTACCATGACACGCTTCTATACATCTGCCACACCCAACACATGCACGTAACCCAAACCGCTCAACCCTATACACAAATTTACAGTAGTACCTATTACGGAAACGCTCGAACAAATGTTTACGTGGGTTGGCACCTCCCGCCACACGTGCGTAACCCACCGATTGACACGAATCCCACACACGTGCTTTTGCAAAATCTTTTAACTCCTGCAACAAGAAACAGTGGCAGCTGGGACATACGTTTGTACATGCGAAACAACTCACACATGTCTCAGCATGCTGTTTCCATACCTCACTCTCATAATTATTTTTTAATAGGTTATATATATCTTCTGGGAACTTGAACTTCTTGTTCGACTCCAAGATTGTCTCAGCAACCCTTTTACGGAGCTCATCCCTCTCCGCGATTTGTGTTGCATCCGCTTCGTTTAGCTCGATATCCATTTCATCGAGCACCTTTTGCCCCCTCTCTGTACCTACCTCAATGAGAATTTTATCCTCTAAGTACGATAGATTCAGGTCAAACCCCTTCTCCGGGAACGGCGTATCCCCAAGACAAGAGCAGAAGCACACATCCAGTGGTTTGAAACAATCTTCGCTGATTATTATCGTGTTGTCCCTACGTAGCTTGTAGTAATCGTCGATAAAGTCAGGATCCAGAAATACGCTATCCAATGTTGCAACTGCACGTAAATCACACCCCTTTACACCCATAAGGATCGTCTCTTTGGGTTGGATTTCCTTCACAACATCCTCTTGTACTGGGTAGAGGAAAAACTTAATAGATGGGTAGATTCTTGCACCTAAATAGACAAGCTTATCAACATTATCCTCGTCTAATAACGAATACTTTATACCGAAGGTTGACTCAATCGGCCCATAAACAGCGTATGTTCGTAACAAGGCTTTCACACCGGCTTTCCACGCATCCGACTTTACGTGAAAGACCTTTGCCATAGTGTTGCATATCATTTTATGGAAAAATTTTTTTAGTCAAGCCTTTTAATTGTGAGCACCCTCGAATTCCAGTATCTATAAGAAAATCGCACCATATCTCGATTGCGAGCACAACCATGTGATGGATCTACTCATCGCTATCATTAAGGTTGACAACAAGGATACCGATATTATTTTGGATGGAACTTATTCAACCATGCACTATCAGAATGTTTTTCGTTATGAGGTACCATTTCGGATAAGGAGGCAATATGGGCAAAAATGTGGATATCAAGCTGTTAGAATCCATAGTTGGTAAGGAGAACGTATCCAACCATCCCGCCATACGTTACGTGTATGGTGCAGATGCCTCCGTACACCAGAGTATGCCAGACGTAGTGGTGCAACCAAGAACTATCGAGCATGTACAAGAAATTATGCGTTATGCGAACGCCGAACTCATACCGGTGATACCACGAGGTGCAGGTTCAGGTATGTCAGGCCATACGGTGCCTATTGATGGCGGTATAATTCTCGACATGAAACGCATGAACCGCATCTTAGAGATAAGGCCAGAAGACATGTACTGTAGGGTAGAACCAGGTGTGGTGGACGATGACCTTAACCGTGCACTCAAACCCTATGGTATGTTTTATCCACCCTCACCTGCATCGAGTAGGATTGCCACAATAGGGGGTGAAATTGGTAATAATGCCAGCGGCATAAGGTCGGTAAAGTATGGTGCCACAAGGGACTATGTGCTCGGCATGAAGTTAGTGCTTGCAAACGGTGAGCTCGTTAACCTTGGTGCTACCACACGTGTTGAGGCAGCTGGTTATCAGATACATAGGTTGATCGTTGGTTCAGAAGGTACGCTTGGTGTTATCGTTGAAGCTACCATGAAATTCATACCATTACCCAAATTACGTTGCTTAGGTATGGCGACCTTCGACAAAATCGAATATGCTGGTGATGCAATCGCTGACATAATTACAAGCGGTGCAGAGCCATCCATGTTGGAGCTCATGGATCATATTGCTATAAAAGCGGTTAACACCACGTTGAATATGGGTTTACCAGATGTTGAAGCCATAGTGCTGTTTGAAGCCGATGGTAAGGTCAAAGAGGCTGTGGATTACGAAATGCAGACAATGAAATCGATTTGCGAAAAACATCATGGTGAAGTGAAAGCGATGAGCTATGACGCACAGGAACGTACAAGGCTCTACGCAGGTCGTAAGAAGCTATTCGCAGCACTATCGAGATATAAGGAGGGGCTCGCCTGTACTGCGTTGGCAGACGATATGGCGGTACCATACTCGAAGATGGCTGAATGTGCGAAGAAGATACACGAGGTAGCCGAAAAGTACGGTGTGATAATGACTGCATATGGGCACTGTGGTTCAGGCGTCATGCACACAAAAATATTGATGGATCCCACCAAGAAAGAGCAATGGGAGGCAGCCAAACATGCAGTTGAAGAGATTTA
Source organism: Caldifarciminota bacterium (assembly GCA_021158725.1). Classification (GTDB taxonomy): domain Bacteria; phylum Hydrothermota; class UBA3073; order NMUJ01; family NMUJ01; genus NMUJ01. The sequence goes on along the minus strand of JAGGUB010000111.1, from coordinate 5,917 downwards.
CGATTACGTACATAGTGTGGGCGGTATAACATCTGGTGAACACGGTATAGCGATATCGAAGGCACCTTCATGGAAGAAAGCACGCAAAGATCTCCTACCCGTGATGCGTGCCATTAAGCGTGCACTCGATCCCAATAATATACTGAATCCACATAAGTTGATGGATGCGCCAGAGGATTGGTTGACAGCTACTCCACTTAGATATTGGGTAAAAGCATGAAAACTTTCAGAATACCTTATATTAGAGGAGGTAGAATAGATATCCGCTACTTAAGTGCTGGGAAGCTAACCCCAATACTGGGAAGCATCAAAATAAAAGGAGGTTGTTAAGATGGGTAAAAATTATCTTGATATCCTTAAGGAAAGGCTGGACGAACCCAACTATAAGAAGCTTATGGCGATCAACAATCCATACTTGCATGAGTTTGTGGCCAAGTACATAGAGCTTTGTAACCCAGATAGTATCTTCGTATCGGATGGTTCAGATGAGGCACTCCAGTACATAAGGGAGGCAGCAATCAAAACCGGTGAAGAGATGCCACTTGCAATTCCTGGCCATACCGTGCATTTCGATGGCTACTACGATCAGGCACGTGACCGCGAGCATACCAAATTCCTCTTACCTAAGGGGGTAGATCTTGGGCCCACAATCAAAGCGATGGATAGGGACGAAGGGTTACGTGAGATACACGAAATACTAAAAGACATAATGAAGGGGCACGAACTTTACGTATGTTTCTACTGCTTAGGGCCTACGAACTCGGTATTCTCCATACCCTGTGTACAGTTGACGGATTCGAGCTATGTTGCACATAGTGAGAACATACTCTACAGGCAGGGGTATGAGGAGTTCATAAAACGTGGTCCCACAAAGGAGTTCTTCAAATTCGTACATTCGGAGGGCGAGCTCGATGAACGTAAGACATCCAAAAACATAGATAAACGTCGCATATATATTGATCTGGAAGAAGATACGGTTTATTCCACGAATACCCAGTACGGTGGTAATACGATAGGGTTGAAGAAGCTGGCGATGCGACTCGCTATCAACCATGCCTCAAAAGAGGGATGGCTAACCGAACACATGTTGATCATGGGGGTACATGGTCCCAAGGGTAGGGTAACCTACTTTACAGGTGCGTTTCCGTCACTATGTGGTAAAACCTCAACCGCGATGCTGGAGGGCGAATCCATCGTAGGTGACGATATAGCGTATATCAGGAACATAAATGGTGAAGCACGTGCAGTAAACGTGGAAAAAGGTGTATTCGGTATAATACAAGGGATAAACTCGAAAGATGATCCAATACAGTGGAAAGTTCTCCATAGTCCAGTGGAGATCATCTTCTCCAACGTATTAGTGACAGAGGATAAACGTGTACATTGGATTGGCAAGGATGGTGAGGTACCACCTCGTGGCTATAACCACTCAGGTGAATGGTGGATCGGTAAAAAGGATGCCGAAGGTAAGGAGATACCGTGTTCACATCCGAATGCTAGGTTCACGGTTGAGTTGAAGCATTTCGAAAATGTAGATCCGAAACTACATGACCCCGAAGGTGTACCAGTAGGTGCTATCGTCTATGGAGGACGAGACTCAGATACATGGGTACCGGTTCAGGAGGCGTTTGATTGGGTGCATGGTATAGTGGCTAAAGGTGCGGCACTCGAATCCGAACGCACAGCAGCCGTATTGGGTAAAGAAGGGGTACGTGAGTTCAACCCAATGTCGAACCTCGATTTCCTCTCAATCCCTGTGGGTAAATACATACAGGCTAATATCGAGTTTGGCAAGAAGCTGAGTAAGAAGCCAAAGATATTTGGGGTTAACTATTTCTTGAGAGATAAAGAGACAGGTGAGTTCCTGAACGATAAAGTTGATAAACGTGTATGGTACAAGTGGATGGAGCTACGTGTACATGGTGAGGTGGGTGCGATCAAAACACCAACCGGTTATATACCCAAGTACGAAGATCTCAAACGCTTATTCAAGGAGGTGCTGGGTAAGGATTACTCAAAAGAAGACTATATGAAACAGTTCATGATTAGGGTGCCGGAGAATCTGGCGAAAATCGATAGGATCAAGAAGATTTACGAAACGAAGGTACCTGATGCACCACAGATTGTGTTCGAGGTATTAGAAGCAGAACGTAAGCGGTTAGAAGAGGCACGCAATAAATATGGGGATTATATAACACCAGATAAGTTTGAGGAGGTTGATTAACAGTTGGGTACCACAACCGCAGCTCGCATAGTGGTGAAGGTGCAACCAAATGCAACCCAAAATGAAGTGGTGCGATTCGCGGATGGTGTATTATATGTAAAAGTAGCTGCCCCTCCTGTTAGAGGGAAAGCGAATACAGAACTTATCAATTTGCTCAGTAGAGAATTACGTGTGGCCAAATCCAGCATCCGAATAGAAAAGGGGGTCACCAGTAGAAGGAAGCTCATAGTGGTAGAGGGTGTATCACAGGTATATGTGGTTAATCGATTAAGTAAATGAGTGACATCCATAGATGTTTGAAACTATTGACAAAATTTAACATCAGCTAAGACTAATATGTGCTATCAAGTACGATAATAGGAGGCACCATGGAAGATAGGAAGAGCATCATGGATAGAATCGCAGAGACCAGCAAGGTAGCAACCACGGGCGTGGACGAGAAAGATATAGAACACTGGGTAACAATATACATAATGGGCAAGGCGTATAAAGTGCCGGCGGCACTCACAATCATGCAAGCTATGGAATATGCGGGATATAGGTTCATCCGATCTTGTGGTTGTAGGGCAGGCTTCTGTGGTGCATGTGCAACCGTCTACCGTAAGGAGGGTGATTATAAATTACATGCGGTACTGGCATGTCAGACAAGGGTTGAAGATGGTATGTACCTTGTACAGATACCGTTTGCACCTGCTGAGAAGGCAACCTATGATATCAACAGCGAGCGATGCGATATCAGCACGGTACTTAAGTATTATCCAGAGCTCGCAAGATGTGTCTCATGTAACACATGTACAAAGGCGTGCCCACAGGATCTGCAAGTAATGGACTACATACAGGCGGCACTTAGGGGTGACCTTGCCACAGCAGCTAATGAATCGTTCGATTGCGTACAGTGTGGGTTATGTGCGATACGCTGTCCAGCCGAGATCGTACACTATCATGTATCGCAACTCATACGTAGGTTGTACGGTAAGTATCAGCTACCAGAGGAGCAGAACCTCAAAAAACGTATTGAGGAGATAGAGAGCGGTAAGTATGAAGAGGAATTCAAAAAGGTGATGAGCCTCAGCAGGGAAGAGCTTGAAAAACTCTATGTGGAACAACAAAAAACGCGTGAAGTTTATTAAGGAGGTGTGATGGCTGAACTTAAACTCATAGGTGGATATCCCGAATATATGCGTGAATCTATTAAATTGGTGGAGAAGACACGCCCGAAGAGGGTAGGTAAGCTACCACCCCAGATGACGATGGAGGAACGTGAAGAAATTCTAAACCTATGTCATCCAGATTATGCACCTGGTGGCAAACGTCCAATTTCAATAGGCCCAAATAAAGGTGATATCGCACCCAATGAGGTGGTGGATCTACTCGAAGCATATCCATTGATAGAACCTGATGAGATCGATCTCAACCACGTAGATTACGATGTCGATATCCTGATCATAGGGGGTGGCCTTGCAGGTACGAGTGCTGCTTTGTTAGCAAACGATTCAGGTATACCTGTGAATAGAATACTATTAGCTACTAAGTTGAGGCATGGTGATTCCAACTCCATAATGGCACAGGGTGGTACACAAGCAGCCGATAGGCCAGAAGATAGCCCCGTAATCCATTACATCGATACTATGGGGGGTGGCCATTTTGCGAACAAACCGGATGTGGTGAAAGCGCTGGTTGAGGATGCACCTAAAGTTATAAAGTGGCTGTGTGATTTAGGGGCGATGTTCGATAGAGACAAGAATGGCAATTTTGTTGAGCTCTCAGGTGGTGGTGCTTCACGTAAGCGTATGCACGCATGTAGAGATTATACAGGGATGGAGGAACTACGTGTGTTACGTGACGAGTTTAGAAATAGGGGTATACCAGTGCTTGAGTACTATCCAGCGATCGAGTTACTCACTGATGGCGATAATAGGGTGACAGGTGCGATACTGGTGAATCTGGAAACAGACGAGTACAAAATCGTACGTGCTAAGGCTGTTATACTGGCGACGGGTGGGTTCGGCCGCTTACATATTAGGGGGTTCCCTACCACTAACCACTATGGTGCGACAGCGGATGGCTTGGTGTTAGCATATCGTGCAGGTGCTAAACTTAGGGATACAGATACTGTGCAGTACCATCCAACAGGTGCTGTATACCCACAACAGATAGTTGGGTTGTTGTTGACCGAAAAGCTCAGAACAGCAGGTGCACAACCAGTAAACAAGTATGGTGAAGCGTTTGTGTTCCCACTCGAGCCCAGGGATGTAGAGGCAGCTGCCATTATCCGCGAGTGTTATATTAGAGATAATGGTATAGTTACACCTACTGGATTACGTGGTGTGTGGCTCGATACACCACTTATTGAGATAGTACAGGGTAAAGGTTACATCGAGAAGTCATTCCCTGCGATGGTGAGGATGTTCAAACGGTTTGGTATCGATATCACAAAGGATCCAGTGCTTGTATTCCCCACATTACACTATCAAAATGGGGGTGTGGAAACAGATCCATGGGGTAGGACAAATGTTGAAGGTCTCTGGGTAGCGGGTGAGGTATCAGGTGGTGTACACGGTAAGAATAGGTTGATGGGTAACTCCACATTGGATTGCATGGTATTCGGTAGGCGTGCCGGTATGTCAGCTGCTGAATATGTCAAATCTTATAAAGGGGACGGTAGGTTAACACTCGACCATGTGAAACGCTACATCAAGATGTTACAGGATGCAGGCATAAAACCCGATAGACGATCGCCTATTTTGCTACCCGATTATCGTGGTAAACGTGTATTGGCACGTATGATAGATATCTTTTGATGAAATTACCATATGTGGTTGGGGTAGTTGGTGAAAGTGGTGTAGGTAAGACTACGTTTATACTGAATCTGTTGCCTAAGTTCGTAAATGATGGGTTCAACGTCGCGGTAGTAAAACATTGTATACATGGGTTTGACCTCGATGTGGAAGGTAAAGATTCGTGGCGGTTCGTCCAAAAGGGTGCTACAGGTGTATTACTTACTGCAGACGATAAGATTGCAATAATTCGTAAGCCTGTAGATGATATACTTTATGTGATACAAAATTGGTTTGCTGGGTACGATTTCGTGCTCATTGAGGGTTATCATCAATTGCATGGGATAAAGAAGATCAACCTATTGCGTAAGGATATCAGCGAGAGAATTTTGGTGAAAGGGGACGAACTCCTGTGCCTTGTGACAGACTTCGACATAAATACAGAGTATGCATGGTTTAAGTTCGAAGATATGGATCGCATATATCGATTCATACTCGAACATGCAACAAAACCATGTATAGGTGTGAGGTTAAGTGTTAACAATCGAAACATAGAATTGAACCCGTTTGTGAGCACACTAATACGTAACATAGTCAAAGGTATGGTGAAAAGTTTGAAGCTACCAGATAGAGATATAGCTTCAATAAATATCAGCTTATACGACGTAAATGACGTGAAAGGTTGACGTCTAACTCAGCACTATCTAATAAGTAAGCACTTCTTAGTCCAACAACCGTTATCGGTATGTAGTTTAATAAAGTATATGCCTGTAGGTAATGGTTGCCCTCTCTCATTGGTGCCATCCCATTCGATTACGATTCTGGTACCGTCTACCTGTGGCAGAATATGCTTCACAAGTTCGCCACCCACACCATAGATGTAGGCGGTTGGTGTACCACAATCACTTACGTTATC
>JAGGUB010000019.1 GCA_021158725.1 Caldifarciminota bacterium | reverse complement strand
TAATATTTAAAGAGTCCATAAAACCAAAGAGGGTGGGTTGTGGATAATTCTATTAATAGGGTTGTCACAAGTTAACCTGGGTAGCGTGGTGTTAACAAAGAGGGTTGGTGTTTCCGCGTACTATGGGTATGGGGTAGTGATTGATAAGTACATGGTTATGATAAGTGTGGGTTATTGGCAGGTACGACGGATGTTTGATTATGAAGTTACAAGTTACAAATGTGAGTTCTCTGACCTTTGGTGTGGGGTGGCTTTGAAAAAGAATGTGACACCACTTGTAATTGGTGTCGGTATAGGGATGCATACATTGAAAAATTACATTGAACAAACTACGAGCTATCCGGGATGGAAGATAACCGAATACTATGCGATCAACAAGTTCACGGTGGGTGGGTTTGCAACGTGTGAGTTGAATGTGGCTGATAGGGTAGGGATAGGTTTATCCTGGCATTATCTGTTGGTACCCGAACCATATATGCATCTGTTCTTCGGTACTGGTAATATATCATATGTGATGATAGTAATTTTCTTCGTGGTGAGATAAGTGACAGGTTAACCGATTGGCTTTTATCTCCTGCGCATTACCAACGCTATATTACGTAGATCGTCTGTATCGCGGGCATTAAGCCATTCGTTTTCGAATTCCGGATGCTTTACGATTTGTGCGATACCCATCAACGCACGTAAATAAAAGTTACGTTCATCAAGCGTACCTACGAGCACAAACACAGTATGTACGGTGGAGCCATCGAAATCGATACCGGGTTTGGCACGCACTATGATGAGATCGAACTTATTTTCTCCATCTATTATGATGTGAGGTATAGCGAGCCCTGGATGTATGATGGTAGAGGATTGTGACTCACGTTGTACAAACCGTTCGTAAATAATATCTGCATCCATATTGAGACGCTTGGATAATATATCGGAGATGTAGCGTAAAAATGCATCACGTGTCATGGGACGTGTAAGCTCAACAATGGGGCAGGTCTTTAATAACTCATCAAACCTATCCTCAACTATGGCATCACGTTCGAGTAATATTTCACGTAGCTCTTTCTCTAAAGTACGGGTAGCTATCTCACGTGCAGTTATGCGGGCGACAAGATGTATGAGGGCAGTTTCACGTTTCACCTTACCACGTGTATAGGTGAGATACCACACGAGTGATACCAGGATTAACCCCATCAGTGCAAACAATGCCAGCCTACCCATCTCAAATATCATAAACGTATACATGAAGATGCCACCAACCTGTAGCCACGGATAGAAGGGTGACCTGAATTTGGGTTGATAGTTACGTAGCTTGCTGGCACGCATGAGGATAACGGATAGATTTATGAGTATAAATAGAAACAGTATAAAGGTGGATGCTACCTCAGCTAACTCCTCTATGTGTAGAAAAGCTATCACAATAAGCATAAAGATGCCAGTAGATAATATTGCGATGTAAGGGGTGCCAAACCGCTTATGTACACGACGTAATGTATCAGGTAATAGCTCATCCCTACTCATAGCCATGGGGGTACGTGAAGCTGCAAGTATACCAGCATTGGCAGTGGTGAAGAATGCAAATATAGCTGCTATTGATAGAAGGAGTTCACCCCATCTACCCATGAACACAGCAGCTGCATGTGAAACCGGTGTCAATGTACGTGCCATAAATGCAGGTGTTAGCACACCTACAGTTACGAAGACAACCAACACATATAGTGGGGTGGCGATGGCGAACGCAAGGAACAACCCACGTGCTAAAGTATGTGCGGGATCACGTACCTCTTCAGCTACACCTACTATTTTTGTTAACCCACCATAAGAGATGAACACAAGCCCGGCGGTTGCGAATACCTTTGACCATCCAAAAGGTACGAACGGTACAAAATGTGTAAGCTCCACTCTACGTATACCTAAGATGATGAAAAGTATCAACAACACCAGCAAGGAGAATACTAACCCAAGTTGTAACTTGCTAGTACCCTTAACTGAAAGCAGGTTAACAATCATAAACATTATGCAGAACGCCACAGCTATGAGTTTAATCTGCCATTCAGCCATACCCGGTAATAAAAGGGTAGCGAACGTTCCTATACCTACCAAAGCGAATGCGCTCTTCAGTGCAAGTGAGAACCAGTCAGCAATACCGCCCATTATGCCGGCAAACGTACCGAGGCTGCGTTCGATGAAGAAATAATTACCACCTGCACGTGGCATGGCAGTAACGAGCTCTACCTTCGATAGTATAGCAGGTAACATCATGAGCCCCGCTATGAAGTAGGAGACTACCACACTGGGGCCGGTTTCAAGGTACGCGATACTGGGTAATACGAAAAGACCGGAACTTATCATAGCACCCATCGCTATACAGAATATGTCGATAAGACCGAGTTCACGTTTGAGGTGCTGCATTATTACAGGATTTTACGTAATATATAAGCTATCATGAAGATGGCGATAACAAACCGTAGCACGAGACTACAGGAGAACCCTATGGTACCACCGACACCGGATTTGAGGGCTTTCCGCCAGTCACGGTTGACTATAAAACCGACCAGTACAGCACCGATAAATAGCCCAATGATAGCACCTGGAAGTTGCCATAAAATGAAGCCCACAATAGCACCTATTATTGCAGCTAAAACAGTCCAACCGCTGCCACCCGTACGACGTATACCAACCCCAGTTAATATATAGTCGGATATGAGTGATACAATTGTGAGCACACCTAACAGAACGTAGCCCTTGACACCTATTATGTGCCAGCCGGCGAATGCACCGTACAGGATAGAGGCCAAAAATATGAGCGGTATACCCGGTAGGGTGGGTAAAATGATGCCTATCACACCCAACAGCATTAATATAAGGGCTAATATCAGGCCAACCTTTTCCACTTATTAAATTTAATCCAGATTGATGGATTGTGTAGACTATTGGGTTGATACACTTGAGATTATTGTTATTTTAAAAGATGGCAAGGATGCTCGTTACAGGGGGAGCGGGTTTCATAGGATCGAACCTCGCTCGTAGATTAATAGCGCTTGGACATGAGGTTATAATTGTGGACAATTTATCCACCGGCATGCGTGAGAATATACCGGAGGGGGTACAGTTCTATCAACTTGATATTAGGGAGGTCGAGACCTACAACCTTATCTTGGATGTCAAACCCGAATATATATTTCACTTGGCGGCACAGATAGATGTACGTAAGTCGGTGGATGAGCCGCAGTTCGATGCAGAGGTCAACATACTCGGTACGTTGAACTTATTGAAGGCTGCCAAAAAGGTTGAAGTGAATCGATTCATATTCAGTTCATCGGGCGGTGTCCTGTACGGTAACACCAACGTACCTGTAGACGAAACGTATCCGATTAACCCCATCTCACCATACGGGATATCGAAGTGGGTGGGTGAACTTTACTGTAACTTCTTTTATCGTGAGTTTGGTGTACCTATCGTGAGCTTACGATATGCGAACGTATATGGGCCACGCCAGAATCCGTTGGGTGAGGCTGGTGTTGTAGCAATATTTGCGAGTAGGATGTTGAGGGGTGACCCTTGTATACTTTACGGATACGGTAAACCCGTACGCGATTATGTATACGTGGAGGATGTGGTAGAAGCTAATATACTGGCAATGCATAAAGGTGAAGGTGAAGCCTTCAACATCGGTACTGGTAAAGGGACAACGGTTGAACAGCTGTTTCGGATGATGGCAGATATTATCGGATATAAGGTTGCCCCTGTCTACAAGCCAAAGCGACCGGGTGAACTCGATTCATCGATGGTGGATTACTCCAAAGCTAAGCGGGTGCTGGGTTGGGAGCCGAAGGTTACGCTTGAGGAAGGGTTACGGATGACTATTGATTGGTTTAGAGAAAGGGTTAAATTATAACATGAAGGTTGGTATCATAGGAGCAGGTTATTGGGGTATAAATTTGGTACGTAATTTCTATCAGCTTAAGGTACTAAAGGCGGTGGCAGATGTTGATACTAATGTGCTCAGTAAGGTGAAAGATACTTTTCCAGGGGTTGAAGTTACCACAGATCCTGATGTTATATTCGATGACCCTGAAATAAATGGTGTGGTGATCGCTACACCGGCGAGGTTACATTTCGAACTCTCCTATAAGGCATTACGTAAAGGTAAGGATGTGATGGTCGAGAAGCCGCTTGCTTTATCGGTGAAAGAAGGTGAGCAACTTGTGGCATTTGCTGAGAAGAACAACCGCATAATTATGGTCGGACATCTCATGCTGTACCACGATGGGATAAGAAGGTTAAAGGATATGATAAAAGCCGGTGAATTGGGCGATATTTACTACTTCTATTCACAACGGGTCAACCTTGGCAAAATACGTAGTGATGAAGATGCATTATGGAGTTTTGGGCCACACGATGTATCCATAGCCCTGTATCTGTTTGATGAAGTGCCACAAAAGGTTAGCGCCGTAGGTGCTGCGTATCTGCAACCCGGTATCCGTGACGTGATATTTATGACACTCTACTTTGCGGGTAACTTGATGGGTCATATACATCTGAGTTGGCTCGACCCACACAAAATACGTAAGTTGACGATAGTGGGCTCGAAGAAGATGGTGGTGTTCGACGATATGGAGCGGTTCGAGAAGCTTAAAATATACGATAAAGGGGTGGAGGTACGGCCACCAACAACGTACGAGGAGGGGTCGATGGCAATACGTGTGGGTGATATCCATATACCTAAGATAGATCTACGTGAACCGCTACGTAATGAATGTATGGCATTCATTAAGGCGATGGAGACACGTGACCCACCCGTAACGGCGGGTGAACATGGGTTACAGGTGTTACGTGTGCTTGCAGCGGGTACGGAATCACTTAACCACGAAGGTGCACCTGTCACGATATGATATGGGGTTTCATAATAGGGGTTGTTGTAGATATTAAATACTTCCCACCAATATTTCCAGATAGTACACCATTCCTCGTAGGTGTTAGAGTAGAGGATCTACTACCCGATACCACATATGAGGTGAAATGCTGGGTATACGATCGTGATGCACGTTCAGCTATATCACAGATATGGGATGGTGAAGCTTGGAAATATGGGTGGCTGGGCAAATACGAGCTACATGCAGATAGTGTGACAGCTTTTGTCTGGCTACCGTTACGTATATGTAAACATACAACGGGTGAGAATATTTACCTGAAGGTGAAAGTAGATGACGATGAGGATACCTCACAAATTGAGTTAGCATCTAACATGGGTTACCTCATGGGTACGTTAAGTTTGGATTCGGCGTTCACTACATTGGGTAATAAGGTGGTAATACTTGCGTGTTCATTGGGTGTGATCAAAGGCTGCTACTGGAGTGAACCGAACGGTGTTGACGAAGGTATGAACCTATCCGCGGGACAGTTCTTGGTACCGGTTACACCTGGTAGAATTACTGAACTTACATTTATCGATACAACGGGTAACTTTACGATAGGTTATGTGACCACAGAGCCACCGTGGGAGGTTGTAGCCAATGAGACGACGTTCGTCGATATCGTACGTATTAGGGGTATGGACATATATCCACCCGTGCCACAGGTGGCCCGCAAATCTAAGATAAAGGTGTGGCTTTTCAACCCACACATACGTTGCTACGAGATACCGATCAAGTTAGAAGTAAAGCTACCCGATTCGATATGGTTTACACCATTGTATGACACGATAATACAGTTAGATACAGGTGAAGACAAGATCGTGGAATTCACGTGGATACCGAAGATAGAAGGGTATCACAAGTTTATCGCCCGTGTGAACAACATAACAGCGGATTGTGACGTATTTGTCGGTAAATACGTAGAACATATGGAGCTGGAGATCGTCCCCCGTACGGTAAGGAAAGGTGGTGTACTTAGCATCACCTATAGGATGCCATTCCGTGAGGCAACGGTTGAACTTGAGCTGTACGATGTCACAGGTAACAGGGTGGTATGTTTGTTGAGACAATTTCGATCACCTGCGGAGTATTCGTTACAATTCGATACGGGTGAACTCGACCCCGGTGCTTATATAGTTTACATAAAAGCGGTCGATTGCGAAACCGGTAAGCAGCTGGTTGCGAGATATCCGATTGCAGTGGTACCATAAGTTGACACAAAGCTGAGTTACATAACTTATGAGGAGATGATAACCGCCAAATATTATAAGCAGTTGGGTGATAACATGGTACAATGTAAACTGTGTCCTAACAATTGTGTGTTGAAAGATGGTGAGCTAAGCTTATGCTTTGGACGTAAAAACGAAGGTGGTACCCTCTACGCTGTGAATTATGGTGAGGTGGTCAGCATGCACATGGATCCCATGGAGAAGAAGCCACTCTATCATTTTCATCCTGGTAAATACATACTGTCGATTGCACCTAACGGTTGTAACATGCGATGCCCGTACTGCCAAAACTGGGAGATAACCCAAGTACAGGCACCTACGCGTTACATAGCACCAGATGAGATGGTACGTATAGCGATAGCTAACGAATCTATAGGGATTTGCTACACATACAGTGAGCCACTTATATGGTTTGAGTACATCCTGGATACTGGTAAATTAGCGCATGAACGTGGATTGGTAAATGTGCTTGTGACAAACGGTATGATAAATGCTGACCCACTGGAGGAGCTACTACCATATATAGATGCAGCCAATGTGGATCTTAAGTCCATGGACCCAGATTTCTATCGTAAAGTAGTCAAAGGTAACCTCGATACCGTTAAGCATACCATTAAACGGATGAAGGAAGCTGGTGTACATGTGGAGGTGACCAACCTCATGATACCGGGCTACAACGATAGGGATGAAGATATAAAGCGGTTGGTGGAGTTTGTTGCTTCGGTAGGTGATGATACACCACTACATTTTACGAGGTATTTCCCATATCGTGGGTTTGATGCTCCCATGACACCAATTAATACGCTCAAACATGCATATGAGCTGGCTAAACAGCAGCTAAAATATGTATATATAGGGAATGTCGACATACTCGAGGGTAGTAACACCTATTGCCCCGAGTGTGGTAACCTGTTGGTTGAACGTTTCTTCTACAGTACACAGGTGGTAGGTGTATCCGCCGGTAAATGTACTAAATGTGGTCGCAAAGTAGACATCGTAATGTGAAACTTAAGCCTGCTGATTATGTGCTCGTGGTGATACTGTTAGCGGTAAGCCTGTATTTATTTGCAAACCAGAGGGCAACATACCAGCCACGGTATGGTGTGATATATCTCAACGGTAAACCATACTATCGGTTCTACTTGAATAAAAACCAGATAATTAAAGTTGATGGCCCATTGGGTAGCTCCTACGTTGAGGTCAAAGATGGTAGGGTTAGGATGTTGCAGTCACCGTGCCCGTTGAAGTTATGCATGAAACAGGGGTGGGTCGACAAACCCGGTAGTGTGATCATCTGCGTACCTAACCGCATAGTTATAGAGTTGAAGGGTAAACCACGTGTGGATGCGGTCACCTACTGAGAAGTTGTTATTACATATCTGCTGTGCACCGTGTGCAACCGTACCGATAAAAAGGTTGGAGGAGAGAGGATTTGAGGTGGTGGGCTTTTTCTACAACCCCAACATTCAGCCACCATCAGAATATAAATTACGTATGAAGCAGCTCAACAAATTGGATATACAAGTAATCTATGGTGAGTATGAACCATGGCGCTGGTTCCAACTTACACGTGGGTACTATGATGAACCCGAAGGTGGTAAACGTTGCGCAATATGTATAAGGATGCGACTTGAGCAAACTGCGCTTATGGCAAAAAAGTTAGGTATAAAATATTTTACAACCACATTGACAGTTAGCCCATACAAAAATGCGGATATGATAAACGCAATCGGTTACGAACTCGGTATCACTTATGGGATAAATTTTCTGCAGGAGAATTTCAAGAAACGCGATGGTTACAAGGAAAGCATACGTATAGCGAAGGCGCTTAACCTGTATCGACAGTATTATTGTGGTTGTATATTTAGTAAGAGGAGAAAGAAGGTCAAATCAGATAGGCATTAAGGGTTTACAATCAGTTTAATGGGTTTGACCTCAAATGGGTTAAGCTGTATTTCCAGCTCGTGGGTTATCGATCTTGGTTCACCTAAGGGGTTACCCCATAGATCGCATTCATATGCAATGTAGTTGTTGTGGTTTAACATCAATCTACCACGAGATTGTCTACCATAGGGTTCAAACAGATGCAGGATGAATCCATCCTTGCTCGGCCTTATAGCTTCGACGATGAAATTGCCCACCTTTTGACAGAAGCTAAGTGGTTTACCTATAGTTTTAAACCTTGGGAATAGCAACCTCCTCGCAAGTTCAGGTATCCGTGCAGCAAGCCAGTCACCTTCATACCCGTATATCCAGAACGTGAACCCCATCCTACCGGTGTCGATTGTGGGGTCGGGGAACAACGGTCCTTTTGTTATTGTAACACGTGGCACACGAGTGATGAAATCCACCCCGTTACGTGCAGCACTTATGATAGCAGTGCCTTCGGATGCACCCTGGGCAACCAACCAATCGATAAAACATACCTCCCACTTCGCCTTATCGTACCTGGTGATCGGCTGTACTGGGTATTCCTGACATCCGTAAGGTTTGCCACAGATGAACTTTATAGGCTCAAACTTCAACGGAAACCTTAGCTTCAACAGACGTTCACGGTCGTGCCAATCTATCTGTAAATCGAGCCTCACAAGCCCAGCCGATAGTTTCGTAACACGTAGTTCAGCTGATGAATGGTGACCGATTTCGTAATGGATAATATTGGGCTCGTTTGTATCATGGGTCTCCGATATCTCAGCAAGTGGATTGCCAGGTTTACGTATGTTCCATGCATCAAGGAACTGCCGTTTATCGTCAAAAACTTGTAGCTGCGGGATGAAGAAGTTCGTCTTACCCACTGGTAACGGTGGTTCTTCCTCCACAAACCCTATTGTCCCATAAGGTGAAAACGTCACCCCCATGTTACCAGTGTTCAATCGCAGAGTGGTTGAAACTATGTGATCTAACTCATGGTTCAGCTCCTGTAGCTGATGTTCAATCTGTTCACGTGCATCACGTATGATGGTACCACATAGTATATCATGGAAGCTAAACTTCAGCAATTGGTGCCACAATTTGGGTAGCTTATCCATAGATTCGGGTGTCACACCATGCATCAGCAATGTGGAGTAGAGCTTCTCAATAACTAATAACTTACGTTCAGCCATACGGAATAAATGTTTGATCGTCCAACCTGTTGTGTACGTGGCACGATGTGTTTCAATGTATAGTTCGTCATCCCAAACCGGTAGCTTATCATGTAGCTTCTCAATGTCTTTCATTACGGTCTCAATAGTGCTCAATTTAGTGATAGGATTTGTTGCCTCGATAATCTCAGCTGCCCAAAAGTCATATATCGTGGGTCCGCCACCAGCATCACCACGACCAAATACCAATAGCTCGATATTGTCGGATTCGTTGAGATACATCAGCTGTTCACGTAACCTGCCATTGAGTACCACGATTTCACTACCGTTGTCGCCACGCCACCTAAATATACGGTATGGGAAGGTTGTCTCCGTTCGCCAATCCAGTTTAGCTGTAAACATAAAATCGATACCCGCCAACTTGTATAACTTGGGTAACGTACGTGGGTAGCCGAAACTATCGAGTAGCCAATCGATACGTACATGTGTATTAAACATAGCATGCCAGAGTTGCTTACCCAGCATCAGTTGTCGCAATATGGTCTCACCCAATGGTAAGTTAACGTCAGCTTCTACGAGCATCGCACCCACAGGTTCTATATTGGCAGATCTGACTTTACTTAAATACTGGGGGTTGTGCGATTCGAGCCACTCCAAATACAGTGGTGTAGACAGTATGAATTTAAAATCAAACTGCTTCTGTAAGTTGAGCACATTACCTAATGTTGTAAGCACTTTTATCTTGGTATCGGATTCAGGCCATAACCAGGCCACATCTATATGGGATTGGGGTATTAGATACTTTATATTCTTTGGTACACGTATGGTCTCTGATATCATCTGGCGATAGAATCTGATATGTGGGTCAGCTTCAACCCTCAGGAATAACTTACGTAGTTCACCACCTTTGGGGAGGACGACCTTACCATGCAACATACCGCGATCGAATACCGGTACCTCTGTGGCCACCCCTTCAATTGCACTCACGGGTAGGTCGTTCAACATCATATATCCAAGCTTAGAGGTACCGGGCTCGATGAAAACCAGCTCATATGATGGATCGACGTATAGCTCAAATTCATACGTGATGGTGTCAACTTTCTTAAAATCTATTGGTCTGTATCTAAGTGGTGGTGGCAATACTCGTGTAAGGAGTTCGTCAGGTATCGTATCTATAAGGTTGGCATCTTTTATCTCCACCGGCATCAATTCGGTATATAATATCTCAAAACCCTGTACCCCCTTAGGTACGGGTATAGCATATAACCAGTAATCACCATCTTTTAGCCCACCATAAGGTGAGCTACGGTATGCAGATGTGGGTAACTTCAACGGCAAATACCGTGTATCACCATTACTGAGTGTAAGCCTAACAACTAAGTGTGCAATGTTGTGAAATATACCGTATGGGAAGGGCAAGCTACGTCCTTTCACTAACAAAAACATGATATAAAATAATCCCGACACCCCAAAGACAATATTATAGAGGGTGCATAAATCTACGCTATAGCTCGGATTCGCCGATGATCTCTTCCAACTTACGTGTATCGGGTAGCTTCTCCACCAACTGTATAGTTTCGTTGAACTCGCGGTTCACCTCATCCGAAAAGGCCTCTAACTCTTTTGTTGCAAACCTACCATCCGGATATGCGGTACGTACAATCTGTAGCAGTGATTCGTACGGTTTATCCGAAGTGTAGCGTGACACCCTATAGCGGGCAACAAATGCACCACATTTGGTACACCTTACATAAACTTTTATAGGTTCACCGCGTGCGATACGAACGATATTCTCAACAGTGGTTGCCCCACACTTGGGACATGTCTCTTTTTTGACACTTATTTTGGCCATCAGAATAACCTCCACCAACTCATGGCACTTATACCTATAATTATGAGGATAAACACACCTATTAATGTACCCGCTACTGCCATATCCTTAATTTTAATATAACCTGACCCATACGCAATAGCATTGGGTGGTGTACTTATAGGTAACGACATAGCAGTAGATGCAGCCAATGCAATAGCGATAGGTAACGTCGGTAGTAACCCTGTACATGCCATAGCCAATGGTATGATGACCGCAGTCGCTGATGTATTCGACATAAAATTAGATAACACTGTGGTGATAACCAAAAACATTATCAGCACCATAAAGGGTGAAAAATTGCCAATCCCCAGTAGTTCAACAATACGGGTACCGAGTCCGGTAACACGGATGGCTTCACCAAGCGCTAACCCACCACCCATCAACATCAATATATCCCATTCGAGGTTACGAAAATCGTCGCGTTTCAATAACCCTGTACCAAAGAATAGCACCACAGGGATAAGCGCCACTATATGTGAGGATACTCCATGCAATCTTGTTGTAAGCCACAACACTATGGTGAGTATCAGCACAGCGAGCGTGAATTTACCGTTACGTTCTATGTTGATACGTTTGATAGTAACCGGTATCTCGGTGATCGTCGGTCGATAAAACATATACAGTACAACGGAAGCAACAAATATACCCAGTAACCCGATGGGTAAGTTTCTTGCCATCCACTCAATGAACGGCATCGGGTAACCCGCTTCCCTAAGTGCCGCAATCGCTATCGCATTGGGTGGCGTCCCTATAGGTGTGCACATACCACCTATGCTTGCAGCAAACGGTATGCCTAAGACTATCGATTTGCTGAACTCCTTCGCATGCTTGATCACAGGTAATGCAACCGCCAACATAAGTGCTGTGGAGGCAGTATTCGACATCCACATCGATAAAAATGCAGTTGTCACCATGAAGCCCAACAATACGGGGTAAGGACGTTTACCTACATGACGCAATATAGTGTTTGCAATTAGTTCCTCAACCTCATATACATGCATGGCACGTGCGAGCACGAAACCACCCAAAAATAGTAAGAGGATTGGTGAGAAGAATGCATGAAGGAAAGGCTTAAACTCCATTTGCAGGGTGCGTGCTAACACTGTTGTGGTAAGCAACAGTATAATGAACGACGTAACATAAAGTGGTATAACCTCAGTAACCCATAATATTACTGCAATCCCCAATATACCAAGCGCAATACGTTGTGGTAGATCGAACACCGTCATCTGTAGCGTTAAAATAAAAACAACCAGTGCCACCACAAATGGCAGTATCTTACGCCACATGATAGATTAAGATACGTCAACACCCTATTGGGCAAGGTTTGACTTTACCGAGATATAGGGTATATTTATAAACCCGTACATAACTGGAGGTGAAGATGGTTGCACTGTTGATATTGGGTATGATTGATACTACAGAAGTTTTGGAGATTAAAAATGTAACACCACCCTTACATGTAGAAATAGCACTTGTGGGTAAGGTGAACATCAAAAAGGGTACACCTGGCAAAATAGAGTTCCACAAATACTGTTCTGAACATATTGCAGAGGAGGTTAAATTGACCCTCAAGGCAGATAGGGTGTTTATAGGGTTGAAGGATGTGAAGTTCATCGATTGGGACGAGACACCTGAATTCGATGTGTACCTACCACCTAACATGGTGATGGAGGTTGAGCTCAACCTCGGTGCAGCACGGTTTGATATCGATCTGGGTGGGCTCACCATTACACGACTTGAACTCAACACGGGTGCCATAAAGGGTAGGATAAGCTGTACAGGACGTGCATCGGTGGAAGCCATAGAGTTAAACGTAGGTGCTGCTAAGTTAGCAATTGAGGATTTAGGCAATATAAGTCCTAAGCTGTTGGATATCAACTGTGGAGTGAGCAACCTAACTTTATCACTAAATGGTGACTGGAGTGATACTTGTGACATACATATTGTGACTGCGTTGAGTAAAATCACAGTAAAGGCACCTACTGAATTGGATATACAACTGATCACTGAGGGTTTCCTTACAGGAGATACGCAGATTGTACATCCAGCACCACAGGTTAGGATCAAAGTTGATGGTGCACTCAACCACGTCAAGCTACGATGCTACAGAGATATTTGATAGCTATTCACCCATAACTTGTACGACTATCCTGCGGTGGCCACGGGGGCCATCGAGTTCAACAAACATGATGGCTTGCCAGGTACCCAATACCAACCTACCCTCAGCTATGGGTATTATTTTACCTGCACCCACTATGGCAGATTTTATGTGAGCGGCTGCATTGCTATCGATCCTATCGTGTAGATAACCCGCACGTTCCGGTATGGCACGGTTGATTGCGTTGAAAAAGTCTACCGCAATGTTGGGGTCGGCGCTCTCATTCAATATAATACCAGCGGTGGCATGCGGTGCGAATACATTACATATGCCATTTGTGATACCGGATGATTTGACGATAGCGGTTACTTCTTGCGTTATGTCTATAAGTTGTTGATGTTGTGATGTACTGAGTGTAAACTCTTTTGTATAAACACGCATGTCACCTCCTATACGGTAGGTTAAGTGTAGTACTTTCCAGTTCCAACAGAAACCGTTTACGCCAAACACCACCTGAGTAACCACCAATATCACCTGTTTTGTATATCACACGATGACATGGTATAATTATGGGTATGGGATTACATGCAATTATACGTGCAACCCCACGTGGTGTGCTACCAACAAGTTGTGCCACTTCCGAATATGAGCACGTTTTGCCATACGGTATGTGTAACAACACCTCATACACCTTTTTATGCAATGAGTTGGTGGGAAGTTTGGGTTTCACCGTAAACTGTATCAACTTACCCGTAAAGTACGCACGTAACTCGTGGATAACCTTAGTATTGGCTTCTACACAATCTGCTGGGGTATCGCTAAACCTTATGCGTTCAATAACTTCATCCTCATAATCTATAAGTAACCACCCTATGGGAGTGTGTATACAGGTTTCCATGTTAACAACCCTCCCCCACACGGAAAGAGCCATCTTTGAAAGATGCAATCCGGAGGAGGGTCATCCCTGAATTATCTCGACATTAGCCCGCGGAATGGTGACCACCTTATCGTCCAGCTTCACCTTCAGAATACGTACGTGGGCTTCGGTCTCGATCTGTTCGAGTGGTGGTGGCAATTCTACCACCCTACCTATTTGACCGAAATAAGGTTCACGTATGATACGAACGAGATGACCAACCTCCAACCCGGTTTCCCATCCCTTATGGGGTTCTTCAGCTTCACCCTCCTGCGTGATGATAACCTCGGGTCGCATAACACCAGCCCGTATCTGGGTGGCACCATTTATTGATGCCCTTCTACCTGCATATTTTGTGAGCAACTCAAACGTCTTCTTCGCCATATTCATACGGCCAAACCCTTCAGTTACAATGAGGGTGATACCTTTCTTTTCAGTACCTGTGATTGCTACCCCTATGTCGTAACCCAAGAAGCGACGCAAATCATCAGCATCTATACCACCCACAACAACACCGGTGGCACCCACCTCTACCGCACGTTGTAGTGCTTCATATGTGACAAACGAGCCACCCACTATTACTTTACCTTTAGCGGTTTCGGGTATAAGTTCGGGGGTTAGTGTCTCATCGGGTGACGAACATACTGGAAGTATTTCGCCATACCCTTCACCCCCTATACCGAAAATACCCTGGATAAATGTGGCCACAGTACGTATGATAGCACCTTCTTCAGGTATGACCTTCTCTACGGTACCGTTGATGTAGGCTTTGATACTCACTTCCTGTGGCGGATGTCGTAGTATCGCCTGTCCCGTGACGAATGAAATTGATTCTATGACACCATCGATAGGCGACTTAACCTGTGTCTTGAACATACCAAACAGGCCTTTACTTTCGGCAATAATTTCACCTTTTTTAACTTCGTCACCTTCCTTCTTCTTGAGGTAGGGTTTGATCTCGTCACCTGATACACCAAGCTGTCCAGCGATATTCAGTAGTTCCACATCACCCGGTAAGTACGCACGTGCGATGATCTGTTCAGCTTCTACTGTGTCACCCTCTTTTATGAGCACCTCACCTTTAAGTGGTAGTCGCCGCTCCTTACGTACAACTGTACGTTCAGATACTTGTAATCCAGGCGTATATGCGTGTGCCATCTCACTTAGGGTACATATCTACGGATTCAAACCATTTAACTAATGTTTCTTTACGTTTGGCGTCATCCTCGGGTAGCTTCAGTGGACGGCCACGTGCATCAATGAGTAACCCAACCACACCACCCTCAACCTCTGTAACGAGCTCACGGCCGCGTCCATTACCGACATCGAACTTACGACCTGGTATAATGCGTACTTTTACCTTTTGACCTTCCTCCAGCGGTATACGTTTGATATCACCAAATTTCACGGTAACGGTTTGATCAGGTAACTCCACCTTTACGGCTTCTTCACCCTCTTTACCGTCACCTACAGGTGCGATAGCTGTACCCAACCGTATGAGGCAATCCTTATCGAATACCTCCAGTGCCGCACGTTCATGTACCGTGGTAAGTACGCCCAGGTGTGGCATCATGAATATGCTATCGACAGTGAGTTGGGTGACACCTTCAGGTTGGAACGCATCCAACAACATCATTGCTGCCTGTACTCGACGTGGTGCATGCGATAGTACACCACCTGACCCTATTATGAGTGCTAACGACATCATGTCGATAAGCGATTTAGCCGCCTCCTGTATGAATACATCCGATATAGTACGTTGCCGTTGTACACCTTTGAGCTCAACCGCCATCGTCTTGTGGTGCAGAAACGCCAACCGCAGTGCTTCACGAGCGATGGCTTGCTCGATCTTCAGCTCATCTATTGTTTGAGGTATTGTTGTCGGGCGTATCATCTTATTCTTTATGCGGTTACGTAGGTCGGCATCATCAATATCAAATGGTAGCCAACGTTTGATGTTGGCTAACCCTGCTTCTACAAGTACGTTGGAGATTGAGTAACTCATACCGAGGTTCGCACTTACGGTGCGGTTGAAAGTACCTTTGAACACAGAGAATATATCGGTGGTTGCACCACCAATATCTACACCTATGACATCGATACCACGCTGCTTAGCTACATGATGCACGAGTAGTCCCACCGCACCTGGGGTTGGCATTATGGGGGCGTCAACCCAATCCATCAACTTACGGTATCCAGGTGCCTGAGACATCACGTGTTCCATGAACAGCTCGTGTATCTTATTACGTGCGGGGATGAGATTCTCTTCCTCCAACCGTGGTCGTATATTTTCGACGATATGTAAGTCAAACTTATCACCTAATATCTTCTTAACCTCTTCACGTGCATCTTTATTACCTGCGTATATTATCGGTAACTTATAGGTGAGGCCAAACCTTGGCTTTGGATCCGCAGCTGCTATGATCTGTGCCATCTGTACCACGTGGGTGATCGTACCACCATCAACACCACCTGAGAGTAAGATCATGTCGGGTCGTAGGTGCCTTATCAACTGTATCTTTTCATGCGGTAACCTGCCATCATCCACAGCGATGGTCTCCATGACGATAGCACCTGCACCCAATGCTGCACGGGCGGCACTTTCGGCAGTCATTGACTTGACAACCCCAACAACCAGCATCTGTAGGCCACCACCTGCACTCGAAGTTGATACGTAGGTGTCTACCCCCTTACGTTCGTTGAGTGCGGGTTTGACGATCTTTTCACCCTCGAGGATTTCGCGGTTGGATAGCTCCTCAACTTCACGTACTGCGTTAAGGACACCACGGGTTACGTCTTCAAAGGGTGCCTCAACGGTGGTGGGTGCTTCACCTCTTACTCTTAAACGATATTCGTTACCACGTTTCTCTATGAGGATAGCCTTGGTGGTAGTGCTACCACAATCAGTAGCAAGGATGGCATTGTAATCTTTATCTTGTGACATTTAATATAAAAATAAATTGCTAACCATTAGGTCAACCCCATTGCTAAACGGTGGGATACTTTACTTTTAAATAAATGAAATACAAGTGGATATATCCCGAGCATGTACATGCAACCGATGTAAATCGGTTGGTTGAGACATTGGGTATATCGCATGCTGTGGCTTCGTTACTTGTACGACGTGGTTACAGGGAGCCAGCGGTTGCACGCAAGTTTATCAACCCAAGCATTGACGACCTATATTCGCCGTTTGAGTTTCGTGACATGGATGTAGCCGTCAACCGCATATTGAAGGCTATAGAAGGTGATGAACCCATACTTATCTATGGGGATTATGATGCAGATGGTGTGACAGCGGTGGCTTTACTATACCGTATTTTCAAGGAGTTGGGGGCAAAAAAAGTCATATGCTATATACCACATAGATTGAAGGAAGGATATGGGTTAAGCGATAAGGGTGTGGAGTTTGCGTTTACACATAACGTGAAGTTATTGATAACCGTGGATTGTGGCATAAGTGCAGTCGATCAAATAAAACAGCTACAGGATAATGGTATAGATGTGATAGTTACCGATCATCATCTACCACCGGATGAGCTACCGCCCGCATATGCGATTATCAATCCAAAGCTTGGTTATCCCTATCCGTATCTATCGGGTTGCGGTGTGGCATGGAAATTGGTGGATGCAATCTATCGCAAGTTAAATAGAGATAGACGTACCCTGTATTGGTATCTTGATCTTGTTGCACTATCCACTGTGGCAGATGTTACACCACTCACAGGTGAGAACCGTATCTTTACGAAGTTTGGTCTACTCGTCATGGAGCGTACACGTAACGTCGGAATAAAGGCGCTACTTGATATCACGGGATTAAAGGGGCATAGGCTTACACCTTATCATTTGGGCTTCATACTGGGGCCACGTATCAATGCACAAGGACGTATGAAGACAGCGGGTGATGCGGTTAACCTACTCGTTACACAGCGTGAAACCACCGCTAAGGAGATAGCCGAACGTATGGAGGTACTCAACCGTGAACGTATGAAGTTACAGGAACAGATAATAAATGAAGCTGAAGCTGAGATGTCGAAACTCGGTATGGATAAAGAGAAAGCCATCGTCATTGCAAAAGAAGGGTGGCACTCAGGTGTTATAGGGATAGCGGCATCGAAGCTTGTCGACCGCTATTATAGGCCGGTAATTTTTATCGCATTGGAGGACGAAATCGGTAAAGGGTCGGCTCGCAGTGTACCAGTATTTAACCTGTATGAGGGGTTACGTCGGCTACGTGAGTACTTTGTGACGTTTGGTGGCCACAAGTTAGCGGCAGGGTTTGTGATACCACGTGATGCGGTGGATACGTTCAGGGAGAGCTTCCTGAAGCTCGTCGATAGTGAACTAACTTGGGAGGATCTCAAACCCGAGAAATTCATAGATGCAGTTGTTGAACTCCATGAAGTGGATGAGAAGCTTGTAAACGATTTGGAAAAAATTGGCCCGTTTGGTGTGGACAACGAAGAACCGCTATTCTTAGTGACGGGTGTGCAGGTGGTAGGTGTTCCGATGAAGGTAGGTGATGGACATCTGAGGTTCAAAGTACGTGCAGGTAATGTCGTACGTGAAGCGATAGCATTTAACTATTCAACGTTGGGTGTAGAGATTCGTACAGGTAGTATGGTGGATCTACTCTTTATGCCGACGATTGACAAATATTATGGTAAACCAGAAGTTACACTTGTTGTCGAAGATATAAGGGATTACGGTGATATCAGGTCATAAACCCCATCGTGAGTGCATTGTTTGGACATACCCTTATGCATTTGCCACATTTAATACAATCTACTGCATTGGTATCCTCATACACCCTGAGTCCCATCGGACATACGGTTTCACATAGGTTACATTCGGTACAGCGGGTACGGTCGATTTTTATCCTTAATAAGCTTAACCTGTTGAATATACCCCAGATATAACCCAACGGACATATGAATCGACAAAAGGGACGTTTCACCGGTATCGCCAACACCATAAGTAGGCCAAGCAATGCTATCTTTACCCAAAATAGTGTACCTACCAACATACGTAGGGAATGGTCGAGCATCACCTGGGGTATACCTGCAGTTAGTGTACCTTCGGGACATAGCTTGCAGAACCATACCTCATGTGTGAATATGGGGGTTAGAATTACGAAGATTAATGAGATTAATTTGACATGGGACCATCGAGTTGATACCTTACGTCTATGATGTACGAGCTTGCCCAGCCATTCCTGTAGTAGGCCAAACAAACACAGGTGGCCACAGAACCACCTACCGAGTATCAACCCAAGTACACCAAAATATCCCACGATAAGGTATGGGAACTGCCTCAACACCATAAAATGCTGTAAGTTACCAATCGGACAGCCGAACCTCGACAATGGACAACTGTGACAATGTAATATAGGGATGGGTAACCTCTTCCAGCGTCCAGAGTAAAGTAGAGATGTGTAATTACTGTTTATGATCAAGAAAGACACTACATACCATATGTAGCGGTTCATTCAATCCCTATACAGGAGAGACATAACACCGAACTATAGTGCTCAATTTCTTGCCAATCTCTTGTCTGACATAGGCCAAACCACAACAATAACAGTGAGAACCCTAATATTGTGATAAATATGAGCCACCTACGGGGTGTCATCGTTTCACTAAGTGTACACCGGTACCAATGATATGTGTGCCTTCTCTACCGTCGATGGCTGGTATGACCTTTTCGGGTGAGGTGATGACCACCCTATCGCCACCTGATTCGATGAACCTGATTGCTGCACGTATCTTGGGTGCCATGCTGCCTTCACCGAAATGTCCATCAGCTAAGTATTTACGTAGCTTATCGGTGGTAACCTCATGCAGAGGGAGCTGGTTGGGTTTATGAAAATTTATATAGACACGATCTATGGAGGTGGTTATCACGAACAGCGATGCACCTATCAGCTGCCCCATAAGTGCAGAGAGTAAATCTTTGTCGATGACTGCGTTTACACCCTGTAAGCCTTCTGTTGTCTCAATAACTGGTATACCGCCACCACCACCAGCTATCACTATGTAACCTTTATCGAGTAACTCACGTATGGCATCTATTTCGACTATGGATTTGGGTTCAGGTGATGGTACCACACGCCTATAGCCACGGTGTGCATCAAACATCATATGCCAACCGCGGCTGCGGGCTAACCTATCGGCTTCTTCACGTGAATAGAAACGTCCGATAGGCTTGGTTGGTTTTCCAAATGCGGGGTCGTTGGGGTCGACGATTACTTGAGTCAGTACCGTCACTACATCAACCTCTATTCCAGTTTTTACAAGCGCATTACGTAGTTCACGCTGTATGAGGTAGCCCATAAACCCCTGTGTGTAGGCATCGGCTTCATCTAAATTAAGGGGGATATCGACCTCCTCAAACGCAAGAAACAGGTTACCCACCTGTGGACCGTTACCATGTGTGATGACAAGGTCGTAACCCTGCTTGATAAGATATACGATACCTTCTATGGTGGGTTTGAGCGATTTACCACCACTACCTTCCAAATTCAATAAAGAATTACCCCCTATTGCCCAGATGGCCCTCTTCATGGGTAAAATTTAAGAATATTCAGCCAATGTCAATACTTGGCCATGGATTTGAACCCCTATATGAGCTCAAATATTTGTTATGTTTAATAAAGTGCTATCTCATCACCACCAGCTTACGTGTGAAGCTTGTAGTACCTACTTTTAGTCGACAGAAATATATACCGTTGGGTATATCACCCATATCTAAAGTGATCGCATATGTGCCAGGCCCGAACACACCACGCTTTAGGTTGTTGATACATTGTCCTGCTACATTATAGAGTGAAAGTTCAATATATGATCTACTCGGTAGGGTGAGTAACACCCTGGTTGATGTGAATACGGGGTTGAACAATATCGTGAAGCTGACCTTACCCGAGCGTGTTTCTTCCAATCCCGTTATTACGGTGATATCGCTATCATCCCTTGGGTATAGGTTGAAGTCAC
Organism: Caldifarciminota bacterium; assembly: GCA_021158725.1. GTDB lineage: Bacteria > Hydrothermota > UBA3073 > NMUJ01 > NMUJ01 > NMUJ01. The sequence goes on along the minus strand of JAGGUB010000019.1, from coordinate 1,560 downwards.
CCACAAACCTCGTAACCCCCGTAACGCTAACGATGTCACCACTATCGGGTACGTACGAATATGCTCCCATATTGCCAACCATACATTGGCCACTACCGTCATCTATACGCCATGTGTAGCCACCTACACTGACGACAACTGCACTGTCTATCTTGACGAGTACTGCTTCCCACTGTTCGGCGGATGCACCTGCAGCAAAGTTCAGGTCACCGGTATTGATGACGGCGGGCTCGGGTAGTGGGTTACCGGATGATACCACATGGTAATAGACTACGTTGGTGATTTCCGTCATACCATTGTACTCGTCTATCTCACCTGCAATGATGACCGAATCGCCACGCACCGTGGTGTAGGGGTGAGCTGGATGGTATGCCATGATGCCAGACCATGGACCGTCGCCTTGTTGTATCCAGTACCAGGCTGGATTGTAGAAACATTCACTTTCACCGGTGATGATACCAGTGATGGTGACAAGCCGGCCATCCCATTGTGTAGCATAATAGGGGTCGCCGGGCACTGTATCGGTTTGTATCATCCGTATGGGGACGAACCCACTGTAGAAGGTGGCTGTGTCGTGGATTATGATACCACCGATGTCTTCGACACCATCGACTATCAATGTACATAATAGTGCATCGGTTTGCAATTCAGTCGTCAAGTGTACAAGTGAGCTATCCTGGGGGTCAGCTTCTGCACTCGTAATGTTTAATTCTGGTATTATTTGATAGTTAGTGGGATCGCTGGCGGTGGTGGGGTCGACTGCGTGTGAGAACTTAACATCAATACCAGTACGTGATGTAGAATATACCATTGATAAACGTGCAGCACCCAGTATTTCGATATCGTCGATACTTCTTGGCCGTATCTTATACAAATCATAGTGTGTATGCACTATACCGGTGACGTTGAGTAGATCGCCAATCTGTGGTGTATAGGTGTAGTTATTCAAAACAGTTGCATACCCATAGCCGTCGGATATCTCCCAGTTGCCATTTGCATCCATGGTATCGGTTACAAACGCATTACGAATTTGTACGAGGACACCCTCGTAAGCTTCGGCTGAATCTGGCTGATACTCATATAGTGATGAAGATAAGCTTGTATCCAAGTGTGCTGCTGAGATGACCGCAACCGGTGGTAAGCTTGTGGTACCACAGCGTTCAACTTGTGCAGTGTCGTCGATCCTTATCTCTGTATTACCATGGTATTCAAGTACCGTACCAACGATGATAAGTGAATCACCAACATCGACTTCGAAACAACCCGCTGGTCGTTGGGGTACATACACCATTATGCCACTCCATGGGCCACCTTGTTTCATCTCGAGGAAAAAGTTGTAGTTACCAGTAACCCCGTAGTCACACGTAACTATACCAGCAACCCGTACCACGGAGCCCACCCATAGCGAGGCCTGAGTCTCCGGATCCCTCTCTGACTGTATCGCGTAGATGGTGGTATCTATGGGTTGTGCCACACATACATTCACCGTCATGCCAGCCACTGTAGCAGCTATCACAAAGCTCACCCAATATACCCTGTACATGGACCCTCCTTATTGGT
>JAGGUB010000016.1 GCA_021158725.1 Caldifarciminota bacterium | reverse complement strand
GAAAAGGAGTTCATGGAGATATAAAAGGAGGTGCTATGCCACTCAAACCACTAACAGGTAACGAAGCCATGGCAGAAGCCATGCGTCAGATAAACCCTGACGTGGTGGCTGCATACCCCATAACACCGGCAACTGAGATTGTACAGCTGTTCTCTAACTTCGTAGCGGATGGGCTTGTGGATACCGAGTTCGTGGCCGTCGAAAGCGAACACAGTGCATTAAGTGCATGCATAGGTGCAGCAGCTGCCGGTGGTCGTGTGATGACAAGCACCGCATCGCAGGGGTTAGCCTTGATGCATGAAATGCTGTACATCGCAGCCGCCCTTAGGTTACCTATAGTGATATGTGAGGTCAACCGCTCACTATCGGCACCTATCAACATACACTGTGATCACTCCGATACTATGGGGTCACGTGAATCCGGCTGGATACAGATTTACACCGAAGATGCACAAGAAGGGTACGATTTCGTGATACAGGGTATGGCGATTGCCGAACGTGCACTGTTACCAGTGATGGTATCGATAGATGGGTTCATCTCCAGCCACTGCACACAACCTGTACATGTGCTCGAGGATGCTGCTGTGCAGGAATTTCTTGGTGAACCCAAACACCCGTATCGGTTGCTGTTCGCTGATAAGCCATTTACCGTGGGGCCACTCGACCTCACCGACTACTACTTCGAACACAAGCGTGCACAGATAGAGGCGATGCTACAGTCCAAACCCATCATCAAACAGGTGATACAGGAGTTCAACCAGAAGTTCAACAAATCCTATGATATATTCGAACTGTACAGGTTTGACGATGCAGATGAGGTGATCATAGCGCTATCGAGTACCGCCGGTACGGCTAAACTTGCTATCGACCGCTTACGGGAGGCTGGCCTAAAGGTGGGGCTATTGAAGATACGTGTGATGCGGCCATTCTATCACGAAGATCTACGTAAGCTGTTGGCTGATAAGAAGATAATCTCCGTCATGGATCGTTCCGATACCATGAGCACAATGGGTGGCCCTGTATTTGTTGAGCTACGTTCCGCATTGTACGAGTTAGAGAGACGTCCCCTGATAGTTAACTACATTTATGGGTTAGGTGGTAGAGAGATTGACGTCGACGATATAGTAGCGGTGGGCAAGAAGAGCCACGAGATGCTCGAAAAAGGTGAAATAACTCAACCTATCAACTTTGTAGGTGTTAGGGAGTAGGAGGTGTCATGCCTAAGATACAGGAGTTGGTCAAAAACAAGGGCTTATTTGCATCCGGTCATCGTGCATGTTCGGGATGCGGACCCGCCATCGTCATGAACCAGGTACTGATGGCAGCCGGTCCTGACACAATAGGTGTGATATGTACCGGTTGCATAGAGGTGGTAAGTACGATCTTCCCATATACTGCATGGAATATACCATTCATACACGTGGCGTTCGAAAATGCAGCCGCTGTCGCCAGCGGTATCGAAGCCGCATATAGGGCGCTATCACGTAAGGGTAAACTCAAGAAGAAGATGAATATCATCGCATTCGGTGGCGATGGTGGTACATACGATATAGGGTTACAGGCACTGTCGGGTGCACTCGAACGTGGCCATAAGTTTCTCTACGTGTGTTACGATAACGAGGCATACATGAACACCGGTATACAGCGGTCGAGTGCTACCCCCACATGTGCACATACAACTACATCACCTGCTGGTAAGGTGATACCTGGTAAGACGCAACCTCGCAAGGATCTAACCGAGATCGTTGTCGCCCACGATATACCATACGCGGCGCAGGCGGCACCACATAACTGGATGGACCTCACCCGAAAGGTCGAAAAAGCCTTAGCAGCGGATGGGCCATCGTTTATCAACGTATTGTCACCATGCCCGGTAGGGTGGCGTTATCCACCACACCTTACGATACAGATATCGAAGCTCGCCACTGATACATGCTTCTGGCCATTGTATGAGGTTGACAATGGACATTACCGTATATCTTATAAACCACGAGAGAAATTACCCATAACAGAATGGCTAAAGTTACAGGGACGGTTCAATCACCTCTTCCGTGGTGATAATAAAGAGATGCTTGAGAGGATACAGGAAGAGGTTGACCGCAAGTGGGAGTCACTCTTACGTAAGGCAGAATGTTTTAAGTAAAATAGTCTATTTGCTTAGTTTACACAAAAGGAGGGTGTATGGGATTGAGTGTCGTTGAACTTAAGGATAAGAGTTTAGAAGAGTTACGTGAGATAGCACAACGTGAACACATAGAAGACAGTATGGAGGATAAGGAAAGCCTAATACTTGCCATCCTAAAGCGTGAAGCTGAAAAGGCGGGTGAAGAGTTTGGTTGCGGTGTACTCGAGATACACGAGGAGGGGTTTGGTTTCCTACGGTCACCCGAATACGGTTACATGCAGGGGCCAAACGATATTTATGTATCACCATCACAGATAAAGAGGTTGGGGTTGAGGCCTGGCGATTTCATCACCGGTGTGGTACGGTCACCCAAACAGGGTGAACGCTACAAAGCGATACTTAGGGTGGACAGTGTAAACTTTGACGACCCTGAGAAAGCCAAAAACCGCCCAGTATTCGAGAATCTGGTTCCATTCTATCCCACCGAACGCATACATTTGGAGCGCAAAGATGGCGATATATCGATGAGGATTGTCGACCTGTTCGTACCCATGGGTAAGGGGCAACGCGGTTTAATAGTTTCGCCACCACGTGCAGGTAAGACGGTACTGTTGCAGAAGATTGCCAACAGCATAAACGAAAACCATCCCGAGATACACCTCATAATACTGCTTATAGATGAACGTCCGGAAGAGGTGACCGATATGAAACAACAGGTGAAACGTGCCGAAATCATAAGTTCGACATTCGATGAATCACCCGAAAAGCACGTACATGTAGCCACGATTGTGTTGGAACGTGCCAAACGTATGGTGGAGCTTGGCAAAGATGTTGTCATATTGCTCGACAGTATAACAAGGTTGACACGTGCAAACAATGCAATCATACCACATAGCGGACGTACAATGTCCGGTGGTATAGAAGCTTATGCTTTACATAAGCCAAAGAAATTCTTCGGTGCTGCCCGTAACATACTGGAGGGCGGTTCACTCACTATAATAGGTACGGCACTCATAGAAACCGGTAGCCGTATGGATGAGGTCATCTTCGAGGAGTTCAAGGGTACCGGTAACATGGAGCTGGTCCTATCACGTGAACTCGCCGATAGGAGGATATTCCCAGCAATCGATCTGAACAAATCCGGTACCCGACGTGAAGAGCTAATACTTACCGAAAAGGAGCTACAGAGGGTATGGATCCTACGTAAAGTGTTGGCTGAGATGAATCCCATCGAGGCGATGACCCACCTCATAGCGAGGATGCAACGCACAAAGAATAACAAGGAATTCTTGGACCACCCCGACCTGTGGCAATGAAGTTCAACCGCATACTTGTGGCCAATCGTGGCGAAATAGCACTACGTATCATACGTGCAGCTAAGGAGTTGGGTATCGAAACAGTCTCCATATTCTCTGCAGGTGACGAGTACTCACTACATACCATATTTTCGGACGAATCCGTACGTATAGGGGAGGCACCATCTGAAGCCAGCTACCTTAACATACCGCAGATCATAAGTGCAGCCTCAGTCAGAGGTGTAGACGCTATACATCCAGGTTATGGGTTTCTGGCTGAGAACCCCAACTTTGCCGAAATCTGTGAAGAAAATGGGTTCAAATTCATAGGCCCGCCTGCACGTGCGATCAAACTCATGGGTGATAAAATTCAGGCACGTAAAATTGCCAAAGATGTGGATGTACCCACAATCCCCGGTACGGATGAACCGGTGGACGATTTACGTGCTGCGAAGAAGGTGGCCAATTCCATCGGCTATCCTGTGATACTGAAAGCAGCTGCAGGTGGTGGCGGTCGTGGCATGCGAGTCGTACATGACGAAAGTGAGCTCGAACGTCTATTTGTCACCGCACAGGAGGAAGCCCGTATAGCGTTTGGTGATAACCGAATATACATCGAGAAGTACATAGTGAAACCGCGCCATATTGAGGTACAGATATTGGCTGATAGTCATGGCAATGTCATACACTTAGGTGAACGTGAATGCTCGATACAACGTAGACACCAGAAGCTGATCGAGGAAGCTCCATCGCCAGCGGTTACACCACAGATGCGTATGAAGATAGGTGAGTACGCTGTTAGGATTGCCAAAGCTATAGGCTACGAGAGTGCTGGTACGGTAGAGTTTCTGATGGATGAAGCTGGCAACTTCTACTTTATGGAGATGAACACAAGGGTACAGGTGGAACACCCCGTCACCGAGATGGTCACCGGTATCGATATAGTGAAGGAACAGATCAGGATTGCAGAGGGTGAGCCACTAAAATATCGGCAGCAAGATATAGAGATACGTGGTCACGCTATAGAGTGTCGTATAAATGCAGAGGACCCTGAACGTGACTTCGCACCCAACCCCGGTGAGATCAAAGCCCTGTATTTCCCCGGTGGCCCATACATTAGGGTGGATTCGCACATATACAGTGGATATAAGATACCACCACATTATGATTCACTTATCGCCAAACTTATAGCTTATGGTGAGACACGTGACGAAGCTATCAAAAGGATGCAACGTGCACTCGAGGAGTTCATAATCGAAGGTATAAAAACGACGATACCGTTCCATCTGGCGATCATCAATCTACCAGAGTTTCGTGCCGCTAAACTACATACACACTTTATTGAGGAATACCTTGACAAAATAAAGTCAAAGTCGATCGAACCCTCCTATACCGTCGAGTAACGTTAGCGTTCCGGTAGAAAAATAGGTATATCGTATTCTGGATGCTTCAACAGCGACAGCTCCGTATCGTATATTTCTGTGAGTATGGATTCCGTCAAAACCTGTCGGGTGATACCCTCCTTCCTTTTGGTACCATCTTTTATTAGGATGACCTTCGGTACGAATAGGCTTACGAGGTTCAGGTTATGTGATGCAATGATAATAGTCTGTCCCTGCTTGTGTAGCTCAGATAATAGCTTAAATATATGGGCTTGATGCTTGACATCGAGATGTGCGGATGGTTCATCCAACAACAGTATTAGAGGTTGTTGTGCAAGCGCTCTTGCCAACATCACACGCCTGTACTCGCCAGCGGATAGCTCAAGCACATTGCGATCACGTAACTCATATACCTCCATGAGCTCCATAGCCCATCGTGCGATGGACCAATCTTCACGTGTAGGGTTACGTGAATTATAAGGGTAACGTCCCATAAGTACGGTTTCCTCTACGGAGAATGGGAAGCTGAGTTCGCTCCTTTCCGGTACCCATGCTATACACTGTGAGATTTTGCGGCGGGTGAACTTCGATAGCGGTTTGCCACGTAACAGTATCTCACCCTCCCATGGCTTGATGATATACGCTAAGGTTTTGAGCAATGTACTCTTACCGCTACCGTTTGGCCCCAGTATTGCAACCCATTCCCCCTTTCTTACGGTGAAGGAGAAACCTTTGATAACAGGTCGTCGATCATAACCAACGGTAAGGCTATGTACCTCCAGTTCAGGTGATTGTGAAGTCGGTGGATTCATCCAACTTTAATATGAACTTAGCCAACAACCGTGCAGCATTATCGACATCATCCTTGTGGATCAGCTCCACAGGTGTATGCATATAGCGGTTGGGGATGCTGATAAGCCCAGTAGCTACACCTGCACGTGTTAGTTGTATGATATTGGCGTCAGTACCTGTGCCACGTGGTGCACCAACAAGTTGATAGGGTATGTTATTCTCCTCAGCTGTTGCTACAAGCATATCGAAGATCTTGGGGTTGATGTTCGCACCACGTGAGATTATTGGCCCACCACCCAGCTTCACCTCACCGGTGATCTTCTTGTCAACATCAGGTGTATCGCTGGCAAACCCCACATCGATGGCTATACCGACGTTGGGGTTCACCCTATAAGCTGACGTGTGTGCCCCCCTTAAGCCGATCTCTTCCTGCACAGTAGCCACCCCATACACGGCAACTTTTAGGTTAGCCTTTTGGTCTGCCAACAACCGTAACGTCTCCGCTACTACAAAAGCACCTATCTTATCGTCAAACCCACGTGCTACCATTACTTTATCGTTGAGCTCCTCCAACCCATATGCAGGTACGGCGATATCGCCAACCCTTACCAGTGATTCAGCCTCCTTTTTGTCTTTTGCACCAATATCGATCCACATGTTCTCAAATTTTAAAACCTTTTCACGTTCCTCCTTCTCCAGAAGGTGTGTCGGCTTCTTACCTATCACACCCAGTAGCTTACCCTTGCGTGTACGTATCCATACACGGTGACCCGGCACAATATGGCGGTCGAACCCCCCTATTGGCCTGAAATACAGGAAACCATTGTCATCGATGTAATTTATCATGTAACCGATCTCATCGATATGGCCAGCAAGCATCACCCTATATTCTGAGTCTGGCTTCAGTACACCGAAACTGTTGCCATGTACGTCGGAGTAGACTTTGTCGACGAATTTACCTACCCATTCACGCCATAAACGGGAAGCTTCTTCCTCATAACCTGATGGGCTTGGCACATCTATCAGTTGTTTCAGAAATTCATAACCTGCCTTATCCATTGACCCTCCTGGTTGCTGGCATAAAGCGATTGAACATGAAATTTAAAAATGTAACATGACACAGGATGTCAACGTGGTTGACGAAAACTTTTATCGCCATAAAATAGTCTTATAAATAAGAACAAGGAGGGCGTATGAGGAACCTGCCCCTATTAGTGTTAGCGATGATAATCACTGTATCATGTGCTACAGGTTATGGTTATGGAACACGTGGTGAATACAATTGGCGCTATAACCCATACTATTATGAGGAATACCACTACTGGGGGCCAATATATTGGGAATGGTATGGACGTTGGGTATGGTTACCGCCATTCGGTCGTGTGTGGATGCCATTTGTATGGGAAGATTGGCAACCCTACCGTTACGGTATGTGGGTATGGACCGAACGTTGGGGTTGGTTATGGGTATCGTTCGAACCCTGGGCTATATGTTACCATTATGGTAGGTGGTTATGGACACCAATGTATGGTTGGGTATGGATACCCGGTTATGTATGGGCACCACACTGGGTGGTGTGGATCGAGATCCATGGCTATATAGGGTGGGCTCCCATGGATCCATGGGGTAACCCCGCCGGTTATTATGAATATCCAGGCTATCCAGAACATCCTGTACCTCCGGGTTGGGGTGTACCGTTCAAAACGTACGAACCCAGTGAAGAGGAGATATTCGAACACGGTGCATGGTTGTTCGTTGAGAAGACCAAATTTGAGAAGGGTGAACTCAACCCCATACCGTTGCCAAAGCTCAAATCGTTCATCCCCACGGAGGAGTTAAAACATACGGTGATTAGAAAAGAGCCAACAATTAAGCAGGTACCTGAGCAGCTGAAGTTTGATGCGGTCAAACCTAAACTTCCCAGGAAAATAAAGAAGTTTCATCAACTTCTAAAGCAGAAGGTAAAGTTGCCTGAGGTGCCAAAGGGGTGGCGACGTCCAGAGGAGCTGGAATAGTAGTCAAGTAGTGGATGACAACCATAAAGCTGATAAATGTGACTAAGATATACGATCGAGATACTGTCGCACTTAATTCCATAAACCTCGAGATCAAAGGGGGTGAACTCTGTGTGGTGTTGGGTCCATCCGGTGCGGGTAAATCCACCTTATTGAGGATTATTGCGGGGTTGGAGCATCCCACCGAAGGTAGGGTATATTTTGATAACACAGATGTCACCGATACGTCACCACAGGAACGCGATATTGCGATGATATTTCAGCATTTCACACTGTATCCACACATGACGGTATATCAGAATCTCGCGTTTAGCCTAAAAGTACGTAAGTACCCCAAACCCTATATCGATACCAAAGTACGTGAGGTTGCATCATACCTTGGTATAGCACATCTATTACGTAGGAGACCGAGATCACTGTCAGGGGGTGAAGCCCAACGTGTAGCCATCGGTAAAGCGATCATACGTGACCCACGTGTGTTCCTGTTGGATGAACCGCTTGCTAACATCGATCTACCTCGTAAGGAAGAGATAAAGCACCTTATACTTAAGCTGCATCGCGAAAAACGCTACACGATGGTGTATGTGACACATAACCAGGATGAGGGTATGAGTGTAGCTGAAAGGTTGGTCATAATAAAGGATGGTGAAATACAGCAGATAGGTACACCGATGGATGTCTACAATGTACCTGCAAACCTGTTCGTGGCCGAGTTCATAGGTAGACCCAAGATTAACCTTTTCAGTGGCCACCTACGTGGCAATGTATTTGAAGCCCATAGATTGAGGTGGGTGCTACCTCAGGAATACCCCTCATGCGAAGCAATCATAGGTGTACGACCTGAGGACATAAAGGTAGTATCAGGTGGTGATTGGAATGTAGAAGATGTAGAGTATGAGGGTAGGGATGTGCTGCTTCACCTCACTAACGGGCAACATACTCTAAGGGTAAGGTCGACAGCTACCCGCTCCTATAAGGTAGGCGATAGATTGGGTGTTATAAACAAAATATCGAAATATGCGATATTCTCACCCAACACAGGTAAGTTAATAGCTGTGTATCCAAAGGTCCAATAGTCCGTCCATGGTTGACCTCATGAGTAGGTAACCTATTTTAATTAGAGCATGTGGTGGACAGTTCTTATAGTAGCAGGTATATTGGAACAGGCGCCTGTCGATCTATGGAGTGATGGCTACTGTCATCAGGTGACAGTTGATGTAACCCCAATCGATAGCGGTTACATCTATGCGTTTGTCGATAGCACATGGCAGAAGTTCGAAATACGTGGGTTACCGAGGAAGTTCATCAACTGGAGTATCGAACGTCGTCGTGAAACTATCCAGATAATTAAAGAGGGTGGTCGACCCGACCTGGCAGGTCCACACAATGCAATAGTTGCCACATATGGGGTACGTCGTAAGGATACAAGATTCAGGATTAACAATGCAGTTAAGGGTGTAGGCTTCGTACCCAAACCCGATAAGTTGGACGATATTCTGCAGCTACTTCGTAACACGATGGATGCAGACAATGCACGTAAACTCGATATACTCGATAGCTTATATGTTAACGCATACGAGATATTTGATACAACGCGATTGGTATCGCTGGAACTGTACTCGACACCTGAGTTCGAGACCCATACATTTATCAATCAGATGCTCAACCCCGCATGTGCGATAGTGTTCCTTGATATACCATCGTTTGAACTGAAAGCGATCGCACATCTTCTACATCCGGACGATCCTCAGCTTACCCCATACGAGAGGAAGGTGGTCGAATACACCAACTTGGTGCATAGCTACTTTCATGGACGGTTTGAGAAGAAATTCATCACCGTCATATATTACGTGATCGAGGTGTACGATAACACTCCCGGACGTGGCGGTAGAGGGGTGCGACTCATACCGTGAATGGAATTACTTTTTGTAGGCACAGGCGTAGGTGTACCCAACCGTGAACGTATTGGTTCTTCGCTGTATATCAAGATAAATCACATCTCGTTACTTATAGATCTCGCACCTGGTGTATTGCGGAGGTTGGAGGAGCTGAACATTAGGTATCAGGATATAGATTACTTTTTGATCACACATTTTCATGTGGATCACATATTGGAGTTACCATTACTGCTGTTTGTGGCTAAATATCCGCTTGATCCACGTCAAAAGGCATGGCAGTTTTGTGGTCCCCGCGGTATAGATAAGCTGTTCGATAAGCTTTTGTATGCATACGGTAAGCAGATAGCACCCGATGTACCGATAAACTTTATCGAGATGCCACCCAACACACTTTACCTGCCAGGCTATGCAGTGACAGCATTCCGTACAGTGCATACACGTGAAAGTCATGGCTATAAGATAGAAGGTAGGGGCAAGAAAATCGTATATTCGGGAGATACCGAATTTTCCATCAGCCTCATTGAGGTAAGCGAATCCGCTGATATACTTATATTAGAGGCATCGTTTCCATTTGATACCACCGGACACATGACACCCGAACGTGCTGCTGAGCTGGCACGTGAGGCACACGCCAAACGCCTCATACTTACGCATATGTATCCGTTGAAGTTTGATGTAGCTATTGAGCGTGCTAAGCAAATATTCCCAAATATTGAGGTAGCATATGATGGGCTTAAGATCGTCTTATAACCTTAAATAGGAGGTATTATGCGGGTTATAGAGTTTGATGAGCTTGTCGATAAGGTGAAGCAACTCGTTATAGATGCTAACTGTTATCTGCCTGACGATGTTATGAATGCAATCAAAACCGCATACGAGGAAGAGGAATCACCCATCGGTAGGGAGATACTTGCACAGATTATCGAAAACAATGAGATCGCTCGTAGAGAACGGTTACCTATATGTCAGGATACTGGGTTTGCGGTGTTCTTTGTGGAGTTGGGTTCCGAGATTTACATCAAAGGTGGTACACTTGAACAGGCGCTCGAGGAGGGTACACGTCGTGGCTATAAGGAAGGGTACCTACGTAAGTCCATAGTCGATGACCCGGTCATCAATCGCAAAAACACAGGTGATAACACACCGATAGCTACACACATACATATCGTGACGGGTGATAAACTCAAAATTACATTTATGCCGAAAGGTGGTGGTGCCGAGAACATGGCAGAAGTGGCAATGTTATCACCTGCCGAAGGTATAGAAGGGGTTAAACGGTTCGTAATCGAGCGTGTCAAACGTTCAGGTGGTAGGCCATGTCCTCCGGTCATCGTCGGTGTAGGCATAGGTGGTACATTCGACTACGTTGCGTATCTTGCCAAACGTGCACTATTACGTAGGATAGGTGAACACCATCCAGATGATAGGTTTGCACAACTTGAGCGTGACTTGCTGGATGAGATCAACCAACTCGGTATAGGGCCGATGGGGCTCGGTGGTAGGGTTACCGCACTTGCAGTACATGTGGAGACATATCCGTGTCATATTGCGACCATGCCTGTGGCGGTTAACCTCAACTGTCATGCAGCTCGTCACAAGACGATAGTGATTTAATTAGAATATTGACGCATATACACAAGGGATATCTTAACCTAAGGAGGAGACAGAATGTTGACCCCACTTATATTGTGTATTAACCTGCTCCATGGCGGGTATGGTGGCATGCTGTTAGGTAGCTACTGGAGTAATTTGAGTACACTCAACGATAAGTTAGCCAAATTTGATATCGCCAAATTCGATGTACCTGTCTTCTACAAAGGTGGTGCAGGTTATGGTATAATTGGACGGCTACTCATAGGGGGAGGTGGTGGTACCAGTTTACTACATACTGAAAGCGGCAACACGTTTGTGAAACTTGAAATCAACAGCGGGTTTTTTGAACTCGGCTATGTTTATCCATTGTCTGAGGTGGCATTCATTGCACCTTATATGGGGTTGGGTAGCGAGGAACAAACCCTATCGATAGGACCAGCCAACATCTCGTGGCACTTTGACTCACTATTTGTAACCCCTCAGGGTGTGGCACGCTTGATAGCAGATAGCTACATGGTGAAGCTTGGCTTACTACTACAGTATATGCGTACGTTTGTGGGATTACAGCTACGTATGGAGTATGGGTACTCACCTGTTGAAACTGTCTGGAAAGCTGAAGATGGTTACGAAGTGCTGGGTGCGCCCAAGTATCATGCAGGTGGACTATGCATCGGGTTAGCTATAGTGTTTGGTGCCATAGGTGGTAAGTAAGATGCAGCATAATCTTTTGCTCATACTGTTTTCGGCATTACTGGTGAACAACATTGTGTTGATGCGCTTCCTGGGGTTATGCCCATATCTTGGTGTATCGAGGCGTCTCGATACCGCTGGTGGTATGGCAGCCGCTGTATTCTTTGTCATGTTGCTTGCTACATGGATAACCTGGCCAATATACCATTACGTGCTACAGCCGTGGCACCTTGAATTCCTGCGTACGGCAGCTTTCATACTTGTGATCGCCTCATTGGTGCAGTTTATTGAAATATTGCTCAAGAGGATTGCACCCGCTCTGTACACAGCGCTCGGTATATACCTGCCCTTGATAACAACTAACTGCGCAATATTGGGGGTAACCTTTATCGTGATCAATGAAAACTATAACTTCATAGAGGCAACAGTCTTCGCAATAGGTACAGCGCTGGGGTTTGCACTCGCTCTATTGCTTATGGCTGGTATAAGGGAGCGGTTGGAGCTCGCTCCCATACCTGAGGTGTTGAAAGGTGCCCCTATCGTATTCATAATGGCGTCACTTATGTCGCTTGCGTTTCTGGGGTTCGCTGGCTTCATGGGGCTATCCCTATGAGGCACATAATCCTACCACTTATTGTGTTGCTTGGTGGCTGTACAATCAACAAGGTGGCACTCGTCTCGTACGTAGTAGCACCATCTGACACTATTACTGAGTTTATACAAGGGTTGCCAGCTGAGCTCACCTTCGGTATAGTGGTCTACGAGCTTGATGAAGGGCAACTTCTATACGAATACAATGGCCATAAGCTGTTTACGCCAGCTTCAACCCTTAAACTCATTACAGCTGCTACTGCGCTTGCGAAGTTGGGTACCAATTATAGGTTTAAAACTTACTTCTTCAGGCACGGGGACGATATCTATGTTAAAGGTACCGGCGATCCGTTGCTGTTGTCAAAAGACATAGAGTTAGCAGCACGTGAGATAAAATGGTATGGTATCGATTCGTTACGCAATATTTTTGTGGATGAATCATATTTTGACACTATCCGCAAAGGTAAGGGTTGGATGTGGAACGAAGGGCCACACCCGTTCAACCCCAACATAAGTGCACTCAATGTTAACTATGATTTAATAGAAGTGATAATGAAACCCAGCACTGTAGGTAACCCACCACGTGTGAGGCTCGAACCACCCACCAACTTCGTCGTCATCTGCAATGATGCCGTAACTATAGATAGTGGTGAAACAACGATAGAGGTTGACAGAGTATACGAGCAAACAGTTAATAAGCTGATCATCAAGGGTGAATTACCGCAGACCCATGATGAGCTACGTGTATATAGGACGGTAGAGGAGCCTGCACTTTATGTTGGCCATCTATTGAAAGAGAACCTCGAACGCATAGGGGTTAAGGTTTATGGTTCCGTACTCTATGGGGTGACACCTGCAGAGGTTGAAACTCTATGGGTACACTATTCACCATGTTTGAGTAAAATAGTGCTTGAGCTAAACAAGTGGAGTTCCAACTTCATAGCAGAACATCTGCTCAAAGCTATAGGTGCAGAGCTTAAAGGTGTACCCGGTACTGCTGATAAGGGGTTAACTGTGGTTGAGGAATTCCTTGAAGAGGTAGGTATTAACAGCTATCCACATAAGATAGTGGATGGTTCCGGGTTATCGCGTTATAATCTCGTATCCCCATACGAGCTTGTACAGTTGTTGATCTATGTCTATCGGCAGTTTAGCTACATGTACGAATTTGTAGCCTCATTACCTATAGGGGGTATAGATGGTACCTTACGCGATAGGTTTGAATCCACCCCTTACGTGGTACGTGCAAAGACGGGTACAATGACGGGTGTGAGCGGGCTCGCTGGCTACACAATGACGGAAAATGGTCACCTGCTGGCGTTCGCTATGATGACACAGGGTTATACGATACCAGTAAAAGAAGTACGTATGTATCAGGATTCGCTACTACAGATAATACGTAGGATCTATTGATTACCAACCAAACCGTACCCCTATACGTTGAACCTTACCCAGATACCTGTAATCAGTATACGTATAATCCAGTGTGAGTGGCACCTTAATAGCTGTTGGCTTTAATCTTAGGCCTATCCCCATAGAGAAACGTTCATCGCTTACCTTACCTCCAATATCCTTCTTACCTAACCGTACAAAGAGTAGGTTGAGGAACGACACCTCCAGCCCCACATTTATGTACTCGTAATTGTCGTTCGGATGTACAGCATCCACCTCTACTGTCCACTTGGTGGAAGGTGTCAACATAAAGTTCCAGTTCAACCCCACTTGAAACCTCAACGGTAATGCCCAACTCTCTGTACGTAGGTCACCTAATACACCCGTACCGAGCTCTTGTTGCCATTCCGTTATTGGATACAGTATACGAGTATTTTCACCCCACAGTCGCATGGAGCCACCGAAGTTCGATAACGATATACCAAGCTTACAGTTGCGGGTTAAATCATACAGCATACCTACATCTATTGCAAAACTGGAGGCACGCATCAACCAAATATTCTCGGTGATATACTTTGCACCTATACCAAACGAAAACCTATCAGTAAGGTTTCTACCAAATGCAATATGTAATGCATACGCACCTGCGGTAAACTTAACCCCAGTACCTTCCTGTTCATCGAGTGTGGTCTGCTCGAACTCACCTGCATTGAAAGCTGTGAGTGCTAACCCGATTACACCTACTCTACGTATGGGTACAAGTACACCAACGAAGTCCAACCTCGTATCCATGAACCAATCAGTATGTGTAGCTACGAACTTATTTAGATATGCTCGCGACATAGCACCTACATTCCAATAAATAGCACTTACATCACCCGATACGCCAGCAACCACAGCTTCACCGAGCCCGGTTTCACGTGCACCTATGCCAATCTTCAAGAACTGTGCCGAAGTTGTCGCTACACGGCTAACCGCTATAGCACCCAACGTGGAATAGACAAAAATTAACCCCACACATACTGGTAATTTTCTCATTTTACCCCCTTAGTGTTTTTCATTGCTGAAGAAATCCAATATCTTAACAATCGTATCTTTAAGCTTTTGCCTTGGTACAACGATATCCACCATACCGTGTTTCAACATAAACTCGGCACGCTGAAACCCAGGTGGTAACTCTTTCTTTATCGTCTGTTGTATCACCCTGGGGCCAGCAAACCCTATCAATGCACCGGGTTCGGCAATTATTATATCACCTAACGATGCATAAGATGCCATGACACCTGCCATCGTGGGATCTGTTAGCACACTTATGAATAGACCACCATTTTCGTGAAACTCAGCCAATGTGGCTGCAGTCTTCGCCATCTGCATAAGCGATAGTATACCTTCCTGCATACGTGCACCACCGGATGCACCCACTATGATTAACGGGAAGTTGTTCTCCATCGCATAATATATGAGGCGTTTGACTTTCTCACCAACTACGCTACCCATGCTACCACCACGGAAGAAGAAGTCCATCACCCCCAAAGCTACTGTGTGGGGACCAATCTTCGCTTTACCTGTCACTATGGCATCCTTCAAGCCGGTCTTCTCCTGATCTTTACGCAGCTTCTCTTCATACTCGCGGAAGTTGAGCGGGTTTGCTGGCGATAGATTTTTGTCAAACTCCTCAAACCCATCCGTCAATATCTGGATATACCTTCGTGCTGGTATACGGAAGTGATGGCCACACTTTGGACATACTGATAGGTTTTTCTCCAACTCCTTGCGATACAGTATATTGCTACATTTGTCACATTTCAACCATAAGCCATCAGGTACAGGTTTGGGAGGAACAGGTTTTAACTTCTTTTTACGACGGAAAATCATCCTAATCTTTATATCTTAAAAATACTGTATGTCAACGCCTTTAACTGCTGGATGATACCCTTTGCTCCATACCTGGTTGCAAGATACAGATAGAGTGTCACCATATATACACACCATAGGAGTATGCGTTCCCATAGTGGGGTGAGCCACATCGTTGTGAGTACAAACACTATGTAACACACAATGAACAACATCGGTATACGCCAGAGGATTTTGGGCTTATATTGGGCACGTTTCTGCGTTAGTATCAACCCCACCGCTGTAAGCACTATATATGAGACGACGGTTGCTGACATTGCACCTATCATCCCGTAGTTGGGTATCAACAACATGTTCAACCCAATATTTGTCAAAGTAGCCACTATTATAGGTATTGGTAAAAAGATTGGGGTAGCTGCCCTCATGATCCCCCATTGTAGTGCATGGTGTATCCCAAATATTACGAGCGAAAATGTGATACCCGCAATGATAGGGACTGCAGTTAAGTAAGGTTCGCCACTCACAAGTAGTACAAGTTCACGTGCCCATACAGTTAGGCTGATACCGATGGTCACCCCTATGATAGTGTATTTCTCTATGACATTGGAGAAGAAGCGGTTCCAGCCATCGAGATCGTCACCCTTTATTGATACACCCAGATATCTTGCATTCCAACTCTGTAGGAATGGTTGCACATATAGGAAATTAACGATAGAGCCCAACTTATACCCTAAATTGTAGATCCCCACAACATCATATCCACAATACCGTAACAGGAAGTAGCGATCGATGTAGGCGAGTACCCAGAAGGCTAAACTTGTGAATAGGTGGAACACCCCATAACGGAACAGTATCTTTGTCAACCTCCACGAAGGTGATGTAACGTATCGCCTTGTAACCCACAACGTTGTGGATAGTTGTACCAACCCGGAGAATAACACTGCATAAGCTACTGCATATACACCGAGTTTCAACCACCAGATGAGCAGAAACGCTACCATTATCTGGATCGCAGTACGTATAATACGTATACTCCAGAATAGTCTCATACGTTCTTTTACCCTTAGTAGCGATAATCCAGGTTGTGTTAAGGTTTCAATTACCACAATGAATCCCAATACCACCAGTAGTGACCTATAATCTGGGGTACCAAAAACTAACCTCGATAGAGAGGGTGCCCAGTATATGAGTAGAATGCAGACGACCGATCCACTGATAAGTGCAGACACTAAACCAGAGCTTAGGGTTGCAGCTTCACCATATTCTTTTGTGAACCTCAACATCGAGGGTATCAACCCACATAATGCCAACGTCATTACAACCTGTAGTGTAGCATTAAACATCGCAATTTTACCGTATTCTGATACCGGGAGTAACCGCGTATAGATCGATACAGCAACAATGGCTAAGAGATACACTACAATGTTGCCGACTGCATATAAGCTTGATAAGCGGAAAAGTGAGCGTACCGAATGGTTCATACTGGACAAGGTATTAGCCTATCACCAATGTCAAGTTGACTATCCGTTGTTATGCTTTAAGTTTAGAGGATGATAGAACAGCAGGTTAAGATCAGAAATTGTCTTGGCATACATGCACGGCCGGCCACTTTGATAAGCCAAACAGCTAAAAAGTACAAGTCTAAGGTATTGCTGGTTAAGGATGGGTTTGAAGTTGATGCAAAGAGCATCCTTGATATACTGTTGCTGGAGGCACCACAGGGGTCGGTGCTCACGTTGAAAGCTGACGGTCCGGACGAAAAAGAGGCAATAGAAGCATTACGTGAGTTGATAGAAGAGAGGAAATTCGATGAAGAATAAGATATTGCGTGGTGTGAAGGTTGCTGAAGGTATTGAAATAGGTTCAATCGTAATTTACCCGGGTTATGAAAATGAGGTGCTCCCATTCTATATTTTGCGTGAATCCGACAAGCAAGCCGAAATCCATAGATTATCAACCGCTATAGATAGTGTGAAACAAGAGCTGAAGGCATTACAGTCGATATTTGAGAAGGAGAACGATCCATACTCTGCACGTATCTTCGAGGTCTCCTATGCTCTGCTGGAAGAGCCGTGGCTACTGGAGGGGGCACAGAAAATTATCGAAAATGAAAGTCGTAACGCCGAATACGCATTACAGAAAGTGATAGCCCATAAGTTGCGTATGTTTGAACAGGCATCGAGTGTCGCCGTTAGACAAAGGGGGGCATTGCTTGAAGAGGTAGCACGTAAGATTTTGAAAAAACTTATAGGTAAGGATGATACACTTGCTTCGATACCCGAAGGTAAAATCTTGGTAGCACCATTTCTGTCAACTTTTGAGGTGGCACAAATACCACGTAACAAGATAAAAGGGTTAGCATTATCACATGGTGGGATGACATCACATCTGGCAATACTTGCACAAACCTTCGACATACCAGTAGTCGTGGGGATAAAAGATCTAATGCGTTACGTGAGGGATGGACAGCTTGCGATATTGGATGGCTATAGGGGGCTTATCATACTGGAGCCGGATGAATCTACGCTTAGAACTTATGAAGCTAAAATAAAGCATTACTTGCAGCTACACGATAAGCTGGTCGATATTAAAGATTTACCACCCGTTACGATAGATGGTAGGAATATAGAGTTATGTGCGAATATAAATCTACCTGCGGAGGTCAAACCTGCCATAGAGTTTAATGCCGAAGGTATAGGTCTACTGCGTACGGAGTTCATATTCCTGGAGGATATGCTGGATGAGGAGCAGCAGTTCAACATCTACAGTGATATAGCGGACAAGATATATCCGGGGTCGGTCATCATACGTACGTTCGATATAGGGGCAGATAAATTAGCACCATATGTACGTGAGGATAATCCATTTCTGGGTTGGCGTGCTATAAGATTGTTGTTGAAGGAAAAGAAGCTATTACGTACGCAATTGAGGGCAATACTTAGGGCTTCACGTAGAGGGAACGTTAAGATCATGATACCCATGGTGACCACTGTGGAGGAAGTACTCGAGGTGAAGAAATTGCTAAACAAAATCAAGCGTGACCTACGTAACGAAGATGTAGAATTTGACGAAAACATCGATATAGGGGTGATGATCGAGACACCCGCTTCTGCGATAATGGCAGAAGTGTTGGCGAAGGAGGTTAGGTTTTTCTCGATAGGTACGAACGACCTCACTCAATACACGATGGCGGTCGATAGAAACAATCCATATGTATCGGAGCTGTACGATCCATTACATCCGGCGCTCCTCAGGTTGATGAAAAACGTCATAATCGCTGGGCATGCAGCACATTCATGGGTAGGTGTATGTGGTGAGATGGCACACGATCCTATGGCGATACCGATACTGATAGGGTTGGGGGTGGATGAACTTTCGGTAGCTCCCAGGTTTCTGCTCAAGACAAAAGAGATAATTCGTCACCTCTCCTATAAAGAGACAAAAGCTATCGCAGAGAAAGTACTCGATATGAAGAATGCAGCCGAAGTTAGGAGGTTCATGAAAGATGTTTTAAAGGAAGAGTTTCATCTCAACAATGTTATCGATTTAGACTCTCCTTGAGCTCTTTAACGAGTAATAATGCATCTATGGGTGTGAGTTTGTTGACATCTATCGCTTTAAGTTTGGTGATTATTGGGTGTTCACTTTCCTCAAGTGTATCGAATAGCGAGACCTGTGT
Organism: Caldifarciminota bacterium; assembly: GCA_021158725.1. Taxonomy (GTDB): domain Bacteria; phylum Hydrothermota; class UBA3073; order NMUJ01; family NMUJ01; genus NMUJ01. The sequence continues at coordinate 3,915 of JAGGUB010000016.1, read as the reverse complement.
CGATTTCAGTATCTTCTTAAGGACTTGACGTTTCTCCTCGTATTCAAGGTGTCGCAATATCTCTTTTGCACGCTGGATGACAGGTGATGGTAGGCCAGCCAATCGCGCTACATCCACACCGTAGCTTTCGTCACTACTGCCGGGTTTCACCCTATGCAGGAAGATTATCTGATTTTTGTAGCGTTTGGCCTCTACGTAGAAATTCTTGACAATGGGTATCATATCGGCTAACCTCGTAAGTTCATGGTAATGTGTGGCAAACAATGTATATGCTTTGATGTTTCGTGCTATGTACTCAACGACTGCCCAAGCGATAGCTAATCCATCAAACGTGCTGGTGCCACGTCCGATCTCATCCAGTATTATGAGGCTACGTTCAGTAGCATTGTGTAAGATGTTGGCGGTTTCGTTCATCTCAGCTAAGAAGGTTGATACCCCACGTGCGATGTCATCGGATGCACCTATCCTTGTGAAGATGCGATCCACAATACGTAAGCGTGCACTTTCTGCCGGTACAAATGAGCCCATCTGCGCCATAATTAATATGAGTGCAGCTTGCCGTAGATATGTGGATTTACCTGACATGTTGGGTCCAGTAACAATAAGTATGCGATGCCACTCGTCAAATATTAAATCGTTGGGCACAAATTCACCCTCCTTTAGTTGGTGCTCAACCACTGGGTGACGTCCACCTACTATTTCGATTCTGTCAGCTTCATGAAATTCTGGTCGCACGTAGTTATACTTGCGTGCCACGTAAGCAAGCGATGCCAGTACATCGAGTTCGGCCAACTTATGTGCAACCTCCTGCATCGATGTGGTGTACTTAGCCACTTCCTTACGTAACTCGTTGTAAAGTTTATACTCCAGGTCCTTTATTCTATCTTCTGCATGTAATACTTTGCTTTCATATTCCTTCAATTCAGGTGTGATGAACCTCTCTGCATTGACGAGCGTTTGTTTACGGATGTAATCCTTAGGCACTTTGTGGAGGTTGGGTTTCGTCACCTCAATATAGTAGCCAAAAACTGAATTGTAGCCAACCTTCAGCGATTCTATACCTGTACGTATGCGTTCACGGGTTTCAAGCTGTGCAATCCAGTTCTTACCTTCACGCACAATCTGACGTAACTCATCAAGCTCCGCATTTGCACCATCTTTTATCAACCCACCTTCGGTGATTTTAGTGGGTGGATCCTCAACCAACGTTTTGTCAATAATATCTGCAACTTCATGTAGGTCGGTAACCTTCCAAGCGCTTAAACTTTGGGGTAGCAGTTCGTTTATCTTCGGTAACAGCATTATGGAGCGTTTCAATCCCTGTAATTCACGTGGGTTAGCTCTACCAACATTTATACGTGATATGAGACGCTGCATATCGGGTAATTTTGCCAGTATCGAACGCAATTTCGTCAACAACGTAGGTGCATCGTACAGCACCTGTACTGCATCTAACCGTTTACGGATATGGGTTACATCGAGTAATGGTGATAACATATATTCACGTAGCAACCGTGCTCCCATGGGGGTGCAGGTTTCGTCCAATACCGATAGTAATGAGCCTTCATATTCGCCGGTTATCTTTTCGGTAAGCTCAAGGTTACGTCTGGTGAAACTATCGATAAACATAAAGTCCTGTACCCTGTATGGTTTTATGCTGGAGATGTAGTCGAGGGTTTGTTTTTTGGTCTCCTTGACATAGTGTAAGGCTGCACCTGCTGCACGTATTGCGAGCGGCATATCGGTGAGCCCAAACCCATCAACTGATTGTACATTGAAATGGCGACATAGTTCAGTGTTGGCGAGCTCGTTGTCAAAGTTGATATCATCGATTGTGGTAAGATTGTACGACTTAAGGAAATTCGGTATATTTGCCATACTTTGTGGGATTATGATCTCACTGGGTTGAAACTTTTGTACCTCGTCCTCTATGTGGTTGGCTTCTACCTCTGTTACCCTAAATTCGCCAGTTGATATGTCGATTACGGCAACCCCCCACATGTTACGTTCCTCGATAAGCGCCATCAAGTAGTTGGGTTGCCTCTCTTTTAGTAGCTGCGGTTCGAGTAACGTGCCGGGTGTGATCACTTCAACAACATCACGATGTACTAATTTACCGGGTTTGGGTTCCTCCAGTTGCTCACATATTGCCACTTTGTAGCCCGCACGTACTAACTTGGCAATGTAGGGTTCAACCGCATGGTAAGGTACACCTGCAAGTGGTACACCTTCCTGACGTTGAGTTAATACGATGCCCAACACTTTTGAGGCAATTTGGGCATCCTCATAGAAAGTTTCGTAGAAATCACCCACCCTGAACAACAGTATAGCGTCGGGATACTTCGCCTTTATGCGCTTGTATTGATGAAGTAGAGGGGTAAGCCCTTCTTTCATTGACGTTGGGTTTCACGGATGTATATTTCCTTGATCCTGTCCATCACAAGCTGGCTTATCGTTATGTAACCTTGTTTATTGTCGGGGAATTGGTTCAGTAACTCAGTATCTATTAACTGGCCAAAGATTACTTTAACCTTACCACGACGTAGGGCTAACCGCCACAATGGTATATTTGTACCTATGATGAGGGTTGGCAATATGGGTGCCTTGTATCGCTTGGCAATATAGCCGAGACCGGGTTTGGCGGGCAAAAAATCGAGTGGCGTCCTGTTACGTGTACCTTCGGGAAAGTAAAGTAACCCCAATTCACGCTCCAGTAGGTGGCCCGTTTTACGTAATGCGGGTAGATCGAATTTCCTGGTATCGACTGGATATGCATTGAAGCTCCGTATCAGCCATGCAAACCATTTACTTGGTGTAAATAGCCCCAGTTTGGCGAAATAGAAGAGCTCACGTCGTATAGCTGCAGCTGCACCGATGAGCGGTGGATCGTAATTTGATCTATGGTTAGCTGCAACTATTAACCTACCCTTGGGTGGTATATTCTCGATACCCTCTATGCGGAAGCCAAAAAATAGTTTCCATACTGTTCTGATTATGAAGGCTGCTATCCTATAGCGGAGCTTCATGCTGTTTGAGCTTACGTTTTATTAGGTTCACAACTTTGTTTATCTCCTCATCGATGGTCAAATTTGTGGTATCTATATAGATGGCATCAGGTGCTGGCTTCAATGGACTATGTTTTCGGGTTTTGTCGCGTTCGTCACGCTGCTTTAAACTTGTTATTACCTCTTCAAGTGATACTTTTTCACCTTTACGTTGGAGATCTCTTAACCTACGGCGTGCACGCTCTTCAAGTGATGCATCCATGTAAATCTTGATAGCTGCATCAGGGAAGACAACCGTACCCATGTCGCGGCCTTCACATATTGTGTTACCACGTTGGCTGAGCTCACGTTGCATGGCAACCAGCACCTTACGTACTTCGGGGTATGTGGCAATCACCGACGAGAGTTCAGATATTTTCGACCCCCGTATGGTGTCGGATATATCTTCGCCATTCATGAAGACCTTTACTTTGCCATTTTCTATTTTGAAATCAAATTTAAGCTTACGTGCTAAATTGGCGATAGCGTGACGGTCGGTTATGTCGATACCTGCACGTAATACAGCGAGCGCTACACCACGGTACATGGCACCACTATCGATATAAAATAAGCCCAACTTCTCGGCTACCCCTATAGCGGTGGTACTTTTACCCGAGGCAGCAGTACCATCGATAGTTACAACAAAGTGCATTTTTAAATATATCACAAGATAGGTGAAGTTCAAGCCGTTTACGGGTAGTGGTTACCTGAAATGTAACGATTGTAACCAAACCGCCGGCTCCTGTAACAACTTTAGTACCACACGACTTGGGTAATCCACATCCCCATAATCTGCTATCAATCGCAATATGTGTGGATGGTCGAGCACCTTTAAGATATGGTTCATGATGTTGTCATCCAACCGATTCAG
>JAGGUB010000112.1 GCA_021158725.1 Caldifarciminota bacterium | reverse complement strand
TGATAGGACGTGACCATTTGGATACTGGGTCGGTTGCTTCCCCCTACCGTGAGACCGAACAGATGAAGGACGGTTCCGATGCAATAGCGGATTGGCCTATCCTTAATGCATTGCTGAACACCGCATCAGGTGCAACCTGGGTCTCAGTACATCATGGTGGTGGTGTAGGCATAGGTTACTCCATACATGCAGGCCAAGTTATAGTAGCTGATGGCACAAAAGCGTCAGACCTCAAACTCGAACGTGTGCTCACCAACGACCCAGGTATCGGTATCGCACGTCATGCAGATGCAGGCTATTCCAAAGCCATCGAGGTGGCACAATCCAAACATATAAGGATACCGATGATAGAGTTTCGCTCCCAGCTACAACAGATGTCAACCAAGGAGCAACCCACCCAGGTAAGTTAATAAGTAAAAGAAAGGAGCTCACATGGGATACGTCGAAACACTAAGGGATAAGATTTTAAATCGCCATTCGAAGATCGGCATAATAGGGTTAGGCTATGTGGGGTTACCGCTTGCACGTGAGTTCCTGAAACAAGGGTTCAAGGTGCTCGGGTTTGACATCGACGACACTAAAGTCAACATGATAAACGCAGGTCAAAGCTACATCAAACACATAGATTCCGATTTCATAACCCACTACAGGGAGAAGGGATACCTCGAGGCAACCACTGACTTCAAACGGTTAAAAGAGGTCGATCACATCTTAATCTGTGTACCAACCCCACTTGGTAAGCACAACGAACCCGACCTCTCTTACGTATTGAATACCACTCGCACCATCAGCCATAACTTACGGCCGGGTCACCACATAGTACTTGAGAGTACAACCTATCCTGGCACAACGGAAGAGGAGCTGTTACCCATACTCGAGGAATCCGGCCTAAAAGTAGGTGAAACGTTCTTTTTAGGGTATTCCCCCGAACGTGAGGATCCTGGCAACAAAAAGTACACCACCGCCAATATACCCAAAGTTGTGAGCGGTATCACCCCATCCTGCTTGGAAATTACAAAGCTACTCTATGATCAAATTGTCAAAGAGACTGTCCCTGTATCATCCACCCGCATAGCCGAGTCGACAAAGCTACTCGAAAACATCTACCGTGCAGTCAACATAGCACTTGTAAACGAACTAAAGATCATATTTGATCGCATGGGTATCGACATATGGGAAGTTATCAAGGCAGCTTCTACGAAACCGTTCGGGTTCCACCCTTTCTATCCAGGGCCTGGACTTGGTGGCCACTGTATACCAATTGACCCATTTTATCTCACATGGAAAGCACGTGAATATGGGCTCAACACCCACTTCATCGAGCTTGCAGGTGAAATTAATACCTCGATGCCATATTTTGTAGTGGATAAAACCGTCCACGCACTCAACCAACACGGTAAATCACTAAAGGGTGCCAATATATTAATACTTGGGGTAGCTTACAAACCCGACGTCGACGATATGCGTGAGAGTCCCGCACTTAAAATTATCGAACTACTTCGTGAGCATGGTGCTATCGTTGATTATAACGACCCACATATACCTGAATTACCACCCACCCGCAAGTATCGTTACAAAATGCGTTCTGTACCACTTACGCCTGAGATGCTCAAAAAATACGATGCCATCATCATAACAACAAACCATACCGCTTATGATTACGAGATGATCGCACAGCATGCTCGTTTGATAATTGATACACGTAACGCTATGGCCGGTATACCCAATATACGTGCTAAACTTGTAAAGGCCTAACCTCCGCGTTTGATATAAGCGTAAGCGTTGTGATTGTGAATACTTTCCAGGCTCTCAACCTCTATTTCATATCCAAGTACACGTCCGTCATTGTTTAACTTAACTGCTACGTTACGTGCTACATCCTCAACAAATGAAGGATGCTCGTACGCCCATTCAGTGACATACTTCTCGTCTTCACGTTTTAGCAACGCATACACAGGTGTAGATGCACAATCCTCCACCATTCTGATAAGATCTTCTATCCACAGCAACCCACGAAAATGCACCCTCACCCTTATATAAGTGCGTTGGTTATGTGCACCTTTTTCTGAAATCTCCTTAGAACATGGACATACTGTATTTACTGGCACTTCTACCCACAGGTAGAGTTTGACCTTATCTTTCAATCTACCGATAATCCCACAATTATAACCCATCAAACTCTTAAGGTTAGATGCAGGTGCTTGTTTCTCAATAAAGTATGGGAAAAACAGCTCCACATGCGCAGATTCGGCATCAAACACCTCTTTCATACGATGTAAAATCTTTCCAATATTTTGTATCGCTATTTCACCCCTGTACTCATTAAGTATCTCAACAAACCTACTCATATGGGTGCCACGAAAATTGTGTGGCAAATTCACATACATGTTTACCCTTGCGATAGTGTGTTGAAATTCATGTGCCTTGTCACGCAAAAGTATAGGATACGATAAGTTACGTACACCTACTTTATCAATGGGAATACATCGATCGTCATTCTCACGTTGCACATCCCTCATAATAGCGTACCCCCTGACGTTCGTCCTCCCAAACTTCTACATACATCAATCTCAAACTATCTGGTATTTTGCGGTTCAAGTT
>JAGGUB010000094.1 GCA_021158725.1 Caldifarciminota bacterium | reverse complement strand
GCATATGCTGATACTATGTTATAACTGATAGTGGGGTGGATCGCCTTTATTCCTTTCAAATACATCGATATACCAGCACACCATATCCTCGTATCATAGTAGTCGAAATCTTCACAATAATCGTCATATTTATACGTGATCCATACCGCTACCTTATACTTAGGCACACTATACCCCATACGTAATTGTAAGCTAAGCGTTTCATACTCACAAGGTACATATTCACCACGTTGGTTACGCATCCACCGTATGAGATATACAGGGGTATATCTGATAGCAGGTTGTATAAACATACCGTTGTACAATTTCTGCCAGATGTTGAAATACAACACATTGTAGCTTTTACGCCGATTCAACACAAATTGGTGTTGTATTACATGTAAGTTGAAGGTCGTTCGCTTACCGTCAAATATATAACGACGTAACTTAAACGATAATTTATAACTTGCTACAATATCGTCGATAGCCTCAATCGGATACCGGTATAGGTTGACACCGGTTTTGAACTCCTCTATATCCACATACGAGTAGTGGAACACATTATCTTGGTAACTCACCCGCATCTCCAACCCCATCGATAACCCTGTACATAAGGTCAACACCCACATCTAATCACCCCTGACGTAGAATATGAACCCCACCTCACCTGCATCAGGGTTGGGCAATATCTTCAGTATATGTGTACCTCTTGCAATATCCAAGTATGTAACTCCAGCCACCGATGGCACGAACCTGGGTTCATCTTTAAACGTGACGGTTTCCGATCTACACGTGACGTGGGTTATGCGTTTCAACAACTTCTCTCCTTCGTATATGGTTATCGTGTAGACTTTACGTCCAATAGCGGTGTAATCCAACAACAACCGTGAAACCACCTTCAACTTATTAGGGCCATCAACCTTAATCACTACAGGTGTATCTGCATCACCTGTGTAATACGTGACGATACGTTCACGTTCGATAGCTTCCAGCTGCCTAATGTATGAGATAGGGGTTAACATAGTCCACGGTCGTGGAGCTTGAAATCTAAACCTCACCAACATCGTATCAGATGGCGCTTCCCACAGATAAAACCTATACGTATGGGTGTCGGGTGGCACATATACATAGAATGAACGCCATTTACTGATGGGCTTACCGTTAAGGTGCGAGTTATTGGATCTTTCCGTAGTTTTACGTATCACCTTAGTTGTAAGGTCATCTTCCTCAACTATTATTTTGTATGTAGCGGTTTCACCCATATCAGGATGCCAGATTATCCTCGTATAAACCCGTAACCATGTGGGGCCTTTCACCTTTATTTTCAGTGTATCACCCTTCGTGAGCAGGTAATAGTTGATCTCTTTCGTCTGTGTAACTGTTATCTTTGCGACTGGTGTTTCACCCAGCACGATAATACCATTAATCATAAACCATGTTATAAATGGCCACATTATTGCCTCCTTATGATATGTTCAACATCAAACATAACCACCACAAGAAGTATCGCAATTATAATCACGATGAACACGCTCGCTAATGGCACAGAATATACTGTTTTATGGTAAAGCTTACCTTCACCTACAGGTGGTAAAGGTATAGGTGCTATAGGTAATCCATACTTATGGGCAAGCTTATCAAACTCCACAAGGTTGACGATCGGTACACCACGTTCGGCGATCGCCTTTGCAACACTCGTACCTTTGAGTCGCAACATCTGCGTCCTCAGGGTTAAACCAGGTCGCAGATCAGTTTCCGTTCCCCCTATGTTAGCAGGTGACCACCCCACATTTACAAATAACTTCACACTATCGCCGTAGATTGCTAACCTTTCATTAACTGCTTCCTGTAGCGAACGAGCTTCTATCAACCGCACATTGTTACGTTGGATGGCTTCAAGTATCAACTTTCTACCCTCAGGTGATAGCCCCATCCCTACGTCATTTTTACCACCTATTGATGCAGCCACCGATCGGTACGGGAATATGCCCGCTTCCGACAGTGTAGCCTCCATGTCGAGCCACGTTAAGTCAGGTATAGTAGCACCCCACATTGATGCAGCTACGGAGGTAACAATAATGGGATGCAGCTTAAGTACCTTGCATGCAGCTAATACCGCAATGTTGATGGCTGGATAGCAACCGCTCCAACCCACAGCTATGATATCGTTCTCTTTTAACCCAGCTTGTATGAACATATCCACTACAGCGGCAGCGAAGTTGGGATTCAACGTGGTAAGCTTTTCGGTGAGGTTACCCATACCATATGTTATAGGGGTATACTGATCACCTATCAACCCGGTTGCATTGGGGTCATTAATCACATCTATGGGTAATTCAAGGCTATCCCTTAAAGATTTGATGATCTCAAACGCCCTTTGTGTGATGGTAGCTGCTTGCAGTTTCTCCATCAAATGTGGGTCATCCCTTGTAACCTTATTTCGCTCTTCGATGTAAAACAGCAGTATCGCAACTGTTGCCACTACAGCAAGTGTATAAACCGGTAACTTACCATGGCGACGCTTCATGGCAGTATGGTACCGCCTGTGATAACAATTAAGATCAATCTAACGATGACTGCTACCACCAGCATCGCTGCTAACGTATAGCATATACCTTGACGTATCATCCAATACCCCATAAGCCCAGGTATAACGTATCCGATGACGGCAATCTCAACCCTCTCACCTGCTATATCCAGCATCGGGTGCAATCTACTCATGTAGCCGATGAGATAGCCAACCAATATACACATGACAAGCAACCGTCGTCCATATAGTATAGTGACCCGTGACAACAACTTTATCACACCCACCGTGATAAGTGCACAACATATGGTACCCAACACACGAAATGGATGGTGCAGTATAAGCGCTATATAACCGGGTACCACTATGCCACCAGCTGCTACACCGATGGTTTCAACAAATATCAAGCTGATCACCATACCTATGCCTACCGCCAGTGGTAGTAAACTAACCATCTTCAACTGCTTTGCTGACAAAATAGCTCACAATCTCGTGCCCCAACACAACGATATTACCTATGGCGAATATAAGGCTACCATCAACCGCGATTGAGGTGACCTTCGTATAGATTTCAGCCGGCGAACTTCCCCCCATATCTATCAGTTTAGTACGTGGTATATTGCATGCTATTGCATGCTTGATAAACACCTTGGTTAGATATCCTGTCACTACATAATGATCCGCTGGCAGGCATGTAGCACATAATCTGGCAAGCTGTTTCGACCGTTCCACTCTATCCGCACGACAGTTGATAAGTACCACCCTGTATTCATAGTTTTTGGCCAACCGTTCCCATATTATGCGGGTAGAGTCAGGGTCATTGGCTGCCATTGCGTTCACGAAATAGAGACGTTTACCATTTTCTTC
>JAGGUB010000051.1 GCA_021158725.1 Caldifarciminota bacterium | reverse complement strand
GTACCTGCGGGTAGGTTCATATGTATCAAGTTAACCGACGAATTACGTGTAAGTGACGGTACGCGGTCACGATCAACTATATGGCTGGCACCCGGTGTAGGTGTGGTCAAGCTCGAAGCCAAGTGTGCAGCAAAAGGTATCCTCGGTGTGGTACAGAAGCTATTACATGCAGATACAGTGAGTGTCGAGCTTGAATCCTATCAACCTAAACATTAGCAATATGGGACGGTTCTCCGTCACCCTTCTCCTTTATATCGGGGGGCCGAGAGCTATGGGGGTCTTTTTTAAACCCCTATGTGTTTGTTGAAATGGTAAAATGAGGTTGGCAGAAGCAAAATCCGGTATATTTTGATTTGAGGCAAGTTATGATTATAAAAACTGTACACAAATGTAAGGAGATAATCGCAAAGGATAACTCAATCTTGAAGGAATTGCTGAGCCCTTTAAAAGAGCAGCTCGCCATAAGGTATAGTCTCGCTCATGCGAGGGTTAAGCCTGGTGAAACCACCCTACCTCATAGGTTAAAAAGTTCAGAGGTCTACTACATACTGAAAGGTGAAGGCGAAATGTACATAGACGACGAAAAGTCAAAAGTATCTGCCGGAGATGTGATCTATATTCCACCAAACTCAGTCCAGAGAATAAAGAATATTGGGCCAAACGACCTAATATTTTTGTGCATTGTAGATCCAGCCTGGAGACCTGAAGATGAAGAATTGGTAGAGTGATAGATAGATCAAAATCACTTTCACTAACAGCGGATGAAAGAGCATAAACCAGATTGACGTCCACCTATATCTGCTATAATTCTTTTATAGCTAAGAGGCGAAAATGGTCATCATCGGCATAACATGTAAAAGTGACACCAAAAGTTTTTATTTACCACGTCCATATGTGATGGCGGTCACAGTTGCTGGTGGTACACCGTTGGTTTTACCACATGTGGACGACACCTGTATCGATGAGCTATCTAATCTGCTCGATGGGTTGTTGCTTGCAGGTGGTGGTGACATACATCCGATGTTTTATGGATGTACAGATTCTGGCAAGCTCAAACGTGTCGACCCCATACGCGATCGGTTCGAACTCACACTGGTTAAGCGGTTCGCACAGACCGGTAAACCCATACTCGGTATATGTCGTGGTATGCAAGTGTTGAACGTAGCGTTTGGTGGCAACTTATATCAGGATGTGGGTGAGCTCACCGATGTGAACCACTGGCAGAAAGCACCCGTACATGAACCCATACATACGATAACACTGAAAAGGGGTACACTGTTGCACAAAATCATGGGCCAAACAACCCTTATGGTGAATAGCTTCCATCATCAAGCAGTCAAAACCGTCGCAGATGGGTTCATCGTCTCTGCGCTGGCTGAGGATGGTATCATCGAGGCCATCGAGCACCCTGATTATGGGTTTATGTTAGGTGTACAGTTTCATCCCGAATATATGTACGAAAGTGAACCCTTCAACAAACTATTTGCCGCATTTGTAGCCGCATGCAAAAGATGATACAGAGGTTAATCGCCGAAGTCGAGGATATACAAAGGTTGCGTGAGTTCAACGATGGTGGGGTCAACATCTGTGAAGTCAAACTCAAAGTACGCATTATTGACAGCATACTGAAAACCAAGCTACCCAGGGGTACAAAGGGTAAAACCGGCATCATCGTACGTAAATGCATACATCATGTACCGAAATTGGGTGACCACATCGTACTCACAGAGGATGAGACTCGCAAGTTCATAAAAGCTGACGTTGCTACCCGTAGAGTGCTACAGAACAGGTTCGTACGTGTGGAGATACTTGAACCACTTGGTGCAAGGATCGGTTCACTGGCCTACAAGCCACGTGGAATGGATATCTTTACACCGCGGTTGGACCTACAGAAGGCGGGTTGGCTGTATTATGGTGGTATACTTGATACGTTGTCGTTTGATGATGTCACCAGTTTATGGAATAAAGGGTATAAATATACCGCCAAAGGATACGAATACAAAAAGGGTAAGCTTAAGCTATTGAAGCACATATCCACACCACGTGCGCTACCTGCTGTGTACATGGATTACTCCATAACCGTAGGTTATAAGCGGAAGCTGGATTTCGGTCACCACATAATGTTACCACGACATGGGTTGGGGCAACACAATATCGTATTTATGCCGTTGGGTGATAGGGTCGAACATCTACGGTATCAACGTCCTTTAGCACCATGGACAAGGCTGTACGACTATTGTGGGCTAAAAGCGGGTGGGTTCATACACGTAGATGAGCAACGTGGCATCTGCCTATTATGTTGTGCTGCAGCTGATAAGATAGAAGTTGTAAGGATTAACCTCCACCAGCAAGGGTTAACGGTTACGCTTATGTTCAAACGTAATGAGCTGACACCCACCACTGTAGCTAAGTACAGGGTACTTTACCTTGTGGGTGAATCCTTCTATGTGGACAGGTATGCGGTTGCAATCATCGCACGTAATCTGGTGGATAAAAGATTCATCTCCATCGTACGTAGTGGTAAGACACCCTTGTACCTGTATCTATCGGTCCATGGTAGGGACATAAAGCTGAAACTCTCACAGAAGACGTTACCAGGTATCGGTACACTCTACGTGGCAGAACATAAACCCATGTTGATGCCCACCGAAGTCCAAATCAAGGGGATAACCTATGCGTAAATTCTCACCCATAACCTTTGGTTACGAATGGGAATGCCT
>JAGGUB010000103.1 GCA_021158725.1 Caldifarciminota bacterium | reverse complement strand
TTCTTATACACGCCACCATGTACGTATGATTCAGTATGGGTCGACGAAAATGGCCTCGAATGTAGGTTACCACGACCGCGTTCACATACGTGGTGGAACTGGGAAAACGATCCCGGTACAGATGCAGATAAATTCGCATATATGACGTGTACACATCCATTCTGTGAGTATCCACCCGGTAGCGGTGAATACCATTGCTTTATGCAACATCCATTCATCTGGGATGCAGATGCGTTCGACTATAGGTTTCTATTAACATATGGGCCATTCAGAATACGTGACCACGAAACCTTAACCATCGTATGGGCAGCAGGTGTCGGCTATGGACTCGATGGCGGTTACGGTGAGCCACCGTTTTTCGAGCCAGAATGGTACCCTGGTGCACGTTACCTTGTAGGACGTGCGTTAAAACTGTACTACAAAGGTGCAACCCACAGCGACCCTGTACATCCATCATCACCTTATGAGGATATACACTATGGTAAACTGATAGGTGTGACAGAAGGTCGCACCCATATGTTACAGTTGCAGGTGTATCCCACCATCGGTATGGATGTATTCCAGATACATTATTACACACCATCTGTACGTGGGTTAGTGATTTACGACCTTACTGGCAGAAAATTGTACAGCATACTTGTACAGCACACAGGTACATATGTGTGGAGGGTACCAGAGGGGCTGCACGCTGGTGTATACTTTATACGACTTGAAGGTACAAATCTCGTACGTAAAATAATAGTGTTACGATGAGGTTCAATTTAGTTGACATACCCTCTATAGCGATAAATTTTAACAACAGGAGGTACTATGCTAAGTAAAGGGACACCCGGTGGTCCCGGTCCGAGAGGACCTGGCCCAAGAGGAGGGCGTGGCCCACGTGGTGGCCGTGGCCCCGGCGGCTACTGTGTATGCCCCGCATGTGGGACAAAGGTACCACATACCCCTGGTGTACCATGTAACACTGTTACATGTCCCAAGTGTGGTACAAGGATGGTGAGGGAGTAACCACCCACTATAGTTGATAATACCGAAATTCACGTAACATTTATAGGATGGATGAAATTATTGTATTAGATTTCGGTGGCCAGTACAGCCACCTTATTTCAAGAAGGGTGAGGGAGCTTGGAGTTTATTCTGAGGTATTACCCGGTGATACATCTGCTGATGAGCTACAAAAGGTTGGCAACCTCAAAGGTATAATACTTTCGGGTGGCGCAGCTTCAGTTTATGACGAGACGGCACCCAAATGTGACCACCGTATTTTTCAACTCGGTGTACCAATACTCGGTATCTGTTACGGACATCAACTCATAGCGTATATGAATGGTGGCAATGTCACCTACGGTGAATCCGGTGAGTACGGGGTGACAGAGCTTAGGGTTTTAACCACAAGCAAGTTATTTAATGGCCTATCTCCCATAGAAAAGGTATGGATGAACCACAGAGATATTGTAAAAGAGCTACCACCCGACTTTAAAGTGGTAGCTGTTACAGATAATTCACCGGTTGCAGCATTCGAAAATGATGCACACAAACTCTATGGAGTGCAGTTTCATCCTGAGGTCACACATACCCCCAATGGTGGTAAAGTTATTGCCAACTTCGTATTCAACATATGTGATGCACGAAAAGAGTGGTCAACCGCCAACATCATCGAAACCATACAAAACGAGATACGTGACAAACTTACCAATAAACGGGCGATCATCGGGCTATCTGGTGGTGTGGATTCATCAACCGCTGCAGTACTGGTACATAACGTGATAGGTAAGAACCTAATCGCTGTGTACGTAGATACGGGGTTGATGCGTTACAAAGAGACCGAGTTCATACAACAGACGTTTGCAAAATTTGACCTCAACTTACACATAATCGATGCAAAAGATAGATTCTTCGATGCCTTGAAAGGTGTCACCGACCCAGAAGCCAAACGTCAAATCATAGGTAAGCTATTTATCGATATATTCGAAGAGGTAGCAGCCAAACAAGGTGCCACCGTACTGGTACAGGGTACAATATATTCGGATCGTATCGAAAGTGGTATCACACGATACTCGGCAAGGATCAAATCCCACCATAATGTGGGTGGGTTACCACCAACCATGAAACTGGAGGTTTACGAACCACTACGTGATCTGTATAAAGATGAAGTTAGGAGGATCGCAAAGGAGTTAGGGCTACCAGATAGTATCGTACATCGACATGTATTCCCAGGGCCGGGTTTAGCGGTCAGGGTAGTGGGTGAGGTCACCCCCGAGAAGGTAGAAATCGTACGTAAGGCAAGTTACATCATCGAACAGGAGCTCAAGGCTGCCAACCTGTACGATAAGGTATGGATGGCGTTTGCAGTATTGTTGCCAATAAAAACTGTCGGTATACAAGGTGATGCAAGAACCTACAAATACCCCATAGTTGTACGTATCGTTGAATCACAGGATGCAATGACGGCAAATTTCGCCAAGCTACCATATGAAGTGTTGGAACGCATCTCTACCAGGATAACGAACGAAATCAACGAAGTCAACCGCGTGGTATACGATATATCCAATAAACCACCTGCCACCATGGAATGGGAGTGACAGATGTATAGACAGTGGGTTGCACCCTCGTCCAGAGAAGAACGTACATGGGCGATGATATGCCATCTTGCAGCATTCGCTGGTTACATCATACCCTTTGGCCATATTATAGGGCCGCTGGTGGTGTGGTTACTCAAACGTGACGAGCTACCAGCTGTCGATTTCCACGGTAAGGAAGCGTTAAATTTTCAGCTCAGCATGACGATCTACATGTTGATCGCTGGATTGCTGTATCTCGTATACGTTGGTATACCCATATACATAGGGTTGGCGATCTTACATATCGCGATGATCACCATAGCTGCAGTTAAGGCTTATGCAGGTGAATATTTTCGCTACCCACTCAGTATGCGGTTGGTTAGATGAAGAAATTTCTTGAACTTGACACACCTGTCATCGGGGATGGTGCTATCGGTGAATACCTATATTCGTTGGGTTTACCAAAAGATAGGTTAGCCTGTGAAGCTGTGCTTATCAACCCCGACCTCGTCTTACAGGTACATCGTGAATATGTTGAAGCAGGTAGCCAGTTCATACTCACGAATACGTTTGATGCCAACCCCGTCAAGCTCAGCAAAAGAGGTATAGAGTATCTAACAGCTGAAATCAACACAAAAGCGGTAGAGCTCGCCCGTAAAGCAGGCGGTAAGCTTGTGGGTGGCTCGATAGGGCCGCTCGGGCGGCGGCTCACGTATCCGTACACGGCTGTGGATAAGGCTGAGCTCATCGAAGATTATAAGCCACAGGTGGAAGCACTCATAACCGCAGGTATCGATATCGTCTTTGTTGAAACACAAGTCGATCCGTTGGAAACCACCGCTATAGTTGAATGCGTACGTGAGATAGATCCCGACATACCAATAGCTATACTGTTTACGTTTGACCGCAACATGCGTACACTTACGGGGATGACACCCGAGGATGTGGTATCGTTCGCCCATAAATTAGGTGCATATGCGGTGGGAGTAAACCATAGTGTCAGCCCGCTACAGGTGTTGGAGATCGGTAGACGTATGTTGAGATACACGGATTTGCCGGTTATATTGGAGCCAAACTCAGGTGAACCCATCGTCACAGAGGGTAAAATAGTCTACCCCGATGCGGTTGAACACTTTGCACAGTTTGGGTTAACAGCTGTGGAGCTGGGTGCATCGGTGATAGGTGGTTGTTGTGGTACACGACCAGCCGGTATAAGAGAATTGGTCAACCTCATACGTGAAGGTAGAAAACCCTCAATCGTTGTGGAATGGCAACCCATAGAGGAAGATATCATCCGTGAAGAGGTAAAAGTGAGGTCACAACTCAAGCATGATATCGAACATCGGTGTGCACGGTTGGTTGAACTACTGCCACCAAAATCAGGTGCTCTACAGCCACTCATACATAAGGTAAATATGTTCAAAGAAGCGGGCGCTACAGCGGTATCGATTGTCGATTCACCCATGGGTAAGGTACGTATAGCCCCATATATTGCAGGCTTGTACATCAAGGAGCACACCGATGTTGAGGTAGTGGTACACTTCGCGCTACGGGATAGGAGTTTAACCCGTGTGCAATCAGATCTTGTTGGTATGTTCAGTGTGGGGTTATGTAATGTGTTGATAGTAGCAGGTGATCCACCCGAACTCGGCGATTACCCACAGGCGACTGCGGTGTATGACTTAACCACTGAAGAAGCGATCAAGCTTGCCAACCTCATACGTGAGGGTAGGGATCTCGCTGGTAACAAACTCACACCCGCTGTCGACGCATATATAGGGGCGACGATAAACTTTGTGGATGAGCTCAACACAATCGTCACCAAAGTGCATCATCGTATGGAGTATGGGGCGGATTTCTTTGTAACCCAACCCATATACGAACCGAATATAATTAAGGCACTCCTCGACAAGCTACCCGATGTGAAAATAGTTGCAGGCATGATGGCCTTCAGGAACAAAACTATGGTATATCATATGGCGAACGAGGTACCGGGGGTGAAGATACCGGAATGGATTATCACGAAGGTTGACTCACTAACCGATAAGGAGCTACCTAAGTTCTCTATAGAGTTAATACACCGGATTATGGAGGAGCTCACCCCATACGTGCATGGGTTTTACTTCATTGCTGTTAACCCAGATATGCTGACCGAACTACTACACTGATGCGCATATACAAGAGCTTAAATGGCCTATATCCACGAGGTGAAAAGCTGATCAAAGTGACCCGCGATTACGATAGGGGGCGTGTGGATGAAACCCAACTGGTTAAGGCGTACGAAGCTGACAGGCAAGCACTGTTTAGATTACAGGAGGGGTTGGACTTACAATACGATGGGTTACTCAACTGGCAAGACCTACTACGGCCATTTGTAGAGATATGGGATACTGTAAGAGTGGATGGGCTCGTACGTTACTATGAGACAAATACATTCTTTAGGGTGATAGAGTTTGGTGACAATGTAAGGTTGAACGAACCCCAAATAGAGCCATGGGTTGACAAGTATTTTCATAAACCCCATGGTGGGCTATGGTTTGCGTACCTGCCAGCACCTACGTTGGTACGTAGGTTCGCAAAGGGTGCTACATTAAAGGTGATCGCAGACATTATGTTGGAAACCACACATTACATCATACCAAAGGTTGATGCTATATATTTTGGTGACCCATCACTCGTTTATGATGGGGTATCAGCTGATGACATGCAGGTACTACGTAAGTTTTATGCGATGATCAAACGTGAGCTGGGTTCCAAGTTGTTATTACTTATGACATATTTTGCATCACCCGACGAGGAGAAGCTCAACTTTTTGGTATCGCTTGAGGTTGATGCAATTGGGCTGGACTTCGTACATACAGAGTATGAAGTGTTGAAAAGCCTGCGTTGGCCACATGACAAAGGTATAGCTGCGGGAGTGTTCGATACCGAAAACTCGTTGATAGAGTCACCCAATACAGTCATACAGTTTGTACAGATGCTGGCGGAGGAGCTCAACCCCCAATTCATAGTTGTCACAGGTAGCAGTGATTGGCACTTCTTACCACGTACGTGTGCAGATAAAAAGGTGCAGGTATTGAAATCATTACCAAAAGCAATATGAAACCATTGGTGACACATGAGATAGGTAGCTTGGCTAAACCCAACTGGCGTGTGAAACTACTTACGGGAAGGCCATTGACCGATACCGATATTGAGGATGCAAAATATTGGGCAACACAACTGGGGTTGAAGTCTGAAGGTGATGAACTGTTGTCGATACTGCATAAACGCAAAGAGATCAGTGATCAAGACAAACGACGGGTGATACATATATCAAGCTTGTTTGCTACTAAGTTACTGGAAAGGGCAGGGCTCGACCTTCTATTCGATGGTGAGCAACATCGTATCGAGATGTACGAACATGTGATACGTAACGTGGAGGGCTTCAAATTCTACGGGCATGTGCGGTCGTTCGATAATAAATACTACAGGCGTGCAGCATGTGTGTACCGGCCATCACTTAAGAGATACTATCATCTGGATGAGTTCAATACCGTGAAGGGATTTACATCTAAACCCATCAAAGTGCCAGTCACTGGTGCATATACCGTGGTGGATTGGTCGTTTGATGAATACTACATGAAAAATGTAGCAATCGGTACACGTACAGCACATGAAGCCAGACATGTCGCACGTGTGAGGTTTCTGAAGGATGTAGCTGAACGTATTGTGAAGCCAAACCTTAAATCGTTAATAGACGCGGGTGCTAAATACATACAGCTGGATGAGCCAGCCGCTACCACGAAGCGTGATGAGGTGGGTAACTTCATCGATACTGTTATATGGACGATAGGTGAGTTGAAGCATACCGATGTGTTCTGGAGTATACACATATGTTTTTCAAATTATTCGATGCTGTTCCCACATATTGAGAAACTACAGGGTATCGTGCATGAGTTGCATTTCGAGTATGCCAACCGCGATACCAAACAGCTGGGTAGGCATCGTGATGTACGTATCGGGTACGATGTGATTAACCAACTTAAAGGGTACAATTTTGTTGTAGGTATAGGTACGATCGATGTACATACGGATTATGTTGAACCACCCGAACTCGTACGTGATAG
>JAGGUB010000017.1 GCA_021158725.1 Caldifarciminota bacterium | reverse complement strand
TGCCACCAGGTTACCTGGTGCTTCTGGGTTAGGTATCGTCAGGTTACTCCATGGATCTGCACTCGATGTAAACGATATAAACCCATTCGTACAGAACCTAAATTTTGTGAACGTATCACCATAAAACTTGAACCCAAACCCAATATCAAACGGCCCCACATTATCGTCGTCTGCATCACTAAACCCATCAATTTCTATACCCACGTCTGATATTTCACGCCAGTTGAATTCTATGATACCCTCGTCACTATCTATCCACCTGTAGCCGAACGAGTCGGGGCCACCTGCGCCCATAACCACCGGCGGGCCAGGTTGCCATGGGGTACCATCCTTATCAGCAGGTGCATGAGGCTCAACCCGCATAGGTTTAGGTGAGCCATCGAACTGAGGTAGCGGCTCAATCCTATAAGTTAGCGGATGTTCACCCGTATTTATTATCTGTAGATACGATGTGACGGTATCACCAGCCATCACCTCAACATACACGCTATCGGGGGCGACCGCCACCATCGCCGGTAGTAGGGTTGAACACCAACCCACACCCCTCCTGTATGTGGTGTCACCCGATAGATCCGTAACCGATAGATCTAACCAAAAGTCAGCTCTCAAGTAGGTTACCCACTCGTTACCATATATGCTATCGTTAGCTACACTATCTGCATGTAGGCCATCATCATACAAGTAGAGTGAATCGATAACCTCTTCCCCTACCCTCACGTAGACCTTCACCTTAGCGATAGCTTCGGATTGACTCATCACATACGTCTTTGTACGTATGGTAAACGTGTCACCAGGTTGCCCCCATTGAGGTGATACACTGAACCATGCCACCCATGGGCCACCTTCTAACCAATTGATTATCCTTGACATAACCTCACACCTATCACCTGCATTGTTGATAGCCTCAAACCCCGACGCCCAGTACACGACACGATACCCCTTTACAGGGTCTACATATCGTATCACACCTATGCCATCACCTTCGTAGTAGAATACGGGTAATGAGCCGTTCAACGTATCGATCTCACTCGGATATTGCTGGTTGTTTGCACCATCACCTCCTTCAAGCGATAACACGAGGCTATCACCTATCGGATCGCCTGCCACCCCTATAAGTGTCAATATATCTGTATCATCACGTATGTACCTTGCATGTAGGTATTCCTCATAGAATGGATCACCATACGCATAACCGTTGGGGTCGTTGAAATCCCATCCAATATCCTGCCCGCTTATAAATAGTGCGCCACCATGGTCGAGGAACCACGCCAGATGTGCCTGATCCTCATCCGTAAGTGTGGGGAAGTTCCACCCACACGACCATATCACTATGGGGTAGAAGCTCAACAAGTTAGTATCCACTTGTATGGGTTTGACCACATCATAGCTGTATCCGAGTGTATCGAGTGCCTTCAAGAACAACGATATAGAGTCTGCTTTTAACCCATCATCTACCACCAGTATCTCACCGGGTGCCCATATCTGTAGCATAAACGTATCCTGCCAATCATGTGAATAAGGGTTATCATCCGTAAACTCAAGCACCAATGGTACCTCATACACACGTGGACATGCGGGTGCTATGGCCAATTGATACGAACCCATCGACACACCTGTATCGCCTGGCATGATATCGCCAAACCTCTGTGTATCAACTGTTATCGCAACATACGGTGAAGGTGACCACATCTGCCCCATCACCCCATATGCGGTAACGGGACCTGAATTTGTCACCTTCACATAAAGGGTAATAACCTCACCTGAGCTGGCGTAACCGTCACCTCCAGGCTCTATTAGTGAGTCACCCACTATCGTCAATATAGGTTCGGGTACATCCAGTATAAACTCCGTACCCCATGTATCCACAAGGGTCTCAAGTGACAACAATACCGTAAATGCATAGTTGTTAGGTGTATTGGGTGATAGCTCAACAACAAACGGTGTACCCGACATCACAGTGCTATCGGGTGCCACACTTGTATAGCTTGTCGTATCACATAGTATCGTCATATAAGCATCCGCACACGATATCCTACCGGTAACGTTTACGATACTGTCAGTACCCACGTTCTTGATCTTCACCCATATCTCCGTAAGCTCACCTGGATCCAGCATAGCGTCACCGTTACCATGGGTTTGACCCACTGTATCATCATCTATAACCGTACCTCCATACACCAGGTACGGGCCAGTCGCCGACACTATTGGTATGGTGGTTTGGTAAGGTATATGGTTATGTTTAACAACCACAACCGTGAGCTCACCTTCCAAAGTAGCGGGTAGGGTGAACTCAACTTTACCGATCACATTTGTATACCCAATCCTGTAGAAACCGTTTTCGTTGTAAATCACCACACGTGCATCTGTAACCGGGTTATTGCTGGAATCCATAACTGTGACAACCAACCGCTCCGTACCTGACAACAAACTATCTGGTACATCCACGTATAATGAACCCGGTATCGTAGTCCAAAGGTTAAGCTCAGGGTCACCAAACACCGTAAGCTCATAAATACAATAAGCTTCTATGTCTTGCCAGGTAACCCATGACACGTAATCATCGCGTGCCATAGCGTGTGCCTTACCTAATTCATACACATCGTCAACAAATAGATGGTGATAGAAAGCTGTATCAAGCCGTTCCGATGGCCCCAACTCCGGTGGTGTACCCCATCCATACCTTGTGTTCATTATCGTAGCGACTGCACCACCATGGGGTTTGTTAACCAACTCCTCCGCAAAACAGTCACCACCTGGAACTTCATCCAATGCACCCGAGAAACACGATATCGCATTGTGTATCCCCAGTTTGTAGCCGTTGGTCAGCTGCCACAGATCGGAGGTCGTCAACCCATCGCTTTCCCAATAAACACCATACTCGTTACCGTGTGCTGCGTAGTGTGCAAACCCCACACCGGTGTTGATCGTATCGATAACACGTTGGGTGCTCAAGTTACCCCATACATAGTAAAGTTTGGTCTCCCGCCAGCCATCAGGTACTATCTGGCTGATGGCTTCACTCACTACATCACCGTTATAATCGAGCCAAGGCCATAGGTCTGCACCCACCAACATGATATGCGTTTGGTAGCCAACCTCCACACCTTGTTCGTAGTTTATAACCTTGTTGACGAAATTCTCCACCTGCGAACTGTTCTTGACAGGTGCACGTCCCACGTATACATCACTGTATAGGTCGACACTGTCTTCACGTTCACCCCATACGTTATCGTTATCAGCATTCCAATCACCATCCAGATCGCTATAATATAAGTCAGTAGGTATCGTATCTTCATCTGGATAGTAGCCCACACCTGTCGTTATGTAGTATACATCACGACGTGGTACAAACTCTTCACCATTCTCGTGGTCGGCTTGCCCACCCAACAAGAAGTACATTGCACCCCATGCATTGTATGCATCGATTATGAAGTTACGTATCTTTTCGGCATCATCACGCCCGGGGTAGTTTGAATAGATCCAATCCGTGGTCACTATTTCCGTGGGTACACCCTTTTGTGTCTTCCATTGCTTGAGTGGATTAAATCCATCCACGAACTCATCTACGGTGATGATAACATAGTCTATTGTATCAGGTGATAATACCGGTGATTGGTAACCCACAAGTGTGGGTGGTTGATAACGGTCGATATCCTCTGGATTATACACTATCTCACGTATACGGGGGATGGCTGCTTTAATCGCATTGTATGGGTGTGGTCTCGCCGGCCTATAACTTGTATATATGCGGAGCTTAAGATACGCAATGAATTCGAGTTGCTTCGATCTACCCAAATAATGTACCGGTGCAATGGTTAGATTGGCGATATGGTAGCCATGAATATAGCCATCGGAGTTGAACCTCACGGTGAAGGTTGGATACTCGGGTAGATTGTAGAATTGTGGTGCTGGTAGGATGAATTCATGTTCTATCGGTACAGATATTGGATATGGTTCCTGTACAGGGTAGGGGGTTACAACACGTGGTAACACGGTTTTGGATACCTTCACCACAACGATGCTATCAACCCTACAATCAGGTGGTACCAGCAAAGCCGTATGTCTAACCGGTAGATAAGGGGCACCAGGCTCTACAGTATGGCCACAACCAGGTAGCTTGATGAGATCGTAATTGTTATATTTGGTGATTCTAAGCTCATCCAGCTGAAAATTGAATTCAAACTCTACCGTACCTGCAAACAATATCCCCGGTATTATAATAAAAAGAGCAACATAAGCTTTGGGGCTCATCGTACCTCCATCATGGTAATAAGATACTGTGGTATTCGTGAGGTCAATGAAGCGGTTGGATGTCCTGGCCACGTATCGAAACCTACCAGGTTAAAATTATAACACAGAGGAATGGCTCTCATCTTCTGCTATGTATCAACCGCCATTCACCATCCTCATATTTGAGGTAACCCCACGATTTCGTCCATACCGGTAATATTATCAACTTACGGCCATCTTTCTCTTTTACACAGGGTGTATGGTAATGCCCTACTACCACCACATCATAGTGGTTACGAAGTATGGCCCAGTTGGCTTCTATTTTACTCCACATACGACGTCTATTACGTAGCCGATCCCACAAGCATGAGGTTTTCGCCCATAACAGGCCAGCCTCAAACAATGTCGCCCTCGGTACTATGCTGCTGAGCAGATGACCGGCTTTACTTCTTAACATGAATTTTTGTCCCCGCGATAATCCTTCCAGATTATGAGCTACAAACACTTTATGGGTTCCAATCTCCACAGCTATGTGGTCACCTACCCACAAGCCCATGGATTTGAGCCTCTCCCAGGGATACATCTCGTGGTTACCCAGTACATAATAGACTTTTGTCCCATCATGCATGAGCTGGGTAAGTGCATGCATCACCTCATTGTAGGCTTCAGGTATGTGGTATTCAAAGTAGAAATCAAATATATCGCCCACCAGGAATAGATGGTCCACCTTCCCGCGTATCTTGTGTAACCATCGCAGGAACCGTCCATCACTCTTTCTACCCAGGTGTACGTCTGCTACGAAATATGCTATCATTTACCTACACAGAAAGATGCAAATATCCTATCAAATATATCCTCAGCTGTCACCTCACCGGTTATTTTACCCAACGCATCGATTGCACACCGTACTTCATACGCTACGAGGTCGAGCGTAAGTTCTTGCCATCCCTCACATATACGGGTGAGCGCTGCATGTGCCTCACGTAGGGATTCAACCTGATACTCATGTAACATCACATACGTGCCGGGTTGCATATCAAGTAGGTTAGCAATCGCACTAACCAATTCATTTATATTTCTGTGTTTAAGTGCCGATATGCTGACGATGGGAAAGTTAAACCCTTTCAGAGCTTTATCGTCAACCTTGGACGGTAGATCGTTCTTATTCAATACACCAATTATTGGCTTGTTGGGTAATCTTTTTATTGTATCGATATCTTCGTCGAGTATACCCTCACTCTGATCGAACACATAGATGATACCCCATGCACGTATGACTGCACGACGTGCACGCTCCACACCTATCTGTTCGACTGGATCGCTGGTCTCCCTAATACCTGCTGTATCTATAAGCTTAACCGGTACACCCTTAACATCTATCCAACCTTCAAGCAAATCACGTGTGGTACCCGGATATGGGGTAACGATTGCACGTTCCTCCTTAAGTAGTGCATTGAATACACTCGATTTACCCACGTTGGGTCTACCGATGATAGCCAATTCCACACCCTCACGTAGTAGCTTACCACGTTGCGCTTCC
>JAGGUB010000015.1 GCA_021158725.1 Caldifarciminota bacterium | reverse complement strand
TGGCCTCGTGTTCCTCGTGTTTGTTGTAATCACATACATCATGTACATATGTAACGCATATGTGGTTAATTTCTACAGGGGTTACGACGGCACTGTAGGGGTGACAAAATACGTTGTGACGAAAGCAAACAACACCTTTATCCAGTTTGTCACCATTGTGGTGTGTACATTTCTATCAATATCTCTGCAGGCTACGTTGTTCCGTACTTATACAGGTAGAAAATATTTGCTACCACACGAAGCCGCTGCGTCATACCTTGGGTCTGCCGTTTATCACGGTATCTTTGGTGGTGCATCGCTGTTCTTCTTTATATACCTTGTACAGAACCTATTCTTGAGATTGAGGTTACCTCTACCGAGGTTACCATCGATCGTATTACCTGATTTAGCATGCCTATACCCCGGTGCTGCACTGCCATGGCTCGCTTACAATCATATAGTGTTTAAACTATTGCCGATACTTACTGTGACGTTTTTCGCATTTTACGTTGCAAAGTACAAGCCACTCACCATAATGCTGATGGTAATTTACATCGCAACCCTATCGTTATGGGAAGCAACTTCACCACAGGATATCTTGTTCTCCTCGCTATATGTGCTCACATTCATCGCTTACGTGTTGTTTATTGTACGATACTTCTGGCGTGATAATCTGCCCGCATATTGGATAGGTGTTGGTTCGTACGTGTTAACCACCTATACATTTTATATGTACATGCAATCACAATTTTACTTCTATAATGGGCTTGTAGGGGTTGGCATTTTCTTAGTCTTTACAATATGTGCGCTCGCTATCTGTCGGAAGATAGGGATTTAAATGCATCCAAAATGGCTTGCCATGTAGTGTCAGGGTCTTCACATGCTATGCTTGACATATATTTTGTAGCCTTGTAGCTCCATACCGCAAAGTTCTCTATCCCCACAGCGTTTGCAATCTTTACGGTTTCATGGATACGATCTATTTCGTCTTTTTTAACCTTAAATCCTTGCACCCATATTAATGGCTCTTTATTGAATTTCTCCGCTATCTTATAAATCCTCTTGGCCCAGAACATGACATATTCACGATAGTCACCACGTGCCCATAACCAATATGGATCGGTAGATATCACATCAACCCATGTCATACGGCCAACTTTATCCCAATCGATATCTTCACCCGGCATCAAGCATAGCATCGTTTTTAGTCCCGCTTCCTTGGAAGTTTTGGTGATATAAGTTATGAAGTCCAATAACATCTCAATACGGAACTGACGTACTTCAGCCGTAAGTTGACGTGGCATTTCAAACCCCATGCGGTTGCGAAACTCTTCCCTACATATCTGACAGCAGCAGGCCCATCCCTTATCTACATGATAGAAGTGAGGTTCGTCCCAAAATATGCCGTCAGCCCCTATCTTCTGTGCTGATTGTATCCATTTCTGTATATAAGTACGTAGTTCGGTGGAGTTGAAGCATAATGCTGGCAATATCTTACCGGTGGATGATACCTGACGTTCGTGTACGTTTTTCATCACGAGATACGAGTAAGCTTCACCACCAAATACGCCACCTACACCCCATGGGTCGAGATATACTTCCAAGCCAACCCCCTGTGCTACCTTCACGATCTTGTCAAATGTACCCTCATAATATTCGTGATCGTTTTCCGAGTATGTGAATACCACGAAGTCAAACCCTGCTCCTTTTATATCTTCCATATGTCTATGTACACAATCGATATCTTTATTCCCGAAATAACTTACCCCTAATCTCATGCTAACCTCAACCCAAATTCGGTTACCACCTACACCAGGTGTATCCTGGTTCGGTTACCTATGCGTTAGGTAAAGCCTATCGTTATATGCCTTTTTCATAAATATATTGAGCTAAATCCACCACACGTGCTGCATAACCATATTCGTTATCATACCATGCGAGTACCTTTACCATCTTACCGATGACTGAGGTTTCAAGTGCATCAAATATAGCGGAATGGTCATTACCTATGAAATCGTTCGATACAAGCGGTACATCCACATACTGGAGGTAGCCCTTGAGGTATGTTTCAGATGCTTCCTTGAAGAAGCTATTCACCTCTTCTGCGGAGGTTCCCCTTTTTACGTTAGCTACGAAATCGATCAATGACGCATCCTTTGTTGGCACCCTAATCGCTATTGCGTGGAGCTTACCTTGTAACTCAGGTATGACCAAACCGATCGCTTTCGCTGCACCCGTAGTTGTCGGTATGATCGACACTGCTGCTGCACGTGCACGTCGCAGATCCTTATGCGGTGCATCCAACAGCCGCTGATCCATTGTATACGCATGTACGGTGGTCATAAATCCATGCTCGATACCAAGTTTATCATGGAGTACCTTCACCACGGGTGCGAAACAGTTGGTCGTACATGATGCGTTCGATATCACAAAATGTTTAGCCGGATCGTACATGTTCTCGTTTACCCCCAGCACTATGGTGATATCGGCAGGCTCACCTTTGCTTGGTGCAGTAATGATCACACGTTTGGCGCCCGCATCCAGGTGCTTAGCGGCTGCTGAACGCGATCTGAACACACCTGTAGCTTCTATTGCTATGTCGACGTTGAGGTCACCCCATGGTAGTTCGGAGGGCTCTTTTTTCATGAAGAATGGTATCTCCTTACCATCAATCACTATAGCATCCTCCTTGGCGGTGACTTCCTTATCCCATACCCCATACGTGGAATCGTATTTGAGTAAGTGTGCCATCACATTAGCAGGTGCTATGTCATTGATACCAGCCACCTCGATATCGTTCTCTAACCCTTTGTCCCAGATCCTACGTACCACTAACCTGCCTATGCGGCCAAACCCATTAACTCCTATCCTCATGCAACCTCCTTTATAATTACATTTAAAATACGAGAATTCGATATGTGTCAATCAGCAAATGGTCATAGGTTGTTGATCACAGGTTACGATTTGGTTGCCACCGTTACATCCTCAACATATGCGTATGGTAATTTGTAGTTAGCGATCACCTGTTGTTCCTTTGATAACATGAACCTACCATCTCTAAACAGTTCGTAGAAATTGCCAGCTACCATGGTATCCTTGACACGGCCAACTATTTCACCGTTATCGATTAGAAAACCCAACCCCACATTTACCGAGAAATCGCCTGCCAGGACATTGGATTGACCACCCCCTATGACTCCATATATGAGGATACCTCTCTTGGTGTCTTTGATCATATCGTCGATGGAGGTATTACCAGCTTCTATCACCATGTTGTTGAACCCCGGTGTCGGTGTAC
>JAGGUB010000096.1 GCA_021158725.1 Caldifarciminota bacterium | reverse complement strand
GATCTACCGGGTAGCCTCGGTGAAGCCATACACTATGCGGAAAGGTCTGAACTTTTACGCCGTACGTTGGGTGAGGAAACCTTCTTCAAATACATAAGGAACCGCAGAATGCTGTGGGAAACCTATCGTGCACGTATCAACCAATATGAGATAGAAAAGTACTTACCGATACTTTAAGATGGAGATTAAAAAGATCAAAGAGCATGATGGCTATTACAAAGTGTGGCTAACCAATGGTGAGGAGATGAAACTATTACCTGAGGTGGTAAAGAAATATGACCTAACCGAAGGTAAGGAGATAACACCTGAACTGTTGTCCGAAATAAAGCGTAGCGAGTCGTACGAGGAGGCACGTCGCTACCTGTTACGTATATTTGAGTACAGGCCTTACACTGAGAGCGAGGTGAAACAGAAGCTTGAAAGACGTGGTATCGACCCCGAAATCATAAAGCAGTTGATAACGCAGTTCAAACAGTCTGGGCTCATAGATGATTATAAGTTTGCAAAGGATTGGATAGAGACACGTGGGTTCAGGTTTGGTGTGTATCGGTTACGTAGTGAGCTACTACGTAAGGGGGTAGCACCTGAGATCATAGACAAGGCATTGACAGATGCAGAAATACCCGATCCTTACGAGTTGGCACGTCGGCTCGCCATGAGGAGGTTAAAACAGCTACCGGCATCGTTACCAACCGATAAGAAAGCACGTAGGTTGATGGCATTCCTTGCACGTAGGGGGATAAACTACGAAACCATAGTTGAGGTGATCAAAGAGGTGTTAAGCAAATGATAGCCATACTTATGGCATTCATATCAGTAATATACGTAGGACGGGTTGAAGGCACGATAGACCCTATGAGTGCCAGCTACGTGGCACGTTTGATAGAAGAGGCCGAATCCGCAGATGCTACATTGATAGTGCTGGAACTTGACACCCCCGGTGGGTTGTTAGAATCCATGGAATCGATAGTCAAGTCAATCCTTAACGCACACGTACCTATAGCTGTGTATGTAGCGCCAGCAGGTGCACGTGCTGCATCTGCAGGTGTGTTCATAGTGTTATCCGGACATGTGGCAGCCATGGCACCCGGTACCAATATCGGGGCAGCACACCCAGTAGCCATAGGGGAGGGTGAGCTATCTGAAGAGATGAAAGAGAAGATCGAACAGTACGCAGCATCCTATATCGAGGCTATCGCCCGTAAGCGTGGTCGTAACGTGGAATGGGCCAAAAAGGCCGTACTTGAGAGTAAATCCATAACCGCAGAGGAGGCAAAGAAGTTAGGTGTCATAGATATACTGGCGGAAAGTAGGGATGAACTCCTACATAAGTTAAACGGCTGGAAAGTAAAGATCGATAGCGAACAACGTACCATTGAAACCGAAGGTGAAGATATTGTCGTAGTACCATGGTTGTTCAAGGAGAGGTTCTTCCACGTATTGTCTAACCCCAACATCGCATATGTATTGCTTATACTTGGGATATATGGGTTGATATTTGAGTTCGCACACCCCGGTGCAGTACTACCGGGTGTGTTTGGCGCAATCTCGTTGATATTGGCATTTTTGGGGTTACATATTCTGCCGATAAATTTTGCAGGTGTAGTGTTGATAATATTAGGTGTGGGATTATTCGTAATGGAGGCACTTACACCCACGTATGGACCGTTTACAATAGGAGGGATAGTGGCACTTACGTTGGGCTCAATATTGTTAATACCACGTGGTAAGGTACCTCCAGCATTTAGGATATCACCGTGGTTAATTTTTGTGGTAGTGTTTATGACAGCGTCATTCTTTGTGTTTGCACTCACCAAAGCGTTTATGACCAGACGCAGGAAACCACGTACAGGTATGGAGGGTATCATAGGTGAGAAAGGGATTGTACGTGAGGCTATCACACCCACCAAGGAAGGTACAGTCTTCGTACAGGGTACACTGTGGAAAGCTACCAGTGACGTTAAGCTCACCAAGGGCACAAAAGTAAGGGTTACAGGTATAGATGGGTTAGTGTTGAAGGTCGAACCACTAAATAACAAAGCGGCTGATAATCGCAGTTAGTTGGTCAAATATGATCTGTTTGTTTTTGCGAGTCAGGCAAAAGATTTCAACATCCTTACGGTGTTTGATAGAGCTTACAAATGGTAGCTTGGACTTAGTAAGTGTGGCAATGAACAAGTTAGGTAGGTCGAGTGCTTCAAGTACTGCACGTTGAAATTTGTCGGATAATAGCTCCATTTTACCTATCTCATCCACAACGATAGGGTGTCCCATGCGGATGGCGGTTTCGATAGCTTGCACCCCGATTTGGTTAAGTATATCAATGTTTACACCGTACTTACCGACGTGTGGCATATCTTTAAACTCTATATGTGCGAATACGGCACGTTCGTTGGTATCAATACGTACGATTTTGAACCCTACACGTTTACCGTTGGTATCACGTAACTCCTGTGTATAGAAACCGATTGGGTTGATAAGATGTGGTAACAACCGCTTTATGAGCGTGGTTTTACCAACACCGGGGTTACCGGTGATAAGAAAATTATTAGGCATCAACCCATGACGAAGCTGGTGAACTCCTTAAGTGGTAAGGTGTTGATGACATCGGCTTTCGTCAACCACGCACGACGTGCTA
This sequence comes from Caldifarciminota bacterium, assembly GCA_021158725.1. Lineage (GTDB taxonomy): Bacteria > Hydrothermota > UBA3073 > NMUJ01 > NMUJ01 > NMUJ01. The sequence goes on along the minus strand of JAGGUB010000096.1, from coordinate 2,948 downwards.
CCCCGATACCAAACCTTATGTGGTTCATCATACCCACATTGTGGGCATCAGATCCTATCACCATCTTGATACCTAACTCCTTAGCACGCATGGCATCGATATCGGTGAGGTCAAGCCTATCGTAGTAAGCATTGATCTCGAGGATAACACCCTCCTCTCGTGCTACCTGCATCACATGGTCAAGATCCACACGATAGCCTTCACGCTTGGAGATCAACCTACCCCGTGGATGTGCAAGTATCTTGATTTTCGGATGCCTTATGGCTTTAATGATGGCGGGCGTCATATCGAAATCTTTCGGAAATATGTGTACAGCAGCGATAGCGAAGTCGAGTGCATCGAGCACCTTAGAATCTACCATGAGGTCACCGTCACGGTTGATGTCAACCTCAAGTGATTGAAATATTTTGATATTATACTGGGATTCGAGTGGCTCACATTCCTTACGACGTTTGGTAAGCATTTCCAACGTAAAGTTACGATCCGACCGCGGTATGTGCGAATGATCTGCCAACACTATGTATTCGTAACCGAGCTGCTTGGCATGTGCAACCAGCTCAGCGATCGACGATACACCGTCCGAATATGGGGTATGGATGTGGGTATCACCCTTTAGGTCATCATATCCTATGATCTGGGGTAACTTACCCTGTTGGGCGAGCTCAACCTCCCCCCTATCTTCACGCATCTCAGGTGGTATCCATGGTAAGTTAAGTGCACCATAGACTTCCTCTTCGGTGACACCTGCTATCTTTTTGTCGCCTTCGAACACCCCATACTCGCTGATCTTCCAACCTCTCGCACGTGCAATAGTACGTAGTTTGATGTTGTGAGGTTTGGATCCCGTGAAATACTGTAGTGCAGCACCGAAACTCTCCTTAGGTACAACACGTAGGTCAACTTGATAGCCACCTTTGACGATGATCGATCCCTTTGTGCTACCCTGTGCAAGGATACGTTCTACTCGCGGGTATTTTACGAAGTGATCGATCAGCTCCTCCCCATTCTCGTAGGTAACCAATATGTCGATATCGCCAACGGTTTCTTTCATCCTACGTAACGAACCTGCTGGTGAGATGTTAGTTACAGGGTATTGCTTCAGATATTCGATAAGATCCTCCACAAGCGGTAACGCGATACCTAACGGTATGCGGCCACGGGAACGGTCGAAAAATTCCAACCCCTTCTTGATGTTGTCGACTTTCTTCTTGCCCATGCCGGGGAGCTTCTCAAGTGACCCATCCTTAAGTACACGTTCGAGATCTTGACGGGTTTTGACACCTAACTTTTCGTACACTAATTTCAAAGTTTTGGGTCCCAACCCAGGTACCTCCATCAATTTCAGCAAATCAGGTGGCACACCTTGCATCGCTTCCTCGTATTTGCGCATCTTACCGGTCTCTATGTACTCGGCGATCTTCTTGGCAATACCTTCACCTATACCGGGTACGCTGCGGAGTTCACCCCTCCTGTATATGTCGGTGATATCCTCAGGTAGGTCACGTAGTATGCGAGCTACCTTACGATAGGCGTTAACCTTGAACGGTAGCTCACCTTTGAATTCAAGTGCATCCGCTATCTTCTCGAAGATTTCGGCCAGCTCAGCGTTCTTCATTCACCAATCTTTATCGGATTACATAATGAGGTTTTGGGTGTCGCATAGGGGCAAAACTGTAGCACAAAATCGACCGCGGTATTCTCGTCGGGTGCCTCGTAGATGATAGCGAAATCGGGCTTACCGAAGAGCTCCAAGAATTGGTGTATCTTGACATCGTCGGGTACCTTAAAGGACTTGAGGAAATCAAGGAAATCACGTGCTTTACCGGGGATCACGTCCAACGTCGTTATGAATAACATCCTTCCTCCTTTATTTAAAGTTATGTTGCAATAAACTATCGTCAATGAGCCATAAAAGGTGATCATTCTTATCAGATGACCCGTATCGTGGTTGACACTTCATGAATATCTGTATTAAAAATAGATGTGGGTTATAGCTATTTCCTTGTTCACGGGTATACCTAAGGTCACCCCATATTTGCAACAGTTTTACACCAAGTACGATAAGCACAAAGTGATCAAGGTATGGCTCTATTTCAACGATCGTAACGTGGACACGGAGATTGTGCAGCTCAAAAACATGGGCTGTGATTTCGTTTATTACTCAGGTTGCCTCAACGCAGCCGTCTTCCGTATGCCGATCGGTAAGTTACCGGAGGTGTCAAGCTTCAGCAAGGTCAAGCTTATTGATAAGGTTAAACTATTGGTTGCCCCGTTGCCTGAAGTTGAACTTCCATTAAAGAGCTTACCGTATGGTGCATCTTATCGGCAGCTGGCACAACTCAATATCCCCAAGCTACACGAGCTTGGCTATACAGGTAGTGGTGTGAAGATTGGCATACTTGATACGGGGTTTGATTGGATCCATATCGTATCAGATGAACAGATCATCGCTACGCGTGATTTCATATGGGGTGACGATAACGTGATGTATCAACCTGATGAGTTTATGCTCAATATAGGGGATACCACGGTATTTATGCAGGATATCCGGTTACGTGAACAGCTACGCCATGGTACAGGTATGCTATCCTTGATAGCTGGTACGTTTACGGATAAACTCATAGGGGCGGCGTTTGGTGCAAGCTTTGCACTCGCCAAGACCGAACTCGTATATAATCCCTTCCTGGGTAACTATATGGATATCGTTACGGAGGAAGATTGGTGGGTACGTGGTGCTGAATGGTTAGCCTGCAGTGTAGGTGTCGACATAATATCGAACTCGCTCGGCTACAAGTATTTCTGGGATCCAATCAACCAGCAGCTCAAAAGCTACTCCTACACACAGATGGATGGCACCACATGCCCCATATCACGTGTGGCAAGTATACTTGCGGATAGTTTTGGTGTGCTACTTGTAACTGCAATGGGTAATGTGGCACCTTTCAGCT
>JAGGUB010000113.1 GCA_021158725.1 Caldifarciminota bacterium | reverse complement strand
CTATGGGGTTTGCGACACTTGATGGATACTGGTTATTGGTACCGTTCATGTTCTATGGGTTATTTTTTGCATTACTCGAGGGTACACAACGTGCATGGGGTGCCGATATTATGAAACGCCATTATGGGATGCAATTTGGTATATTTCACTTCCTCACAGGGATAGCCACCCTCATAGGGGGGCTTGTTGCTGGTGTGTTGTGGGATATCAATCCAGACTATACGTTTTATTTTGGTGCATCGATCAGCTTACTAACACTTGTAGTGGTGGCATTTATACGTCACTCGTTAACTAAAAGTTCAACATGAATCACATGTGAACAAACTTTTTGTCCAACCCTTACGTCTAATATAAGAGATGAATCAGAAGGAGGTAACAATGCGTAAATGGATGCCGGTTCTCGTTATGGGGATATTTTTAGCCACTATCTGGGGGTGTCGTGAAGCACAACCTACGATGAGTGATGAGGAGGCGATCAGGGCATTGGTCTCAAAGCTACCATATTTTGGGGTTGATGTCGAATATACTAAACCGGATACTGTTGAAGGGCCGACCAAAGCACCTATACAGCCGATCTTCTGGTGGCGTGAAGGTACACACCTCGGTATCGATCTTGATATAGATATTGTTGGCGATTCGGCATTCGTGACGATATCACGTGATTGCGAAGGTATATTACACATCATCACGGGTGGCGATACCATAGATACAGTGGATAAGCCGTTACATGATACGTTCCTACGATATGCGATATTTAAGCGTGACACCGTACCAGGTTATTACCGTGGATGGCGTATATGGATGGTCTCGGGTGCAGAGGCAACATCCGACCCCAACACGGTAGCTATCGATAGTATCAGGATACAGTCTACAAGCTACCCCGATACGGTATTGACGGATCCGCTTACAATCGTACATAGGGACGATATACTCACGTTTGGACCTAACGAACAGGTTATCGTGACAGTTTACACAAATGTTGACTCTGCATGTGTGTTCATGCATTCCTTCCGACGTGGTCCCGCCGGTATACGACGTCACCATAGGTGGAGGTTCACACGTGTAGGTAACGGTATTTATCAAGGTGTATGGTATACACCATTCGCATATGGTGTACATCGTGCTGCTGTCGATGTACTACACTGGAACACACTACACGATAGCGAGTACGTGTATGATGCGAATGCATGGCTGTTCCCGTATCGGGTGAAATAGTACACCTGTATGACAGGTATTAAAGGTCGGGTGAGCCATTCACCCGACCTTTTTATTATACCTACATTGGGTTACAATTGACACCTGTGGTAATATCCAACACTTGCATTCCACACGTTATACACTATTTTTAAAACATGGATAGAAACTCTATCATCGCGTTGGTGTTGATAATTTTGGTATTACTCATATGGAGTATATTTTTCACACCTAAAAGGTCACCCGTTACACCAAAGGAAGAAGCTACAGCTAAACCCGAATCCGTGGAGGTTGAACAACCACCCACACCGTCACCAGCAATACCTGTGGTGGATAGTTTCGACACACCAACATATCGGATAGTATTCACACAGAAGGGTGGTGGTATCAGCAAGATATACCTAAAGCATCATCTGTTACCCAAGAGTGGTGGTTGGGTACAACTTGTGCCCCATGGCAAGGTAGCGTTTACCGAAAAGGTCAACTTAGATGGCGAAATAGTTAACCTTGGCGATAGCCTTTACAGGCTTATAGATAGAACGGATAGTTCGGTTACGTTTGAATTTGTAATCAGGGGTGATACGATTCGCAAAACATTTTGCATGGATACCATCGACTATGCGATCAGGCTACATTATGAGCTACCGCAACCCACAAAGGAGTATGAAGTTATCGTACCTGGTATCGAGGCAACCGAGGAATGGGCTATGGAATACACATACTTTTCTGGTGTCATACGTACGCTTGAGGGTGCAAGCACACACCCAATACGTGAGCTTGCACGTGGTGGCCATTCCATTGAAGGCAAGATACTGTGGGGGGTGACCAAAAACAAATTCTTCTTGATAGGGTTGATACCTCAATCCCCGTCTATCGGTTATAGCATGTGGGTAACCGATCTCGCTCGTACAGCTGGTGGTTGTGGTGGGTTCGGCTGCATGGGAGGAGGATACAAGGGTTACATAGCGTTTAGTTTGACGTTGGAGCCACACACCACCGATATGCTCATATATGCAGGGCCGATGCAATATAAAGTGTTGACAGATCTGGGGTTACATGATGCGTACTACCTGGGGTGGCGCTGGATACGTCCCATATCAAGGGCATTGCTTGCAATCTTTTACGTAATACATAGGGTGGTACCTAACTACGGGTTGGTCATCGTTATCGTATCTGCACTCATAGCGTTTGCGTTTTACCCGCTCAACCGTCACAACCAACGTGCAATGGTAGCATTACAGAGGTTACAACCCAAAATACAGGAATTACAGAAAAAGTATAAAGATAACCCACAGAAATTGAACCAAGCAATAATGGAACTCTACCGTGAGCATAGAGTTAACCCATTCAGCGGATGTCTACCTCTACTCATACAGATGCCGGTATTCTTCGCATTATATGCAGTATTTACGACGACACCCGAGCTTAGGGGTGCACGCTTCCTGTGGGTGAAGAACCTCGTACAACCTGATCCATACTTCATACTACCTATACTTATGGGTGTCACACTATTCATACAGCAGAGGTT
>JAGGUB010000038.1 GCA_021158725.1 Caldifarciminota bacterium | reverse complement strand
TAAAGCGTAACGTTAGGTGTATGTTCTCAGGTGCTACCCAACGTACGGTGGACCCCACCTGTATCTGTTTTTGGTAACCCGCCAGCCGCTCACGGATAGGATCGGGTAGCTTCAACGCAATAAATGTGCGCATCACTTGGTGGATAGATATTCAATAACCTTTTGGATAGCGACTATACTGGCATGTTCTTTGATCAACCAACGTCCACCATCAAACCTCACCTCATATGCGGTATCGAAGTCTGGTGTCGATAACCCAATGTATACTAACCCCACAGGCTTGGTTGGTGTACCACCAGTTGGCCCCGCAATACCAGTTGTGGATACACCGATATCGGTGAGAAATCTTTCTCTTACACCACGTGCCATCTCTACTGCAACAGCGTAACTTACTGCACCATGTTCACGTAGGGTGGATTCATCAACCCCAAGCAACCGCATTTTAGCCTCGTTACTGTATGCAACTACACCACCCATGAAGTAATCGGAGCTACCCGGTATGTTAGTGAGCTTATCCATGATCCTACCACCAGTACAGGATTCGGCCACACTTATCGTACATCGGTGTGAGGTTAACAATTTACCGATCACGATTTCAGGTATGTCAGAGTATGTCTTCATATTCGTTTAGACCTTCCTCGGGTGTTTCATCTGCTGGCTCTTCCGGTGAGCCTTCTTCACCCTCAGATGGCTCCCCTTCCGGTGGTGTAGGTTCAGACGCTTTGCTTATCGCCAACACCCTATGTATCGCAAGTATATCCGCAAGCAATGCAAACCCTGTCTCCTTACGACCGGCACCCGGCCCTATAATCGTGATATCACCCAGATCGTCTGTCGATATCGTGAGCGCATTGGTGACCCCCATTATCTGGGCGAGCGGATCGTCCAGCGGTAGCTTTTCGGGTTTGACACGTGCCTTGATTTTACCGCGTTTCTTCTCAATATGTGCGATAAGCTTCCACCGTTTACCTTCGGATTTGGCCTTCGCTATATCATCAAGTGTTAGATGGGTGATACCTTCACGTTCGATATCCCTCAGGTGGATATCGCCATCCATGACAAGGTTTGCCAATATTATAGCTTTGGCGGCAGCATCCCAACCCTCCACATCCGCAGTAGGGTTGGCTTCAGCATAACCCAGCCGTTGCGCTTCTTTGAGCGCTTCGTCGTAGGATTTACCCTGTTCCATCAACGTGAGTATGAAGTTGGTGGTACCATTGACTATACCTCTAATGCACGAAATCTGTATCCCTTGTAATGCTTCAAGCGTAAGCGATAACGATGGTGTACCACTGAGGACTGTACCTTCGTATCGTAGTATCACACCACGCTCCTTAGCGCTTGCGATGAGATCCTTACCCGCGACAACGAAAGGCCCCTTGTTGGTGGTTGCTATGTGTTTACCAGCTGCTATAGCAGCTCGTATGTGGGTGAGTCCCGGTTCACCAGTGTTGAGATTGGTAGGTGTAGCCTCTACGATTATGTCAGCAGTGCTGGCTTCTATGGTTTGTAAGGAGTTCCAACCAGACTCACCCTCGGGGTATTCACCGATGCGGTTGGATTTCGCCAACTCCAGAAGTTTGGGAATATCGAGCCCGTCTGGGTTGCAGGTCGACCCTTTAATGGGGTCAGATACTGCCACCACCCTGAAGTCGAAATCGTACTTCTCCTTTAGGTAATCACGTTTCTTATGTAAGATTTCAGCCAACCCTTGTCCTACAGTACCGAATCCTATAAATGCTATTCTATGTTCCATGATACCTCCTATTTTGGTGATAAAATAAGGTCAACACTATCACCACGGAAGACTTCAACCCCTGGTGGTGGGTATTGATCCACCACATACCCAGGGTGGAGCGAATCCTCCAACACTACATTACGTAGGATCAAACCCAACGCAAATAGTTTCTCACGTGCACGCCTCAACGATAACCCATGGAGATCGGGCATCGTCAGCACCTTTGTACCAGAGCTCACGATGACAGTAATCTCGTCGTCAAGTTCAACAACACTCATAGGGGCAGGTTCCGTACATATGACACGACCAGCTTCTACCGTGTCGGAAGGTTCAAACCGTACACGCCAACGTAAACCCAACTTACGTAAGCTATCTTCTACCTCCATCAGCCATAGGTGGGCAAAATTTGGCAAAACCACATGCTTTTTACCTTTGCTGATGATTAAGGCGACTTCACGTCCCCATTTTACTCGCTTACGTGGTAGAGGGGATTGATTTATCACAACACCGGGTGGGAATATCTCATTGTATTCTTTGCGTTCAACGTAACCTCTGAGGTGAAACTTTCTGAGCAGAAGCATAGCCTCCGAGATTTCACGCCCCCGTACGTCAGGTACTTGGGTGATACGACCCTTACCTACCCATATGGGTAACACTATGAAGTACCCTATGAGGAACCCCACTATTAAAGTTGCGACAGCGGTGAGGCATGCTATAAACACGTTTTTTATTAATTTCATCCCTTAGAAAATATCCAACCTCATTAGGTCGACAAGCGCTTAAGTAACGAACGTGCGAACTGCAATTCATCCTGTTTAGTATGCAGCTTACCGTCGAGCTTGGCAGCCAACACCCTACGTAAGATAGTACCAAGTAGGGGGGAGGGTTTGACCCCCATCTTCTGTAACGTATAGCCGTCGATTGTTAGCTTCACAAACCTATACTTATCAAGGTAATCCCCTATACGACGTAGTTGGGTGGCTCCCAGCAGATAAAGAAGCGATTCAATCTCAAACCCCTGCAACATGAAATATATGTGGCTGGGCTTACGTAGACGTACGAATTTGGGGCGTAGGGATTTGAGGAACTCATCAACCTCGTTCAATATCTTAGCCTCACGGCGGGTGGGTTCAGGAAAGTAGATTGGTGGTTTATCAAACGGTATAAGTGTGAGATAGTAGAGTAACCATTCTTCACCCTCCTTGTAACGCTGGTAGATGGATACGCAACGGTTGAGCAACGCAGGCCGTAGTTTGAGGTTAAGCGCTTCCAACACGGTTAATTTGTTTAAAATCCTAAGTGCATCCACCCGCGTGGGTTCACTTAACAAGAGTTGAAACTCATGTTTAATCCTCGCAGGGCTTATTTTGCGCAGTATACCGGTGGTGACGGTTTCGTGTGCCCAACGTGCGGTTAGCGGTTCAATCTGGAACCCCAACCTTGCCGCGAAACGAGCTGCCCGAAATATGCGGGTGGGATCATCCATGAAGCTTTTAGGATGTAATACACGGATTAGACCTAACTTAAGATCTTGTTGCCCACCGAACATGTCGATAAGCTTGAATTCACCGGTAGGAGTGAGCTCCATAGCCATGGCGTTGATCGTGAAGTCACGTCGTGCAAGATCTTCCTCAAGTCTACCAGGTGATACCACCGGTAGCGCACCAGGATAGGGG
>JAGGUB010000049.1 GCA_021158725.1 Caldifarciminota bacterium | reverse complement strand
TACTTGGAGCTCGTGTTGCAAACACTCCACGCAACTCGTCATCCATATATGGTTTCACCCTTAAAGATGTATGCTTCGATAAATGGAAGTGATATATCAAAATGATGTGAGAAAAGCCTTCCAGATCCTTCAACCCCTCGACATATTCGGGGAATAGCTCAACTGTTGCATCAATATTCTTGGCACCTGTAGGTTGTATGGGTGTCCCCTTGGGTTCTTTAAACGGAGAATGAATGATCCCAATTGGCTTGTACTTTATCACATCCATGACGTTACTATTTGATCTCTCTTCACTGGATTGTAATCATAACGCAATCATGTCAAGTTACGTTTCTGCAAGCTTATCAATCACTTTACTGCTCATTCTGCTTCAAAGAATCGATGTAAACTACCCTACCTGTTTCTCAGTTTCGTATTTAACAGTCCTTCTACTTTAGCGTATTAATGTTATTTTCCTTATGTAAACATTAAGTGGTGTCCTTACTTGCATGAAATATATACCGCAAGATAAGTGGCTCATGTTGCAACGTAAAGTATGTACACCCGGTGTCACGTTCTCATTTACTATAGTCTCTACCAGCCTACCCACAAGGTCGTAGAATTCCACCGTTAGGTGATCCTCTTTTTCTGTAAGGTTAAGCCTTAGGTACAGCACGTTATACACGGGATTAGGGTAAACCTGTAATAAGGGTGCGATAATTTCGTCTTTCTCTTCAACCCCTGTAATACTAAATCCACTCATTATCCTTGCCATTATTGTATCACGTACGTCGTTTGAGTTAATTGCCTCAAATCCAAATCCCAAAAATATTGTGCGGTTGGCAACCCTCACACCACCAGCTCCTCCAGCCGTGTAGTTAAATATGGTCACACCGTTGTCTATTGGTTTAACTACATCTGGATAGCGCTGGTTATTTGCACCATCACCTCCACTTATGCAGATGTTGAGCCCATCAGATATTGGGTCGCCTGCAACTCCAACAAGCTCATAATCACTGGCATCATCACAAAGAAAGTTAACTTTTAGATAATTCTCCAGCAAATAGCTATTCTCGCTACCATTACGTGTGAGTCCCCACGCAATATCCTGGCCCGTCATAAATAATCTACCTTCACGATTCAGATACCAAGTCAGCGCTTTACGTACACTATCTACACTTATTGCACTACCCTCATATGTGCCAGTTGCCCATATCACACATCCATCCCTACGATACAGCTCAAGTATACTGTCCGATGGGCCTCCCTTACATATAGTATGCCACACATCATATCCAAATCCAAGGTTATCCAGTGATTGTTTATAGTAACTTTCAATATCACCACCTACTATTGTAGTATCGTCGTTCACCACCTCGTACCTATCGAGGTTATCGTTTACCAAAAGCACGTTGTGCATTTTATCAAACTCCTTACTCGTAAAACCCACAACATTACCACGTGTTCTGTAGTTACCACCTATGTCTTCTGCAGTTATAGACACGTAGTAATCTTTTGCATAACTGGGGGTCCTCCATCTGTAACCATAAAGGTGGTCACCTGACCCACCATCATGGTGATGACCATCGTCACGAAGATAAACCGTCTGATGATAAAATCCATCTGAACTTGTAATATCTGCACGCACCCAGTTTATTCCTTTAACTCCCGTAACATAAGCATTGATAACCACATAACCATATGGTGCTACAATCTGTGGATCTACGGTAACACCGCCAATCTCAGGTGCTATCACATACTCGGTTGTTATGTTTACCGTTTTTGACATCGACTTCCCGTTATCTGCCCTTGGTGCTACTGTAAGTGATACGGGTCCGTCTGCTTCCCTACACATAAGTAACCAAGTGACTTCTACCTCGTCACCGCTACCTAAATCACCAATGTAGAGCTCATCCTCACCCACCACATTGATTGCCTCAGGTGTTATAAGTTGTACCCTTACATTGTGTGCAATACCTGCACCACCATTCGTTATATTTGCGTGAAGGCTGAATGTATCACCAACCGCAACCCTATCCACAACCTGATAGTAAGATGGCAACACTATAGGTGATGCTGGATAATCGCTGGTGGAGTCCAACAAAGCTGATGTCATACCTTCCAGTGTATCATTTGTTGCAATTACTACTGGTACCTGTGCGTCCACACTGTCCACATATATGGGATTGCTCAAAAACCCCCTAATAAATCTGTTCACACGATATCTCTCACTATTTGAGTTGACAAATTTTACATGCAAATCAAATAGCTCATTGGCAAAACCGACATCCTCAGCATATGCGGTGTCTGCAACAGCAAGTATTGGTGCCTTCGATACTCGTGATTGGAACGAATACTGGCGGTCGAGTTCTACGAGAGTTGGCAGGAGTAACCTCACGCTATCAACCTCACCATTATCGACAAGTTGTTGTATATGTAAGAGACAAGCCTCGTAATCAGCTTTTGCATCCCTGAACCTACTCTTAAACTTCTCAATCACCTTCCGTGGTATGGATTCACATAGAGTTGGTTTTGATACACTGCTGTCCGGGAAGAACGCCAATATTGTGCCTTCCCTTATACCGCCGGTAGATGTATCTGCTACACCGACATAGTATCTTAATGCAACCTGCATCGCCCTCAAGTATTCCAGTGTCGCTATCATCTCACTCCATTTCTCAAACACTATCCCGATATCAAACTCACCAACAGGTAACCCCAATATACCGAACAGCCACGATACAAACTCGAACGTATGTGCTGTGCTTATGTAATCGTAAATGGAATCATCCGCCGCTGTATACCAATCCTTGTATATTTTTAGAATCGAACCATCGGGATATTGAGCTGGCTCCATGAGGCCACCGGTGGCTTGTTGTGCTTCACCATAAGTGCCGGTAAAATTGTGTGAAATTGCATTATCCAGTATATCATCAAGCGATGGCTGTGTTATCCTAAGAAAACTGTTCATAACGATACGGGTTGCAATTTGGCGAAACTGATAGATTATCTCCTCATCATTGGGAGAGGTTAAATCATACATTGCACTTATATAGGTTTTGAGGTCACCGAACCCAGTACCATAATATTCATCCACTATGGAGATACCCAAATCAATAAAATCCTCGTATTCATTAACGATACGCTCCACTGTCTCGGTTGCTGACTCAATACTATCAGCATATGCAGCAGAATCCTCTGCTATCCAGGCTTCTACCTGTCTTCTGATGTTGTCAACACAGCCATCGGATAGTATCTTCAAATCAGTAAATGCCCACATGAAATCCTGTACTATCTTTTCTGTCCAACCTTCCAATTTATACATTACGTCCTCACCAAGGCATAACCTTTCAAGAGCGGCTTCATCATCCACAGTGAGCCCAAGAAGATAATCCTCTGTTTCCGATTCGTCATAAAGTGAAGAGGTATCATCTCCTCCCAAGGTACTCATATTGTTCACGAGTTCCCACTTTTTATCTGCAAAGAAGGATGCATGAAATGTATGTGTTACAGAATTCCAGTTGGCAGCAGAATCCATCGCCGATACCGTTATCGTATGGTCACCGTAATCAAGTGAGTACCCGTACCATCTGAAACCCACTTCACCTGTATAATCATCGTATGTTACCCTAACCGGATAGTGATATGCAAGTGTATCGTTGAATATCACCTTGATTGAGTCAAGGATCAACCCACTACCAGGAGAGGGATCCTCTATTACAGCATGTATAATGGGTTGACTACCTGCCAGGCCATTTTCTGCGGGACTTACATCTGTAATTGTAGGTTGAGTTATATCTATATAGGTATACGTATCATAGTTAGGGTAGGGTTCCACATTGCCACTCTTATCAACCCCCCTGCATCTGAAATAATATTTGTGGTTCTCCTGTCCTGTAAATATTGCAGTAGTGTCGGTAGTCCCGGTTATCCAGTCTATCCATGGGTCATCACCATCTCTATATTGGACATCAAAATGATCTAAGCCTGTACCATCACCGGGATCGTAACCATGCCAGCTGATTTCAAACGACAATGAATTTATAAATCTTGGTAGTGGATCGATCCAGGTTTCGGGATGTGTGTTATCAATAGTAAAGTTGCTATCACTCATATCTATAGAGAGGATATTACCTCGTGAGTCGGTTGCTACAACTGCGACTCGGCAACTGCTACAGGATGTATCAGGTAGTTGCCACTCATACTCGCCTGTGTTGGGAATCTTCTCTATTATTGGTATGTAATCAATTATGTAATCGCTACCTTCAAGTGTATAATAGAGGGAGACGGAATCCACGTTCTGTGAGCTCCAAGTGATGTTATATGGGTTAGAGGTGGGTAAGTTCTCACCACCGTTGGGTGAAAGCAGTTGAATGGCATAATTGCCTTCACGGATGCAGAAAACTTCCTTTTCATAAATATCTTCACGGATACCTATAATACCATCATAACTGATTGCAATAGCCATATAACCTTCGTAACCTAATTCAAACTTATATTTCCATTTCAATTTACCATTATGCGTGAATGCAAATATGGGCCCTTCTCCGCATATATACAGCATATTTTTTGTAACAGCAATCTGCGCATGTGCAATATCCTCATTCCAAGCTAAAGGTAAATGTACTATGAAGATACTATCGCCATCTGCTGTTAGTGCAACAAGGCAATCGCCATGACCACATATAAAACTTACAAAATATAGGGTATCGCCCCATCCGATTGCTGGTGAAGGTGTATATATGTGAGCCCGTCTCGCTCCCCAGCGCCACTTTATATTACCTGATGGGTCAACCGCTGTGAGTGAGTCAAAAACATGTTCCGACACAAAATATATAGTGCCATCGCCACCTACGGATAGGGTTGCGTGTGCCCGCCAATCAGCCGGTGCGAAGTTTCCTCGACTTACACTCCATTTTCTCGTCCCATCAGGATTGATTGCATAAACACTGTCATCAAGTGCAACATAGATTGTGCCATCCGGGCCAATTGCAGGCGTTGATGCATAAATAGTACTACCCTCTCCTTGCTTTAGAAATGATGTCCATTGAACCAAAGTGTCATCAAATGCATAAAGCTTTACATCTTGTGTAACGCCGATGGAGTCTCCCACGACATATACCCTGCCATCAGAACCTATAATTGGTGAACCGTACAGTTCATTGTAATACCAATAAGTTCCTCCACCATTTTGCCAGTACAATGTTCCGTCCTTATTCAAGATATGATAATAGGACCAGTAGCTACCACTGTGAGGGTCAAATTCCCATGTATTTCTTACGAAGTGGATATGATCCTCACTCACCACACCACATTCGGCACCTACATAGCCGGCACCATTGTAGTTATAGATCCATTTCACTGTGCCATCAGGATGGAGTGCATAGAAAAGTGTATCGCTTGTAGAATAGAAATATATGACTGAATCCCCATCTATGATAGGCATAGAGAGCCAACCCTCAGCAGGTGCAAATATCCAATCAATTCGTGGTGATTCAGGTCCCATCACATCTACCCTCCCCGTATGCTGTGCATCGTGTTGATACATTGGCCATGGGCTATCCGCTGGCTGTGCAAAAGAGAGCCGATGAACCGATGTCAGCAATAGCAATCCACTAAATACCCAATGTATAGCTTTCATCTTACCTCCTTCTAAGGGATATCAAATGGGGGGTTGTTATAAAAAGGCTAATATTTAACTCCTTCTAAATCAACGCTATAAAATATGGGTAGAAGAGAAATGTCAATCATTTTAACCTTTCTTTAATATTACCTAACGGATGGTAGATATCTGAAGTTCAAGTTGGCTTATTTAAATAGATTGTAAAATGTTGTTCTGGTAGGAAATCAAATTCTTTTTCCAAAGCATACCCCGCTTCTTCCATTTCTCGAACAATAGCCTCCTTGGGTACATAGTGTCCAAACATTCCAC